>NZ_JBIVJP010000023.1:130781-190552 GCF_044750285.1 Streptomyces sp. NPDC088812 | reverse complement strand
ACCCCCCAGGTCATGCCTTCGACAGGGGGCAACAGTCATGCCGGGCCCGGAGGCCAGCGGCCCTCTTGCAGGACCGCGAAAAACATAACGGGGCGCCCCGGGGAGGCGGGAAGCCGCTGACCCGGGGTGGTCACGGTCGGGTGGCGCGGCGGGATCCGGGGAACCTTCCGGCCTCCTGCCGCGTTCCTGCAACGTGCACAGTGACATCACGGTGACAGGGTGTGGCGACGGTCGGGGTGGGGCTACGATGACCGGCACAAGGAAGGGCGGCGCAAAGGAGTCGTCCCCAGGGGCGGCGCCCGGTGCACTGCCGGGGCGAGGAGGGCGGGCCATGGTGCAGAAGGCCAAGATCCTCCTGGTCGATGACCGGCCGGAGAATCTGCTGGCGCTGGAGGCGATCCTCTCGGCGCTCGATCAGACGCTGGTGCGGGCATCGTCCGGGGAAGAGGCGCTCAAAGCACTGCTGACGGACGACTTCGCGGTCATTCTGCTGGACGTCCAGATGCCGGGAATGGACGGTTTCGAGACAGCCGCCCACATCAAGCGGCGGGAGCGGACGAGGGACATCCCGATCATCTTCCTCACCGCGATCAACCACGGTCCCCACCACACCTTCCGCGGGTACGCGGCGGGCGCGGTGGACTACATCTCCAAGCCGTTCGACCCGTGGGTGCTGCGCGCGAAGGTGTCGGTGTTCGTCGAGCTGTACATGAAGAACTGCCAGCTGCGGGAGCAGGCGGCTCTGCTGCGGCTCCAGTTGGAGGGCGGTGGCGCCAAGGCGCCGGTCGGCGGCGCCAAGGAGTCGCCGGGGCTGCTCGCGGAGCTGTCCGCGCGGCTCGCCGCCGTGGAGGAGCAGGCGGAGGCCCTGTCCAAGCAGCTGGACGACGAGTCGGCGGACGCGGCCGCGGTGGCCACGGCGGCACACCTGGAGCGCAAACTCACCGGCCTGCGGCGGGCCCTGGACGCCCTGGAGCCGGGTACGGGCGGCGGGGCGGCGTCGGTGCCCTCGCAGACCTGAATCCCATCGACGGGCGGGGTGCCGGGAGTTGCGGATGACCGGGAGTCGGCCTCCCGGCTGAGCGCGCGTCAGCTTCACGCCCCCGCCGGGACGACACGAACGGGTGAAGCACTGTGCACGCGTGTCCGCTGTCGTCTCCCCCGGTAATCTCACCTCCATGGCCTCACGTCCCTCCGCAGCCAAGAAGCAGCCCGCCAAGAAGGCGGCCGCTCCCGCGAAGGCCGCGGTGAGGAAGGCCGCCGCGAAGAAGGCCCCGGCGAAGAGGGCGCCCGCGAAGAAGGTCGCGGCGAAGAAGCCCGCGCCCAAACCGGCGCCCAGTCCCACCGGGGGCGTGTACCGGCTCGTACGTGCCGTCTGGCTGGGCCTGGCGCACGCCGTGGGCGCCGTGTTCCGCGGCATAGGAAACGGCGCCAAGAACCTCGACCCCGCCCACCGCAAGGACGGCGTGGCGCTGCTGCTGCTCGGTGTGGCCCTGATCGTCGCCGCGGGTACCTGGGCCGATCTGCGCGGGCCGGTCGGCGATCTGGTCGAGATCCTGGTGACCGGCGCCTTCGGCCGCCTCGACCTGCTCGTGCCGGTCCTGCTCGCGGTCATCGCGGTGCGCTTCATCCGGCACCCCGAGAAGCCCGAGGCCAACGGGCGCATCGTGATCGGTCTGTCCGCGCTCGTCATCGGCGTCCTCGGCCAGGTCCACGTGGCGTGCGGCTCGCCCGCCCGCAGCGGGGGCATGCAGGCGATACGGGACGCGGGCGGTCTCATCGGGTGGGGCGCGGCGACCCCGCTGACGTACGCCATGGGCGAGATCCTCGCCGTACCGCTGCTGGTGCTGCTCACGGTCTTCGGGCTGCTGGTGGTCACCGCCACGCCCGTCAACGCCGTCCCGCAGCGGCTGCGGCAGCTCGGGGTGCGGCTGGGCCTGCTGCGCGATCCCGAGGCGGACGTGTACGGCGCCTTCGAGGACGACGACGCGCGTTACGACGAGCAGTGGCGCGAGGCGCTGCCCGCGCGCCCCCGTCGGCGCTCGAGCGCCCCGCAGGCGTACGACCCCGAGGACGCCGAGCAGGAGGCCCTCTCGCGGCGGCGCGGCCGGCCCCGGCGCTCGGCGGTGCCGCAGCCCGCGATGGACCGGCAGCCGGACGCGGTGGACATCGCCGCGGCCGCCGCGGCCGACCTCGACGGCGCCGTGCTGCACGGCATGCCGCCCTCGCCGGTCGTCGCCGACCTCACCCAGGGCGTGGGCACGGGCGACCGCGAGCCGACCGCACCGGTCCCGGCCGCGCGTCCCCGGCAGGAGAAGTCGAGGACCGGGGTGGTGCCCGACCTCACCAAGTCGGCCCCCGAGGAGCCGCGCGACCTGCCGCCGCGTGCCGAGCAGCTCCAGCTCTCCGGTGACATCACCTACGCGCTGCCCTCGCTCGACCTCCTCACGCGCGGGGGCCCGGGCAAGTCGCGCAGCGCGGCCAACGACGCGATCGTCGCCTCCCTGACGAACGTCTTCACCGAGTTCAAGGTCGACGCCGCCGTCACCGGCTTCACCCGCGGCCCGACGGTCACGCGCTACGAGGTCGAGCTCGGCCCCGCCGTGAAGGTCGAGCGGATCACCGCGCTGACGAAGAACATCGCCTACGCCGTCGCCAGCCCCGACGTGCGGATCATCAGCCCGATCCCCGGCAAGTCGGCGGTCGGCATCGAGATCCCGAACACCGACCGGGAGATGGTCAACCTAGGTGACGTGCTCCGGCTGGCGGAGTCCGCGGAGGACGACGACCCGATGCTGGTCGCCTTCGGCAAGGACGTCGAGGGCGGGTACGTCATGCACTCACTGGCGAAGATGCCGCACATGCTGGTGGCCGGCGCGACCGGCTCGGGCAAGTCGTCCTGCATCAACTGCCTGATCACCTCGGTCATGATGCGGGCGACCCCCGAGGACGTCCGGATGATCCTCGTCGACCCCAAGCGCGTCGAGCTGACCGCCTACGAGGGCATCCCGCACCTGATCACGCCGATCATCACCAACCCCAAGCGGGCCGCCGAGGCGCTCCAGTGGGTCGTGCGCGAGATGGATCTGCGCTACGACGACCTGGCGGCGTACGGCTACCGGCACATCGACGACTTCAACCGTGCCGTGCGCGAGGGCACCGTCAAGTCGCCGGAGGGCAGTGAGCGCGAGCTCCAGCCGTACCCGTACCTGCTGGTGATCGTCGACGAGCTGGCCGACCTGATGATGGTCGCGCCACGGGACGTCGAGGACGCGATCGTGCGGATCACCCAGCTCGCGCGCGCGGCCGGCATCCATCTGGTGCTCGCCACGCAGCGGCCGTCCGTCGACGTCGTCACCGGCCTGATCAAGGCGAACGTGCCCTCGCGGCTCGCGTTCGCCACCTCCTCGCTCGCCGACTCGCGCGTCATCCTCGACCAGCCCGGTGCCGAGAAGCTGATCGGCAAGGGCGACGGGCTGTTCCTGCCGATGGGGGCGAACAAGCCGACCCGTATGCAGGGCGCGTTCGTCACCGAGGCCGAGGTCGCGGCGATCGTGCAGCACTGCAAGGACCAGATGGCGCCCGTCTTCCGGGACGACGTCACCGTCGGGTCCAAGCAGAAGAAGGAGATCGACGAGGACATCGGCGACGACCTCGACCTGCTGTGCCAGGCGGCCGAGCTGGTCGTCTCCACACAGTTCGGGTCGACGTCCATGCTCCAGCGCAAGCTGCGCGTCGGCTTCGCCAAGGCGGGCCGGCTGATGGACCTCATGGAGTCGCGGGGTGTCGTCGGGCCGAGCGAAGGGTCGAAGGCTCGTGACGTTCTTGTGAAACCCGACGAGTTGGACGGCGTGCTCGCGGTGATCCGAGGGGAAACTGAAGGATAGTCGTTTCTTCGCGGGGGCAGCGGGCGTTCGTGACGCACCCGTTAGGGAGCTGTGGGCAACCGTTTCCCCTCGGCGTACGTCAAGTTGAGCGACTGGACAGGCGTGGCGTTCACCCTGGGCTCCGCACCTGGCCCGTCATCGGGGTGTCCGGCCATTCCGATGGCGTAAATGCCCCACCGACCGGTTGCCCCTCCCTTTCGCCCCCCTCCTAGACTGAACCTCCAGCACAGGTGGCTACACGCTCGAAAGGCGCCCCCGTGTCCCTCGGCAACTCTCCTGAAGACGAGCGTCCGTTCGAAGACGTTCCTGAGGATGCCCGCCCCTCCATCGGCCGCGCCCTGCAGCAGGCGCGCATCGCGGCCGCACTGACCGTCGACGACGTCAGTACCGCCACCCGAGTCCGTATCGCCATCGTCCACGCCATCGAGTCGGACGACTTCGCCCCCTGCGGCGGGGACGTCTACGCGCGCGGGCACATCCGGACCCTGGCCAGGGCCGTCGGGCTGGACCCGGCCCCGCTGATCGAACAGTTCGACGCCACCCATGGCGGCCGTCCGGCGCCGACGCCGGCCGCACCCCTGTTCGAGGCGGAGCGCATCCGGCCCGAGCGGCGCGGGCCGAACTGGACCGCGGCCATGGTCGCCGCGATCGTCGCCGTGGTCGGGTTCGTCGGCTTCACCGCGTTCAAGGGCGGCGACGAGGGCACCACGGACGTCGCCGACGGCGCCGCGCCGACCACCAGCGCCCCCGCCCCGCCCACCCCCAAGAGCGACAAGAGCTTCGACGAGACGCCCGAGCCCTCCGACAGCGCCATCGCCGCCGCCCCCCAGGACAAGGTGACCGTCCAGGTCAGCGCCACCGACGGCAAGAGCTGGATCTCCGCCAAGGACCACAACGGGCGGCTGCTCTTCGACGGACTGCTCAAGCAGGGGGACACCAAGACCTTCCAGGACAGCGAGAAGATCAACCTGGTCCTCGGGGACGCCGGCGCGATCCAGCTGTACGTCAACGGCAAGAAGATCGACGACGACTTCCGCCCGGGGGCCGTGGAGCGGCTGACGTACACGAAGGGCGACCCGGAGGCCGGGTGACGGGCGTACCCGCCGCGTGAGGGGCCGGCGACACCCGTCGGCCCCGCGCGCAGGAAGATCGCCAACCCCGTCGGCGAGGGCTGTCAGCCGGACGAAGTAGTCTTGAGCCCATGCCTGAACGCCGTACCGTCGCACTCGTCACCCTTGGCTGCGCCCGTAACGAGGTGGACTCGGAGGAGCTCGCAGGCCGTTTGGAGGCGGACGGCTGGCACCTCGTGGAGGACGCCGCGGACGCGGACGTCGCCGTCGTCAACACCTGCGGTTTCGTCGACGCCGCCAAGAAGGACTCCGTCGACGCCCTCCTCGAGGCGAACGATCTCAAGGGGCACGGCAGAACCCAGGCCGTCGTGGCGGTGGGCTGCATGGCCGAGCGGTACGGCAAGGACCTCGCCGAGGCGCTTCCGGAGGCCGACGGCGTCCTGGGCTTCGACGACTACGCCGACATCTCCGACCGCCTCCAGACCATCCTGTCCGGCGGCATCCACGCCGCCCACACCCCGCGCGACCGGCGCAAGCTGCTGCCGATCAGCCCGGCGGAGCGGCAGGACTCGGCCGCCGGCGTCGCGCTCCCCGGACATGCTCCGGCGGACCTCCCCGACGGGCTCGCCCCGGCCTCCGGCCCCCGCGCGCCCCTGCGCCGCCGTCTCGACGGCGCCCCGGTCGCCTCGGTCAAGCTGGCCTCCGGCTGCGACCGGCGCTGCACCTTCTGCGCCATCCCCTCCTTCCGCGGCTCCTTCATCTCCCGCCGCCCGAGCGACGTGCTGAACGAGACGCGGTGGCTGGCCGAGCAGGGCGTCAAGGAGATCATGCTGGTCTCCGAGAACAACACCTCCTACGGCAAGGACCTCGGCGACATCCGCCTGCTGGAGTCGCTGCTGCCCGAGCTGGCGGAGGTCGACGGCCTCGAGCGGGTGCGCGTCAGCTACCTCCAGCCGGCCGAGATGCGGCCCGGCCTCATCGACGTGCTGACCTCGACCCCCAAGGTCGCCCCCTACTTCGACCTCTCCTTCCAGCACTCCGCGCCCGACGTGCTGCGCGCGATGCGCCGCTTCGGCGACACCGACCGCTTCCTGGAACTGCTCGACACCATCCGGAGCAAGGCGCCCGAGGCCGGCGTCCGCTCCAACTTCATCGTCGGCTTCCCCGGCGAGTCCGAGGCCGACCTGGCGGAGCTCGAGCGGTTCCTCGACCACGCGCGGCTGGACGCCATCGGCGTCTTCGGCTACTCCGACGAGGAGGGCACCGAGGCCGCGACGTACGACAACAAGCTCGACGAGGACGTGGTCGCCGAGCGGCTCGCCCGGGTCTCCCGGCTGGCCGAGGAACTCGTCTCGCAGCGCGCCGAGGAACGCCTCGGGGAAACCGTGCGCGTGCTCGTGGAGTCGGTGGACGACGAGGGCGTCCACGGCCGCGGCGGGCACCAGGCACCGGAGACGGACGGCCAGGTGCTGCTCACGTCGGGCGAGGGACTGGCCGTCGGTCGTATGGTCGAGGCGAAAGTGGTCGGTACGGAAGGTGTCGACCTGGTGGCCGAGCCCCTGCCGGGCTCGATCGGGTGTCGTGAGGAGACGGACAGATGACGGGTGTCCCGGCATCGGCCGCGGGCGGCGCCTCACCGGCGAAGGGCGCCGCGGCCGCTGCGGGCGCGTCCGCCGACGACGAGACCCCGGGTGTCGGCAAGGCGCCGCGGGGCGGCAAGCTGGCGGCCGCGGCCGTCAACCAGGCGAGCGTCTGGAACGTCGCCAATCTGCTGACGATGCTCCGGCTGGTCCTCGTGCCGGGTTTCGTCGCGCTGATGCTGGCCGACGGCGGCTACGACCCGGCGTGGCGCGCGCTCGCCTGGGCGGCCTTCGCCGTGGCCATGATCACCGACCTGTTCGACGGTCATCTGGCGCGGACGTACAACCTCGTCACCGACTTCGGGAAGATCGCCGATCCCATTGCCGACAAGGCGATCATGGGGGCGGCTCTGATCTGCCTCTCCGCGCTCGGGGATCTGCCGTGGTGGGTGACGATCGTGATCCTGGGCCGGGAACTCGGGATCACCCTGCTGCGTTTCCTCGTCATCCGGTACGGCGTCATCCCGGCGAGCCGGGGCGGCAAGCTGAAGACGCTCACCCAGGGCGTCGCCGTCGGCATGTACGTCCTGGCGCTGACGGGCTGGCTGGCCACCCTGCGTTTCTGGGTGATGGCCGCGGCGGTCGTGCTGACCGTGGTGACCGGGCTCGACTATGTGAGACAGGCCATCCTGCTGCGCAGGCAGGGGATCGCCGAGCGCAGGACGGCGGCGCAGGAGACGGAAGGGTGAGTTCCACGGCCGCCGACGTGGTCCGACTACTGATCGTGACGGGTCGGACGCTGGCCGTCGCGGAGTCGCTGACCGGTGGCCTGGTGGCCGCGGAGATCACAGCGGTCCCCGGCGCGTCCAAGGTCTTCCGGGGGTCGGTGACGGCCTACGCCACCGCCCTGAAACAGGAGCTGCTCGGGGTCGACGGTGATCTGCTGGCTGCCCGGGGGGCGGTGGACCCGCAGGTAGCGGCCCAGATGGCGGCCGGGGTGCGCAAGGCGCTGGGTGCCGACTGGGGCATCGCGACGACCGGCGTCGCAGGTCCGGACCCCCAGGACGGGCAGCCGGTCGGGACGGTCTACGTGGCCGTGGACGGGCCGTCAGGGGCGGACTCCGGTTCTGCCTCTGGCGGAAAAGTGGAGGCCCTGCGGTTGAACGGCGACCGTGCGGAAATTCGTAGAGAGAGTGTACGGAGCGTACTCGCAGTGCTTCTGAGGGAGCTCGCGGGCGAACAGACCGGGAATGAGCGGGCACAGGATACGGAACAGAACGGGGGGTTTTGATGTTTGCAGCCCTGAGTGAACACGACATCGCTCCCCGCACGGCCGCAGCGCAAGGCGGTACGGTGGGGCGTGAAGGATGCGGCTACGCGGTCCGAGGAGGGAGCCACCGATGATTCTGCTCCGTCGCCTGCTGGGTGACGTGCTGCGTCGGCAGCGCCAGCGCCAGGGCCGTACTCTGCGCGAAGTCTCCTCGTCCGCCCGAGTCTCGCTCGGCTATCTCTCCGAGGTGGAGCGGGGGCAGAAGGAGGCTTCCTCCGAGCTGCTCGCCGCCATCTGCGACGCGCTGGACGTACGGATGTCCGAGCTCATGCGGGAAGTGAGCGACGAGCTCGCCCTCGCCGAGCTGGCCCAGTCCGCTGCGGCCACCCCCAGTGAGCCTGTGCCCACGCCGGTTCGTCCGATGCTGGGTTCCGTGTCGGTGACCGGTGTGCCGCCGGAGCGGGTGACCATCAAGGCGCCCGCCGAGGCAGTGGACGTGGTCGCCGCCTGAGGTGCCCCTCGGCGGCTGTGCCGGCCGGCGGGTGTGTGCGAGGCGTACGGCGCGAGTGCGGGTGAGTCGCTCACTGCGTGTGTGAGGCCCCGGCCGGGGCTTCTCCGGATCAGGCCGGAGGGGAGCGGTCGGGGTTTTTGCATGGGTCCTTGTCCGTCCAGGGTGCCTGTCCGGGGTGTTTGCCTGCGGTGGTCTGTCCGGGGTGCGGTGCGTGTGCGGGCGGGCGGGGCGGGCCAGCGAGGACCGTGGTCTCTTGTGCCGGTTCAGGCGCTGCTTTCTGGTTCGGGTGGGCTCGGGCTGATTCAGGTCCGTTTGCCGGTCATGCGTGCTGCGGTCATCGTGGAGGGGCATGACGGGAGCCGACCCACCCGGAGGTATGGATGAACGCCGTGAAGAGCCCGCTGCCCGACGCCGATCTCAAGACCGTCGCCGAAGCACTGCAGGGGGCGCTGGTCGACCTGATCGACCTCTCGCTCGTCGCCAAACAGGTCCACTGGAATGTCGTCGGGCCCCGCTTCCGGTCCATCCACCTCCAGCTCGACGACGTCGTGGCCAGCGCCCGCACGCACACCGACGCGGTGGCGGAGCGTTCCTCGGCGCTCGGTGTGTCGCCCGACGGCCGGGCGGCGACGGTCGCCTCCGGCAGCGGCATCGACACGGTGTCCCAGGGATGGATCAAGGACGCGGACGCGGTGGGCGCCCTGGTGGCGGCGCTCGGTGCGGTGATCACCCGGATGCGGGACCGGGTCGCGGCCACCGAGGACCCCGATCCGGTGAGCCAGGACCTCCTCATCGGGATCACCGCCGATCTGGAGAAGCATCACTGGATGTTCCAGGCGGAGAACGTGTGATGTGAGGTGTGAAGAGTGGTCCGCGCGACGGTGGTGCGCCCTCCCGGTGGTACGGGTGGGCGCTTCGCCGTCCTGCCGGGCGAAGGCAGTGGTCCGCCCGCGTCGGGCCGGTGGTGGCGGGGTGGGGTGGCGGTCCTCGCGGTCGTGGCGGTCGTGGCGGTTCCGCGGTGACGGGGTGGAGGTGGCGGCTGTGGCGGGCCGGACAGTGGGCCGGGTGGGAGGAGGTGACGGCCGTGGCGGGCCGGACAGTGGGCCGGGTGGCCTGCCTCGGGCTCGGGGTCCTGTGGTGGTGGGCTGTGCTGCGGCTCGCCGTGGTGCCCGAGGCCGGGGTGCTGGAAGGGGCCGTCGCCGCCGGGGGGTGGGGCCTGAGTCTGCTGCCGGTCCACTGTGCGGCCAAGGGGCGGGCGGTGGGGGCGGTCGCCGACGGGCGGTGGGCGGCTGCCTGGCGGGGGCGGCGGGGCGGCCGGGCGGTGCCGGAGAGTGGGATGGGGAGTGGGATGAGGATGGGGAGTGGGCGGTGGCGCAGGCGCGGCCTCGGCCGTTTGCGGCGCCGGTGAAGGGCGCGGTGCGTCCGGTGGGGGGCGCACGGTCGCGCAGCCTCGCAAGGAGCGCGCGACCTTCTCGTCGACCGGTGGGGCGTCAAACGGCAGGGTGTGAGCGGACACGGCGGGCGGCCGGGGAGCCCGGGGCCGGGGCGGGTCCCGTCTGGCAGCTCGGGCACCAGTACGTCGGGCGTTCGCGGGAGCCGTCGCCCTGGTCGGCCACCCGCACGGGCGTCCCGCAGCGCAGACAGGGGTGGCGTGCGCGGCCGTAGACGAAGAGGTCCTGGCCGCGCCGGCCCGTGGTGACGCGGGTGGGGCGGTCGCGGTTCACCTCCAGGAGCCGCTGCGCGAGGACGGGCAGTTTCGCCGCGCGGTCGGCGGGCAGCGCGCCGACGGGCAGCCAGGGGGTGGCGCCGAGGAGGAAGCAGAGCTCGCACTTGTAGACATTGCCGATGCCGGCGAGGTTGCGCTGGTCGAGGAGGGCCTCGCCGAGGGAGCGGGCCGGGTCGGCGAGGAGGTTGGCGAGGGCCCGCTCCGGATCCCAGTCGGGGCCCAGCAGGTCGGGGCCGAGGTGGCCGACGGCCCGCTCCTCCTCGGAGGTGCGCAGGAGTTCCAGGACGGGGAGGCGGTAGCCGACCGCGGTGCGGTCGTCGGTGCCTAGGACGGCCCGGATCTGGTGGGCCGGACCGCCCGTCCAGCGCTGGTCGTTCGCGTACACCTTCCAGGAGCCGTCCATCCGCAGGTGGGAGTGGAGCGTCAGGCCGCCCTCGACGCGGGTGAGGAGGTGCTTGCCGCGCGGGGTGACGTCCAGGACGGCACGGCCGGTGAGATCGGCGGTGGCGTACTTGGGCACGCGCAGGTCGGAACGGGTCAGCACCTTCCCCGCGAGGGCGGTGTGCAGCCGCCTCGCGGCCTGCCAGACCGTGTCGCCTTCGGGCATGGGTCAAGGGTGGCACGGAGCCGCGGCCGGGCGGCCTCAGGCCCTGAGTCTGAGGCCGCGGGGCGTCGCGATGAAGCCGGCGCCCTCCAGCAAGGTGCCCAGCGGAGCGGTCAGGGCCGAGGCGCCGTTGACGCGTTCCACGGTGACGGTGCCCAGGGAGCCCGCGCGGGCGGCGGCGGCGAGGGCTTCCGCCGCCGCGTGCAGGCGCGGGTCGTCGCGGACGGCGCCCTCGCCGTCCGCGGTGGTGGGCCAGGCCAGCAGCGTTTTGCCGCCGCGCTCCATGTAGAGGGTCAGCTCGCCGTCCACGAGCACCACCAGGGAACCCGCCTTGCGGCCGGGTTTGTGCCCGGCGCCGGTGGGCGGCTCGGGCCAGGACAGGGCGGCGCCGTACGCGTTCGCGGGATCGGCCGCGGCGAGCACCACGGCGCGCGACGCGGGGGAGGGCGTACGCCGGTGGCGGTCGGAGAATTCCGAGGTGTACGGGAAGCCGTTGCCGCCGCGGGGGCCGCCGGCGCCGGGGGAGGCGAGGTCGCGCGGGGAGAGGCGGCCGCTTGGGGCGGTGGGGGCCGCCGCCGGGGAGTCGAAGGCTCCGTCGAGGCCGGGGACGTCCCAGCCGAGATCGTCGGAGGGAGCGGTGTCGGGGAAGGCGAAGTCGTCGGGAGCGCCGCTCTCCGGGGCCGGGGCGGGCAGCGTCTCGTCCCGGTCGCGGGCGTTGGCGACGGCGCGGACCCGGTCCACGGCGCCGTCCATGGCGAACTGTGCCGCGCCGAGGCCCTCCACCACATAGCCGCGGCGGGCCTGGCCGCTCTCCTCGAAGACGGACAGGACGCGGTACGTCGCCGAGAAGCCGCCCTCGATGCCCTCGGCCGAGACCGCGCCCCGGGTCACCACGCCGTGGCGGTCGAGCAGGGCGCGGGCGACGGCGTGGGCGCGGACGGTGGGGTCGGGTTCGTGGGCCGGCAGGAGCGACCAGCGGCCGGCGACGGTCGGAGGGCCGTTGCGGGAGGCCGACCGCGCGGCGGCCGTCAGTGAGCCGTAGCGCCCGCGCGGGACCGCGCGCTTGGCGCGGTGGGCCGTGGAGCCGGCGGTGCGGCCCGAGCCCAGCAGGGCGCGCATCGGCGCGAGCGTGTCGTTGGTGAGCCGGCCAGACCAGGCCAGGTCCCAGACGGCGTCGGCGAGTTGCGGGTCGGTCGCCTCGGGGTGCGTGGTGGTGCGGACCTGGTCGGCGATCTGGCGGAAGAACAGGCCGTAGCCGCCGGCCAGGGCGTCCAGGACGGACTGGTGCAGTGCCGTCAGCTCCAGCGGATGGGGCGCGGGCAGGAGCAGGGGGGCCGCGTCCGCCAGGTACAGGGAGACCCAGCCGTCCTTGCCGGGGAGCGCGCCCGCACCGGCCCAGAGCACCTCCCCGGAGGCGGTGAGTTCGTCGAGCATCGCCGGGGCGTAGTCGGTCGTACGGGACGGCAGGACGAGCTTCTCCAGGGCGGAGGCCGGCACGGACGCCCCCTGGAGCTGCTCGACGGCGCGCACCAGGCCGTCGACGCCGCGCAGGGCGTGGCCCTTGCCGATGTGCTGCCACTGGGGCAGGAACTGGGCGAAGGCGGCGGGCGGTACGGGTTCGAGTTCGTGCCGCAGGGCGGCCAGGGAGCGGCGGCGCAGCCTGCGCAGGACGGTCGCGTCGCACCACTCCTGGCCGATGCCGGCCGGGTGGAACTCCCCCTGGACCACCCGGCCGCCCGCCGCGAGGCGCTGGAGGGCGCCCTCGGTGACCGCTACGCCCAGGCCGAAGCGGCCGGCGGCGGTGGCCGACGTGAACGGGCCGTGGGTGCGGGCGTACCGCGCCAGAAGGTCGCCCAGCGGGTCCTTGACCGGCTCGGTGAAGGCCTCCGGGACTCCGACCGGCAGGGCGGTGCCGAGGGCGTCGCGCAGCCGGCCCGCGTCCTCGATCGTCGCCCAGTGGTCGGCGCCGGCGACACGGACCCGGATGGCGCGGCGGGCGGCCGCCAGCTCCCGGGCCCAGTCGGGTTCCGCGCCGCGCTCGGCCAGCTCGGCGTCGGTGAGCGGGCCGAGCAGGCGCAGCACGTCCGCGACGCCTTCGGCGTCCTTCACCCGGCGGTCCTCGGTCAGCCACTGGAGCTCCCGCTCCAGTTCGGTGAGGACCTCCGCGTCCAGCAGCTCGCGCAGCTCCGCCTGACCGAGCAGCTCGGCCAGCAGACGCGAGTCCAGGGAGAGGGCTGCCGCGCGGCGCTCGGCGAGCGGGGAGTCGCCCTCGTAGAGGAACTGGGCGACGTAGCCGAACAGCAGGGAGCGGGCGAAGGGGGACGGCTCCGGGGTGGTGACCTCCACCAGACGTACCCTGCGGGACTCCAGGTCGCCCATCAGTTCGACGAGCCCCGGGACGTCGAAGACGTCCTGGAGGCACTCGCGGACCGCCTCCAGGACGATGGGGAACGAGCCGAACTCGCTCGCCACCTGGAGCAGCTGGGCGGCGCGCTGGCGCTGCTGCCACAGCGGGGTCCGCTTGCCGGGGTTGCGGCGCGGCAGCAGCAGGGCGCGGGCGGCGCACTCGCGGAAGCGGGCCGCGAACAGGGCGGAGCCGCCGACCTGGTCGGTGACGACCTGGTCGACCTCGCCCTTGTCGAAGACGACGTCCGCCGCACCGACCGGCGCCTGCGCGGCGTCGTACTCCGCGCCCGCCTTCACCGGCTCCTGGTCGAGCAGCTCCAGCCCCATGAGGTCGGCGTCCGGCAGGCGCAGCACGATGCCGTCATCGGCGTGCATGACCTGGGCGTCCATGCCGTACCGCTCGGAGAGCCGGGCGCCGAGGGCGAGGGCCCAGGGGGCGTGGACCTGGGCGCCGAAGGGGGAGTGCACGACGACCCGCCAGTCGCCGAGTTCGTCGCGGAAGCGCTCCACGACGATCGTGCGGTCGTCCGGGACGTGGCCGCAGGCCTGGCGCTGTTCGCTCAGATAGGAGAGCACGTTGTCGGCCGCCCAGGCGTCCAGGCCGGCGGTGAGCAGGCGCAGGCGGGCGTCGTCCTCGGGCAGGGAGCCGACCTCGCGCAGGAAGGCGCCCAGCGCGCGGCCCAGCTCCAGCGGGCGGCCCAGCTGGTCGCCCTTCCAGAACGGGAGACGGCCGGGGACCCCGGGGGCGGGGGAGACCAGGACGCGGTCGCGGGTGATGTCCTCGATGCGCCAGGAGCTCGTGCCCAGGGTGAAGACGTCACCGACCCGCGACTCGTAGACCATCTCCTCGTCGAGCTCGCCGACCCGGCCGCCGCCCTTCTTCGGGTCGGCGCCGGCGAGGAAGACGCCGAACAGGCCGCGGTCGGGGATGGTGCCCCCGGAGGTCACCGCGAGCCGCTGCGCCCCCGGGCGGCCGGTGATCGTGCCGGTGACGCGGTCCCACACCACGCGCGGGCGGAGCTCCGCGAAGGCGTCGGAGGGGTAGCGGCCGGCGAGCATGTCGAGGACGGCCGTGAAGGCGGATTCCGGCAGTGCGGCGAAGGGCGCGGCACGCCGGACCGTGGCGAGCAGGTCGTCGAACGGCCAGGCGTCCATCGCCGTCATGGCGACCAGTTGCTGGGCGAGTACGTCCAGGGGGTTCGCGGGAATCCTGAGGGACTCGATGGCGCCGGTGCGCATGCGTTCGGTGACCACCGCCGCCTGGACGAGGTCGCCGCGGTACTTGGGGAAGACCACGCCCGTGGAGACGGCCCCCACCTGGTGGCCGGCCCGGCCGACGCGCTGGAGGCCCGAGGCGACGGAGGGCGGGGACTCGACCTGGACGACCAGGTCGACCGCGCCCATGTCGATGCCCAGCTCCAGGCTGGAGGTCGCCACGACGGCGGGGAGCCGGCCCGCCTTGAGGTCCTCCTCCACGAGCGCGCGCTGCTCCTTGGAGACCGAGCCGTGGTGGGCGCGTGCGATGACCGGCGGGGCGCCCTGGGCCGCGCCGGAGCCGCCCATCAGCTCCGCCGGGGCGTGGTGCTCGTCGAGCGGCTCGCCGGTGGCCCGCTCGTAGGCGATCTCGTTGAGGCGGTTGCACAGGCGCTCGGCGAGGCGGCGGGAGTTCGCGAAGACGATGGTGGAGCGGTGCGCCTGGACGAGGTCGGTGATCCGCTCCTCGACGTGCGGCCAGATCGAGGGGCGCTCCGCCCCCTCGGAGCCGTCCGCGACCGGGGAACCGCCCAGCTCGCCCAGGTCCTCGACCGGGACGACGACCGAGAGGTCGAACTCCTTGCCGGACTCGGGCTGGACGATCTCCACCTTCCGTCGCGGGGAGAGATAGCGGGCCACCTCGTCGACCGGACGGACGGTCGCCGAGAGGCCGATGCGGCGGGCCGGCCTCGGCAGCAGCTCGTCCAGGCGCTCCAGCGAGAGCGCCAGGTGGGCGCCGCGCTTGGTGCCGGCCACGGCGTGCACCTCGTCGAGAATCACCGTCTCGATGCCGGTCAGCGCGTCGCGGGCGGCCGACGTCAGCATCAGGAACAGGGACTCCGGGGTGGTGATCAGGATGTCCGGGGGGCGGGTGGACAGGGCGCGGCGCTCGGCGGCGGGGGTGTCGCCGGAGCGGATGCCGACCTTGACCTCGGGCTCGGGCAGGTCCAGGCGCACGGCTTCCTGGCGGATACCGGTCAAAGGGCTGCGAAGATTGCGCTCCACGTCCACGGCCAAGGCCTTGAGCGGGGACACGTACAGCACGCGGCAGCGCTTCCTCGGGTCGGCCGGAGGGGGCGTCGAGGCCAGCTGGTCCAGGGCGGCGAGGAACGCGGCGAGGGTCTTGCCGGAGCCGGTCGGGGCCACCACCAGCACGTCCGAGCCCTCGTGGAGGGCCTGCCAGGCGCCCGCCTGGGCCGCGGTGGGCGCGGAGAACGCCCCCGTGAACCAGGCGCGGGTCGCGGGGGAGAAGCCGTCCAGGGCTCGGTGCGCGTTGCTGACCATGCGTCCATCGTGCACCCGAGGTCTGACAACAGGGCCGGGGCGGGGGTGCGGCGCGGGGCGACGGGCGGGTGCGCCGGGCCGGACCGGGGGTGTCGGGCGGAGGCGCGCCGGGCGGGGTAGGGGGACGAGCGGGCGGGGTGGGGGCGGGGTCGGGCGGAGGGTGCGCAGAATGGGGGTATGGCGGGATCGGGTGAGGTGGCGCGGCACTGGCGGTACGCCGAGCTGCCCGGGGTCGACCTGCTGCGCGCCCGGTACGTGCGGAAGAACTTCGTGCGGCACACCCACGAGCACTTCGTGATCGCCGGGATCGCCGAGGGCGTGGAGGTCTTCCACCACGGTGGGGGTGATCAGTACGCGGGGGCCGGCGCGCTCGCGCTGGTCAACCCCGATACGCCGCACACCGGACGGGCGGGGGTCCCCGAGGGGTGGCGGTACGGCGCCGTGTACCCCTCCGTGGAGGTCGTGGCCGGCATCGCCGCCGAGACGACCGGCCTGCGCGGCACGCCGGGCTTCGTGCGCCCGGTGCTCGACGATCCGCAGGCCGTCCGGCTGGTGCACCAGGTGCTGCGGGCCGCCGACGAGGGCAACGCGCTGGCCGCCGACACGCTGCTGCGCGTGGCCGTGACGCGGCTGCTGCGGTCGAACGGCGGGTCACTGCCCGTTCGGCGGGTGCCTACGGCCGGGGGCCTGGTCGCCGTACGCGCGCGTGCCGTGCTGGAGGAGCGGATGGCCGACCCGCCGACGTTGGAGCAGCTCGCGCGGGAGCTGGAGACCGGTCCGTTCGCGCTGCTGCGCGCATTCCGCGACACCTACGGGATGCCGCCCCACACCTGGCTCACCGACGCGCGGGTCCGTCGGGCGCGGCGGCTGCTGGAAGCGGGCAGGGCACCCGCGGAGGCGGCGCTCGCGGTGGGGTTCACGGACCAGCCGCACCTCAACCGTCACTTCGCCCGGATCGTGGGAGTGCCGCCGGGCGCCTACCAGCGCGAGCGCAAGAACGTACAAGACGCGCGGCGGTGACCGCTCCTACCGTCCGACGCGTGGCAGAACAGGCAGGAAAAGCACGACAGACAGCTCGCCCGGACACCGGCGGCGGCCGCCGGCACGGCAGGCCCGACGCCGCCGTCGTACGGGACGCCCTCGGCGTCGGGGTCGCCGTCGGCCTCTCCGGGTTCGCCTTCGGGGTGACCTCGGCGGGCAGCGGCCTCACCGTGTGGCAGAGCTGTGCGCTCAGCCTGCTGGTGTTCACGGGCGCGTCCCAGTTCGCGCTCGTCGGGGCGCTCGCGGCGGGCGGCAGCCCCCTCACGGCGGCCGCCGGCGCCTTCTTCCTGGGCGTGCGCAACGCGTTCTACGGCCTGCGCCTGTCGCAGGTGCTGGCCCTGCCGCGCGCGGCGGTGTGTCCGTTCGCCGCCCAGTGGGTGATCGACGAGACGACGGCCGTCTCGCTGGCGCAGCGCGACCGGCGGGGTGCGCGGATCGGCTTCACGGTCACCGGGCTCAGCCTCTATGTGCTGTGGAACCTCACCACGCTGCTGGGCGCCCTGGGGGCCGAGGCACTCGGGGACACCGACGCCTGGGGGCTCGACGCGGCCGGCCCGGCCGTGTTCCTGGCGCTTCTCGCCCCCATGCTGAAGACCCGCACCGACCGGGCCGCGGCCGCTCTCGCGGTCGTGCTGGGGCTCGGTCTGCTGCCCGTCCTGCCCGGCGGTGTGCCGGTCCTGGTGGCCGCGCTCGCCGCACCGCTCGCCCTCTGGGGCGAGGGCCGCCGCGCGGGGCGTACGCGGAACCGTCAGGAGGGTGGGCGATGACCATCTGGATCGCGATCGTGGCGACCGCCCTCGGCTGCTACGCCGTCAAGCTCGCCGGGCTGCTCGTTCCCGCCGGGGTGCTCGAGCGGCCCCTGGTGCGGAGGCTCGCGGCCCTCCTGCCCGTGGCCCTGCTCGCCGCCCTCACGGCCCAGCAGACGTTCGCCGACGGGCGGGCGCTGGTGCTGGACGCGAGGACGGCGGGGCTCGCCGCGGCAGCCGTGGCGCTCGCCCTACGGGCGCCGTTCCTGCTCGTCGTCGCGGCGGCCGTGGTGGTGACGGCCGGGGTGCGGGCCGTGGGGGGATGAGAGCGGCCCGGCCGGGAGTGAGGGGCGGAAAGCCTGTCGGGGGGAGAGCGCGACGGCCGGGATGCCGGCCCTCGGAGGACGGTGGTGGCGGTCGGGTGGTGGTGACGGTTCGGCGGCGGAGGCTGCCGGGGCGGTCGGCGGCGGGGGTGGTGGCGGCCGGGTGGTGGTGGATGGCGGGGGTGGTGATGGGCGGGGCGGCCGGCCGTGGTGCGGACGTGGTCCGGCGTCAGCCGATGGGGCGTCCGTAAGACCTCAGGGTGCGCAGGGCCTCGATGGTCACCACGGGACGTGCCTCCAGGGCGGTTCCCGGTGCCCAGCGGCGCCATCGGATCGGCCAGCCGCCGTCCTGCTGCTGGTCGGCGGCGAGGAAGTCCAGGGACCGCTCCATCTCGTCGTCGGTGAACCACGCGCGCGCGAGAGAGCCGGGCGTGCGGGCGTAGTCGTGGGGGAAGTGGTGTTCGCCGGGCGCGTAGCCGGGCGGGACCGGGTGCGTGTCGCGACGGTCCGGGTCCAGCACGGCGAGCCGGTGGGCCCGGACCAGGCGGCCGAGACGGTCGGCGGCCGCCTCCGCGCGCGGGCGGTCCGGCGCGGAGTCGAGGAACGCCACGGCGGCCTGGATCTCATAGGGGTGGGACGTCTCCAGGGAGTCCACCGCCTGCCAGCAGAAGTCGGTGGCCCTGAAAAGCCAGGCGTGCCAGACCTCGTTGCCGTGCAGGAGGCCCACCGCCGGACCGGTGGCCAGGAGCTCACTGGGCGGGTCGTCCACGATCGGGACGAACGGAGCAGCGGGATAGCCGCGCTGGCCGGGACGGATCGCCGGGAGCGCGCCGTCGGGGTTGGAGACGGAAGTGAGGTAGCGGCACACCTGTTCCACGCGCCGGCCCGCGCAGCGGCCCAGCGAGTCCAGGACGCGCAGCGCGCGCACCACGTGCAGGGGCTGGCTGACGGGCCCGCGCAGATCGGGCTCCAGCGCGTGGCCGTATCCACCGTCCTCGTTGCGGTAGGCGTCGAGTGCGGTCTCCGCGGGTTCGGCGCCGCCGTTGAGGAAGTGGTACGCGAAGAGGCGCTGCTCCAACACGCGCGCGGTGAGCCAGACGAAGTGCTCGGCGCGGAAGAGCGGGGTGGGCGCCGGGGGCGCCGGGGGGAGTGGGGATGCTCCGGTTTCGGCCATGGAGCAGACCGTAGGACGGAAAGCGGTGTCGGCAGGCGGCCACGGCCGGGGCCACCCCCCGGGGGCGGGATACTGGTGTCATGCGGTTGACGGTCTTCTGGCAGCGGATGGCGGAGCACTTCGGTACGGGCTACGCCGACACCTTCGCGCGCGATCACGTGATGGCCGAGCTCGGTGGGCGGACGGTGCACGAGGCGCTGGCGGCCGGCTGGGACGCGAAGGACGTGTGGCGCGTGGTGTGCGCGGTGATGAACGTTCCGCGGGAGAAGCACTGATCAGCGGTGAAGATCGCAGAGGGCGCTCCGATTGTCGGTGCGGTGGGCGAGACTTGAGCCGTGGCACCCACTGACGAGTCCGGGCAGGCCGGCCCGCACACCTCCCCGTCGGACACGACGACGCCCGCCCTGCCTCCGGCCGGCGGCATGGCCGCGTCGGGCGCGCGCATGCCGCGATGGCTCCCGCGCGCGATGGTGCTCGCGCTCGCCCTCGTCGGCGCCTTCCAGCTGGGCACATGGGCCTTCCACCAGGTCATAGGTCTGCTGACCAACATCCTCATCGCGTTCTTCCTGGCCCTGGCCATCGAACCCGCGGTGAGCCGGATGGCCACCCACGGCATGCGCAGGGGGCTCGCCACCTTCCTGGTCGTCTTCTGTCTGCTGATCGTGGTCGCGGGCTTCTTCACGCTGCTCGGCTCGATGCTCGCGGGACAGATCATCAAGATGATCGAGGGCTTCCCGGAGTACCTCGACTCAGTGATCAACTGGATCAACACCACGTTCCACACCGAGCTCAGACGCGTGGACATCCAGGAGGGCCTGCTCCACTCGGACTGGCTGAGAAGGTACGCGCAGAACAGCGCCGCCGGTGTCCTGGACGTGTCCACACAGGTCCTCGGCGGCCTCTTCCGGCTGCTGACGATCGGGCTGTTCTCGTTCTACTTCGCCGCCGACGGACCCCGGCTGCGCCGCGCGCTGTGCTCCGTCCTGCCGCCCGCGCGGCAGGCCGAGGTGCTGCGCGCGTGGGAGATCGCCGTCGACAAGACCGGCGGCTACCTGTACTCGCGCGGACTGATGGCGCTGATCTCCGGAGTCGCCCACTACATCCTGCTGGAGGCGCTCGGCATTCCGTACGCGCCGGTCCTCGCGGTGTGGGTGGGGGTGGTGTCGCAGTTCATCCCGACCATCGGCACGTATCTCGCGGGTGCGCTCCCCATGCTGATCGCCTTCACGGTCAGCCCGCTGTACGCGGTGTGGGTGCTGGTCTTCGTCGTGGTCTACCAGCAGTTCGAGAACTACATGCTCCAGCCCAAGCTGACCTCGAAGACCGTCGACATCCACCCTGCCGTGGCCTTCGGCTCGGTCGTCGCCGGCACGGCCCTCCTCGGCGCGGTCGGCGCGCTGATCGCCATCCCCGCGGTCGCCACACTGCAGGCGTTCCTGGGCGCGTACGTGAAGCGGTACGACGTCACGGACGACCCCCGGGTGCACGGCCACCGCAGACGGGGCGAGGGGCCGGGGCCGCTCACGCGGGCGCGACAACTGTGGTCCAGGTCACGGGAACGCATCGCGGGGCGGCAACGGGAGTCCGGCTGACGAGCCGCGACCACGCGGCTCGGGGCCATGCGGCCACGAGCCGCATATCTGTGACGTCGAGGACCGGGGACCGAGGCATCGAGGGCCGCTCGGGCGTCGCGGGGCGGGGCGTCGGGGGGCGGTCGGGCGTCGCGGGGCGGGGCGTCGGGGGCGGTCGGGCGTCGCGGGGCGGGGCGTCGGGGGGCGGGGCGTACATGTCCGGGCAGTGCTCGGTGTGCCGCGTGGTGCGCTTGACACGAAAATCGAACATCTATTCTCATTGGGGTTCCGGCGGGGCTCTCGGTGGGGATTTCGTCCTGGTTTGGGTAGGAAGACAACCGAGTTATCCACAGGCCGGACCGGCGTCGGGGCGCATTGTCAGTGGCAGGCGTTAGCGTCTTTGACGTGAAGCGATCGACTCAAGCAAACCGGGTGGAACCCATGGCAGGAACCGACCGCGAGAAGGCCCTGGACGCCGCACTCGCACAGATTGAACGGCAATTCGGCAAGGGCGCGGTCATGCGCATGGGCGAGCGGTCCAAGGAGCCCATCGAGGTCATCTCGACCGGGTCGACCGCGCTCGACGTGGCCCTCGGCGTCGGCGGTCTGCCGCGTGGCCGCGTCGTGGAGATCTACGGACCGGAGTCCTCCGGTAAGACCACGCTGACCCTGCACGCCGTGGCCAACGCCCAGAAGGCCGGCGGCCAGGTCGCCTTCGTGGACGCGGAGCACGCCCTCGACCCCGAGTACGCGCGCAAGCTCGGCGTCGACATCGACAACCTCATCCTCTCCCAGCCCGACAACGGCGAGCAGGCCCTGGAGATCGTGGACATGCTGGTCCGCTCCGGTGCCCTCGACCTGATCGTCATCGACTCCGTCGCCGCGCTCGTCCCGCGCGCGGAGATCGAGGGCGAGATGGGTGACAGCCACGTCGGTCTGCAGGCCCGCCTGATGAGCCAGGCCCTGCGGAAGATCACCAGCGCGCTCAACCAGTCCAAGACCACCGCGATCTTCATCAACCAGCTCCGCGAGAAGATCGGTGTGATGTTCGGCTCCCCCGAGACCACGACCGGTGGCCGGGCGCTGAAGTTCTACGCCTCGGTGCGCATCGACATCCGCCGCATCGAGACCCTGAAGGACGGCACGGAGGCGGTCGGCAACCGCACCCGCTGCAAGGTCGTCAAGAACAAGGTCGCGCCGCCCTTCAAGCAGGCCGAGTTCGACATCCTCTATGGCCAGGGCATCAGCCGCGAGGGTGGTCTGATCGACATGGGCGTGGAGCACGGCTTCGTCCGCAAGGCCGGTGCCTGGTACACGTACGAGGGCGACCAGCTCGGCCAGGGCAAGGAGAACGCCCGCAACTTCCTGAAGGACAACCCCGACCTCGCCAACGAGATCGAGAAGAAGATCAAGGAGAAGCTGGGCGTCGGTGTGCGCCCGGAGGAGCCCGCCGCCGAGCCGGGCGCGGACGCGGCGGCCGCCACGGGCACGGCCGTCGACGACGCCAAGACGGTTCCCGCTCCCGCCGCCAAGGCCGCCAAGACCAAGGCCACGGCTGCCAAGAGCTGACCCGTGACACGACGAACGGACTGGGCCGAGTACGACGCCCACCCCGGCGTCCCCCGGGAGCCGGGGAGCCGGGACGGCGCCGGCCTCGCCCGGGGCGGCGACGACCGGACGGCCGACGGCCGCCGCTACAGGAGCGCCGGAACCGACCGCGAAGGAACCGACGACGACGGCCGGCGCCGGGACGGCAGGAGCGGGTGGGGTGGCGACCGGGCCGAGCGGGGCGGTGACGGCGGCCGGGGCGGTGCACGCGGCGAGCGTGGACGCCGTCGGCGCGGTTTCGGGGAACCGTCCACGGAGGACGAAGGCACCTTCACCTCGTCGAGGGCCGGGAAGGGGGAGCCTTCAGGGGACCCGGCTGAGCGGGCGCGGGCGATCTGCCTGCGCCTGCTCACCGGGACCCCGCGCACGCGGAAACAACTCGCCGACGCGCTGAGCAAGCGGGAGATTCCGGACGACGTTGCCGAGGAGGTGCTCTCCCGCTTCGAGGAGGTCGGGCTCATCAACGACAGCGCCTTCGCGGACGCCTGGGTGGAATCCCGGCACCACGGCCGTGGACTGGCCCGGCGCGCACTGGCGCAGGAACTGCGGACCAAGGGTGTCGACTCCACGCTGATCGACGAGGCGGTCTCCCAGCTCGACTCCGAGCGTGAGGAAGCGACCGCCCGCGAACTCGTCGACCGCAAACTGCGCTCGACCCGCGGCCTCGACCGCGACAAACGGCTCCGCCGCCTCGCCGGGATGCTCGCACGCAAGGGCTACTCCCAGGGCATGGCCCTGCGCGTGGTCCGGCAGGCGCTGGAGGAGGAGGGCGAGGACACGGAGTTCCTCGAGGACGGGGACTTCTGAGGCCAGGCCCGGCCCCGGCCCCGGCCCCGGCCTCCGGCCCCGGCCCCGGCCCCGGCCTCCGGCCCCGGCCCCGGCCCCTGACGGGGGCGTCGGGCCGCCGTTCGCCGTTCCCGAGTTGATGACTCCACCGTCGGGGTGCGGACTTCACGGCCCGAGTGGGGATGCGTGCGGCCGCCCTGATCACCGCGTGCGGCACCTCCTGGAGACGGGACTGCGCGGCACCATCCGGACCGAGCGCTATGCGGCGGCCCCGGTCGTCGTCTCCGGGGACCAGAACGTCCACCAGACCACCGTCAAGCACAAGAAGGGCAAGACCAAGGTCAAGCACAAGGCCAAGCCCATCGCCGAGCGCGCCTGGCTCCCGGCCGACCTCGGCCGGCCCCTCACCGGCACCCCCGGGGTCGCCCGAGTCATCCCGGAACTCACCTTCCTCGCCGAGCCGTTGACGCCGACGCCGACGGTGACCGCAATCGGCCCGGTGGCAACGGCAGTACCGGCACCGGTGATGGCACGGACACCCGTGCCCTCTCCCCGGTTGCCGACCGGCCCTCCCACGGGCACGCCTGGGAGTCCGCCGAGTTGACGCCGTACCGGCTCACCGCGGGCACCGCGCCCCGGGCCGTCACCGACGTCGTCGTCGACCGGGACCTGGCCGAGCGTGCCCACCTCGGAGTGGTCCCGAAGGCGGGCGTCGACGCCGGGCGGCTGCGGCAGAACGTGGCCGCGGCGCTGCGCGGCACCAGCGCACAGGTCAGTGCCGGAGACGCCCGAGGCCGGGTCGAGTTCCTGGACGCCGCCGCGGCCCGCACCAAGCTCGTCAGCATGGGCAGCGCGATGGGCGGCACCTCGCATCCTGGCCTTCACGGCCATCGCCGTCGTCAACACGCTGGCCATGTCCGTCTCCGAACGGGTGAGGGAGTTCGCGCTGCTGCGTCTCGCCGGGGCGAGCCGCCGTCAGGTGCTGGGCATGCTCCGCATCGAGGCCCTGTCCCTGCTGCTCCTCGCCACGACCCTGGGCAGCGCCGTCGCCCTGTCCGTCCGGACGGCGTTCAGCGTCGGCATGACGGCGCGTGCGGCGCCCTCGGTCGCGCCCCTCGCCTACGTCACGGTCGTCGCCGGGGTCGCGCTCCTCGCGCTCGTCGCGACCGCGCTGCCCGGCCGTGTGGCGCTCAGGATCCGCGCGGTGACGGTGGCCACGGCCAGGGAGTGACCCGGGCGGAGTGACCCGGGCGGAGTGACCCGGGCGGAGCGGCCCGCCCCGCCCGTCGAGCGTTCGAGGCTAGGGGATGCCGCGCCGGACGAGCCCCCCGCGGAGCGCAGGATTACCTTGCGTTCCCGGGAGGGTGAGGTCCGACGGCCCGGTTGTACCGTCTGCCTCCGTCGCGCCGCCGCAGGGAGCCCTCGGTCCCGTGCGAACCCCCGGCCTCGTACGACCCTCATGCCCGCACAGCCGCCGCGACCCGCACATCCCACTCCACGTCGCACATCCCACGCCGCCCGCACATCTCACGTCACCTCGCACGCCCCACTCCACCCGCAGGTCCCACTCCACCCGCAGATCCGACTGCACCCGCACGTCCCTCTCACTTCACCCGCACGTCCCGAAAGGCGCACAGCCATGCCCGTGTCCGTCCGCTCCCGAAGACCGCTGGTCGCCTCCGCCCTCGGCATCTGCCTGCTGAGCGGCTGCGGACTGTGGGCGCCGCAGGAGTCCACGGGCGGCGTCACCGGGCAGATCACGCTCGGCTTCGTCAACGGCGGCACCTCCGAGTTCCACACCTGTCTGCAGGAGTCCGTCCGGCTCACGGCCCGCAACAACAACGTGGAGCTGCTCACGGCGAACTCGCGTCAGGACGCCGCGACGGAGGCCGCCAACATCGAGGATCTGATCGCCTCGGACGTCGACGCCCTGATCGTGCAGACCGTCGACGTCGACGCCCTCGAGAACGACATCGCCGAGGCCAGGAAGGCAGGGGTGCCGATCTTCCTCACCTCGGTCACTCCCGACGACACCTCCGACATCCTCGGTGCCGTCGTCGTCGACCTGGAGGAGGTGGGGAAGCTGGACGCCGAGTGGATCGAGAAGGACGCCGGCGGCCGCGCGGTGTCGGTCGGGGTGATCGCGGGAGCCCCCGGCGCCGCCTCCGACGTTCTCGTCGACGCCTTCACCGACCGGCTTCCGGACAGCGCCGAGGTCGTCGCCAGCCTGCCCGGCATGTACGACCCCGACACGGCGCGGACCGTGGCCGCGGACATGGTGCGGGACCGTCCCGACCTGGACTACGCGTTCGTCGCCAACGAGGAGATGGCGTTCGCCGCCCGGCAGGCCTTCGACGCGGCCGGCGCGAAGGACGTCCGGATCGTGACGGTCAACGGCACCGACGAGGCGCTGGCCGCGCTCAAGGACGGCCGGTTCTCCGCCACCGTCTCCAACTCGGCCGCCGACACGGGCGAGCTGGCGGTGGAGAACGTCATCTCCCTGCTCCGCAACGAGCGGGCCGACAAGATCGAGGCCACACCCGTCCGCCTCGTCACCGAGGACAACGCGGACACCGCCCCGCTGTACTGCCCGCCGGCCGGCTGAGCCCCACGCGCGCGTGGGGCCCCGCTCTACGGCGTCACCGGCAGCCCCGCCGCCCGCCACGCCTGGAACCCGCCCACCAGGTCGGTGGCCCGGTGCAGCCCCAGCCGGTGCAGGGAGGCGGCGGCGAGGCTCGACGCGTAGCCCTCGTTGCAGACCACGACGATCCGAAGGTCGTGGCCGGTGGCCTCGGGGGCGCGGTGACTGCCCTGCGGGTCGAGGCGCCACTCCAGTTCGTTGCGCTCGACGACCAGGGCTCCCGGGATCAGACCGTCCCGCTCGCGCAGGGCCGCGTACCGGATGTCCACGAGCAGCGCCTCGCCCGCGCGGGCGGCCTCGTACGCCTCCCGGGCCTCCACGCGCGCGTACCCGGAACGCACCTGTTCGAGCAGCTCGTCGATGCCCGGGGGCCGCTCACCGCTCACTGCCAGTCCTCCGGGCGCTCGACCTGCTCCAGGCGCAGGACCTGCCCGGTGCGGCTGTAGCGGCGGATGCGGGGCAGCGGCGGGTAGTAGGCGTGCACGGAGATCGCGTGTTCCTCCGTGGACTCGTTGAGCACCTCGTGGACGTGATGGTGCCCGAAGGCGCGGCCCTTTCCGGCCGGAAGCCGGCGCTCCCGGTCCACCCCCTCCGTCAGCTCCAGGGTCTTCCAGCCGTCGGTGGGCAGCCGCGCGGCGAGCGAGTGCTCCTTCAGCTCGCCCCGCGCGGTGAGGAAGGCGCCCAGCGAGTCGGCGTGGTCGTGCCAGCCGGTGCCGGTGCCGGGCGGCCACCCGATCAGCCAGGCCTCGCTGCCGCCGGGCCCCTCCAGGCGCACCCAGGTGCGGCCCTCGGGGTCGAGGGGGAGCGAGGCGATCAGATCGGCGTCGGCGGCCGTACGCCGGACGAAGTCGAGGAGGTCCGCCTGCGTGGGCGCGTCGACGGGCGCGGCGGCAGGGGCGGAGGCAGGGTCGACGGAGGGGGAGACAGACACGTGTACCGTCCTGGGAACGTTCGCGGAGGAGCGCGCGGCGGCGCGGGAGCGCTCGACGGGGCGCGCAGGGGGAGAAAAGATGCGAATTCAGCAGGACGGACGACACACGCAGCCCGCGTAGCGGACGAGGTCCATATGGACCCTCCGCCACAGGCGCACACAGGTGTCGGTCACGATCCGGAGTACACCATGCCGGTGCACACCGGTCAACTCGCTGTCACCATGCGGACCGCACGGTGACAGCGCGTGCCGGCGGGCGGCCGTCGATCGCGTGGGCCGTCGCTCGTACCGCTACTTCGCCCCCGCCCCGGCCTCGGCGCCCGCCCCGGCGTCGGCCCCGGCTCCGGCCTCGGCGCCGACCGGACCGCCCACCGCCGCCTCCGCCGCCGCGTACAGGTCGGCCGGACGCACCCCGCCCAGCGCGGCGACGAGATGGCCGTCGGGCCGGATCAGCAGGACCGTGTGGGCGGCGGCCCCCGGGTAGCTCTCGGCCACCAGCAGCTCGGCCGGACAGGGCAGCGCCGTCACGGCGGCGGCGAGCCGGGGCATGACCCCGGCGCCCACCCAGTGCTTGCGCTCCCACACCCCCGTGCCCGGTGCGATCAGCAGGACGAGCAGGGCGCCCCGGCCCAGCCGGTCGTGCAGCCGTACGGAGGAGCCGTCCTCCGCCGTCACCCGTACGTCGTCCACCGGCGAGCCGGGGAGCGTGTCCACGGAGACCTCCGACTCCAGGTGCCCGGGGGCGAGGGGGGAGGCGGCGTACGTGCCGGGCGCGCCCAGCGGACCGCGGCCCAGATGACCGTCCGTGAGCAGCGTGTCGTGACCGCGGCCGGAGCCGGGGACGTACGCCCTTATGCCGCCGCCGCCCCGCAGCAGCGGCAGTGCCTGGTCGGCGGCGCGCAGCCGGGCGGCGACCACCGCGCGGCGTTCCGTCTGGTAGCTGTCGAGCAGTCCCTCGTGCGGCCCGTGGTGCCAGGCGAGGGCCAGCTTCCAGGCGAGGTTGTCGGCGTCCCGCAGTCCCTCGTCGAGGCCCTGGGTGCCGAGCGCGCCGAGCAGGTGGGCGGCGTCCCCGGCGAGGAAGACCCGTCCCGCGCGCCAGCGGCGGGCCAGCCGGTGGTGGACCGTGTGCACCCCGGTGTCGAGCAGTTCGTACGCGGGGGCCGTCTCGCCGCTCCAGCCCGTGAGGGTCTCGCGGATCCGGCCGACCAGCAGCTCGGGCGTGACGAGGTCCTTGCCGGGAGGCAGCAGCCAGTCCAGCCGCCAGACACCGTCCGGCAGCGGACGCCCGGTCACCTCCCCGGCGAACGGCCCGGACGTCCGCCAGGGCGGCATCCGGTGCAGCAACGCCTTCCCGGTCCAGGGGAGTTCCGTGCGCAGCGCGGCGACGGCGTGCCGTTCCACCGCCGTACGGCCGGGGAAGCGGATGTCCTGGAGCTTGCGGACCGTGGAGCGGGGGCCGTCGCAGCCGACCAGGTAACTCCCGCGCCACCACGTGCCCCGGGGGCCCCGGGTGTGGGCCGTGACGCCGGAAGGTTCCTGCTCCATGGTGTCCAGGCGGCTGTCCACGGCGATCCGCACCAGCCGCTCGCGCGCGAGGGCCGCGCGCAGGGCGCCCGTCAGCGCGTGCTGGGCGAGGTGCAGCGGGGCCGGTCCGTCGTCCTCGAAGGTGATCTCGCGCGTCACCTGCCGGCGCCGCATCGCCCGCCATCCGGTCCAGCGCACTCCGGCCCCGGCCAGGGACGTTCCGGTGAGGCGCTCGACGAGGGCCGTGGTGTCCTGGCGCAGGACGACGGTGCGCGCGAGGCGCGGCTCGTCCTTGCCCGGGCCCTCGTCGAGGACGATCGAGGGAACCTCCTGACGTGCCAGTGCCAGGGCGAGCGTGAGCCCCACGGGCCCCGCTCCGACGATGATCACCGGTTCCACGGCGTGGCGCCCCCTGCCCGCGACGGTGTCCTCAGGGACGTGGGTGAACAAGAGGTTGGAGCAGGGTGCACGATCACAGAACGTATGCAACCCATTGCCACCGCTTGCGTCAAGCGACGGAGGCAGTGGCGAGCACGCCACTGCCTCCGTACAGGTCACACCACTTGATCGGACGTCAGACCGTGCCGCCCGCGCCGGTCCCGTACGTGCCCGGGACCGCGGCGGGATTGTCCTCGACCTCCTCGGGCGCCAGCACCGCGCCTGTGCCGCGCTTGCTGCGCCGCAGCCGGCCCTCCAGCCAGGAGGCGAAGGAGGTGAGGAGGAAGTTCAGGACGATGAAGATGATCGCCACGACGATGAAGCTGGGGATGACGTTGGCGTAGTTGGCCGCCAGCGTGCTGCGCGCGTTCAGCAGCTCGGTGAACCCGAGCATCACGCCGCCCAGCGCGGTGTCCTTCACGATGACCACGAGCTGGCTGACGATGGCCGGCAGCATCGCGGTGACCGCCTGCGGCAGCAGGATGCTGGTCATCGTCTGGCCCTTGCGCAGGCCGATCGCGTACGCGGCCTCCGTCTGGCCCCTGGGCAGGGCGAGGATGCCGGCCCGGACGACCTCGGCGAGGACCGAGGCGTTGTACAGCACCAGGCCGGTGACGACGGCGTACAGGGGCCGGTCCTCGCTGCTGACGCCGGTGGAGCGGACGTAGAACTCGTTGGCGAACAGCATCAGCAGCAGCACCGGGATGGCCCGGAAGAACTCGACCACCACGCCGGCCGGGACGCGCACCCAGCGGTGGTCGGACATGCGGGCGATGCCGAAGAACGCGCCCAGCGGGAGGGCGATGACCATGGAGAGCGCCGCGGCCTTCAGGGTGTCGCCGAGGCCGGGCAGCAGGTAGGTCGTCCACGCCTGGGAGGTGGTGAACGGCTCCCACAGCGCCCACTCGAGCTGCCCCTTCGCGTCCATCTTCTGCCAGATCCACCACAGCGCCAGGGCGAGGAGGACCACGAAGAGGACCGAGAGGAGGACGTTGCGCCGCTGGGCGCGGGGTCCGGGAGTGTCGTAGAGGACCGAGCTCATCGCTTCACCGCCAGTCGCTTGCCGAGCCAGCCGAGCAGCAGGCCGGTGGGAAGGGTCAGGACCACGAAACCGAAGGCGAAGACCGTGCCGATGGCCACCGTCTGGGCCTCGTTCTCGATCATCTCCTTCATCAGGTAGGCGGCTTCGGCCACGCCGATCGCGGCCGCCACCGTGGTGTTCTTGGTCAGGGCGATCAGGACGTTGGCCAGGGGGCCGATGACCGAGCGGAACGCCTGTGGCAGCACGATGAGCGACAGTGTCTGGGTGAAGCTCAGCCCGATCGCGCGCGCCGCCTCGGCCTGGCCGAGGGGCACGGTGTTGATGCCGGACCGGATCGCCTCGCAGACGAAGGCCGCGGTGTAGGCGACCAGACCGAGCACCGCGAGACGGAAGCCCTGCAGTTTGAAGTCGTCGGCCGCGCCCATCGTCATGCCGAAGATGTCGGCGAGGCCGAGCGAGGTGAACACGATGATGACGGTCAGGGGGATGTTCCGGACGATGTTGACGTAGGCGGTGCCGAACCCGCGCATCAGCGGGACCGGGCTGACCCGCATCGCGGCCAGCAGGGTGCCCCAGACCAGGGAGCCGACGGCGGAGAGGAGGGTCAGCTTGACCGTCATCCAGAACGCCGCGAGGACGTCGTAGCCTTCAAGAAAGTCGAACACGATCTCCCGCGCTTCCGGGTGTGTGGCGTACGTGGAGGGAGGGCGGACGCGCCGCCGCCGTGATCGCGGCGGGCGGCGGCGCGCCCGCGGAACCCCACGTCGGCCGCGGGATTCCGGGTCGGGTCGGCATCCTCCCGTCGGCCCGCCCTTCGGGCGGACGACGGGAGAGCACCGGCCGGACCTACGGCAGCGAATGCCGCATGGCGTGCGGAGGACGCCTCATGTGACGACGCCTTACTTGACGACGACACCGATCTTCGGCGCCGGCTCGTTCTCGTAGTTCGCCGGGCCGAAGTTGGCGTCGACCGCCTTCTCCCAGGAGCCGTCGGAGACCATCTTCTCCAGCGCGGTGTTGATCTTGTCGACGGTGGCGGTGTCGCCCTTCTTGACACCGATGCCGTAGTTCTCGTTGCTGAGCTTCTCGCCCACCAGCTTGAACTGGCCCTTGTACTTGTCCTGCGCGGCGAAGCCCGCGAGGATCGAGTCGTCCGTGGTCAGCGCGTCGACCGCGCCGCTCTGGAGACCGGCGACGCACTCCGAGTAGCCGCTGTACTCACGCAGGTTGGCCTTCGGCGCGATCTTGTCCTTGACGTTCTGCGCCGACGTCGAGCCGGTCACCGAACACAGGTTCTTGCCGTTGAGGTCCGCACCCTTGGCGATGTCGGCGTCTGCCTTGACCAGCAGGTCCTGGTGGGCCAGCAGGTACGGGCCGGCGAAGTCGACCTTCTGCTTGCGCTCGTCGTTGATCGAGTACGAGGCCACGATGAACTTCACGTCGCCACGGGCGAGCGCGTTCTCGCGGTCGGCGCTCTTGGTCTCGACGAACTCGATCTGGTCCGCGTCGTAGCCGAGCTGCTTCGCCACGTACGTCGCCACGTCGACGTCGAAACCGGAGAAGGAACCGTCCGGCTCCTTCAGGCCGATACCGGGCTGGTCGTACTTGATACCGATCTTGATCTTCTCGCCGCCGCTGGACCCGGAGCCGCCGGAGGCGTCCTTGTCGTCACCGCCGCACGCGGTGGCGGACAGGGCGAGGGCGAGGACGGCGGCCGAGGCGGCGGTGACCTTGCGAAGCTTCATCGTGAACTTCCTTTGGGTGGTGCCTTCGGGTGACGAAGGGATACGGGCCGTCGAAAGGCGGGTGACGCAGGTCGTCGGGCGCGCCGGGGCGCGTCAGTGGTGCAGGATCTTCGACAGGAAGTCCTTGGCGCGGTCGCTGCGCGGGTTGCTGAAGAACTGGTCGGGCGTGGCCTGTTCGACGATGCGGCCGTCCGCCATGAACACCACGCGGTTCGCGGCCGACCGGGCGAAGCCCATCTCATGGGTCACGACGATCATGGTCATGCCGTCCCGGGCGAGCTGCTGCATGACCTCCAGCACCTCGTTGATCATCTCCGGGTCCAGGGCGGAGGTCGGCTCGTCGAAGAGCATGACCTTCGGATTCATGGCCAGCGCCCGAGCGATCGCGACGCGCTGCTGCTGTCCGCCGGAGAGCTGCGCGGGGTACTTGTCGGCCTGGGTTCCCACGCCGACCCGGTCCAGCAGCTCTCGGGCCTTCTCCGCGGCCTGCTTCTTGTCGGTCCTGCGGACCTTGATCTGGCCCAGCATCACGTTCTCGAGCACCGTCTTGTGCGCGAACAGGTTGAACGACTGGAAGACCATGCCGACGTCGGCGCGCAGCCGGGCCAGCGCCTTGCCCTCCTGGGGCAACGGCTTCCCGTCGATGGTGATCGTCCCCGCGTCGATCGTCTCCAGGCGGTTGATGGTGCGGCACAGGGTGGACTTCCCGGACCCGGAGGGTCCGATGACCACGACGACCTCACCGCGCTCGATCGTCAGATCGATGTCCTGGAGAACGTGCAACGCGCCATAGTGCTTGTTGACGCTCTTCAGGGCGACCAGTTCGCCGGGCGCGGCCGCGTCTTCCTTGGCCACCGATACTTCGGTCATCGCTCTCAGGCTCCGTCCTCCTCGGTTTCGGAGGACAGTAGTAACCAGTCTCGACCAGCGTCATTACATCTGAGAAAGATCTGAGCATCACGATCCGATAGCAATCGGACACGTGTCGTAGCACCGGTGATCCGCCTGCGTATCGGCCGGATAACGGAAGCGGCGCGCAACCGGAACGCACTTGACGGCGTCCTCGTCCATCAGCGTGACTGCCATGGTGCGCACGGGGGTGCGCACCGCTGTCGCGCGCGGAACCGAACGCCCCGGGTGTACGACCGGGTCTACAGGGCGGGGCCGTACGACCGATGAACCGAAGGGGGCCGGGATGAGGCTGCTGCTCGTCGAGGACGACAACCACGTCGCCGCCGCGCTGTCCGCGGTCCTGAGGCGGCACGGTTTCGACGTCACCCACGCGCGCAGCGGCGAGGAGGCGCTCCGGGCGCTGGTCCCGGAAGGCCCCGGTTTCGGCGTCGTCCTGCTCGACCTCGGCCTGCCCGACCAGGACGGCTACGAGGTCTGCGGCAAGATCCGCAAACGCACCTCCACCCCGGTCATCATGGTGACGGCCCGCTCCGACGTGCGCTCGCGCATCCACGGCCTCAACCTCGGCGCCGACGACTACGTGGTGAAGCCCTACGACACCGGGGAGCTCCTCGCCCGGATCCACGCCGTCAGCCGGCGCACCGTCCCCGAGGACCCGGCCGAGGCCGGCGAGGGCGCGCTGAGCCTCGGGCCGGTGCGGATCGAGCTGCCCACCCGACGCGTCACCGTGGACGGGACGGTGGTCCAGCTCACCCGCAAGGAGTTCGACCTCCTGGCCCTGCTCGCGCAGCGCCCCGGCGTCGTCTTCCGCCGGGAGCAGATCATCAGCGAGGTGTGGCGCACCAGCTGGGAGGGGACGGGACGCACCCTGGAGGTGCACGTCGCCTCCCTGCGGGCCAAACTGCGCATGCCCGCGCTGATCGAGACCGTACGCGGCGTCGGCTACCGGCTCGTCGCCCCGGCCGGGTAGCGGGGACCGTTGCGCACACGTCTCCTGCCGCTGCTCATCGTGCTGATGGCGGCCGTGCTGCTCGCGCTCGGCGTGCCCCTGGCCGTCAGCGTGGCCGGCGCACAGCAGCAGAAGGTCGTCGTGGACCGTATCGACGACACCGCGCGGTTCGCGGCCCTCGCCCAGTTCGTCACCACCCCGCCCGCCGGCTCCGGCGAGGCGTCCACGTCCAACGACGAGCGGCGCGCGACCCTGGCCCGCGAGCTGACCAGCTACTACGAGGTCTACGGCATCCGCGCCGGTGTCTTCTACCGCAGCGACACCCCCATGGCCCATGCGCCGAGGGACTGGTACCTCCCCGAGACGGGCGAGGTCAGGGACGCGTACGAGGAGGCCTTCCTCAGCCGCCGGAGCCACGACCCGCGGCAGGTGTGGCCGTGGCAGCGCAACCGCCTGGTGGTGGCGTCCCCGGTGATCCGCGACGGTGACGTCGTCGCCGTCGTCGTGACCGACTCGCCCACCGGCGCGATGCGGTCGCGGATCCTGCACGGGTGGCTGGTGATCGGCGCGGGCGAGATCGCCGCGATGCTGCTCGCCATAGGAGCGGCCCTCCAGCTGACCGGCTGGGTGCTCAAGCCCGTACGCGTCCTGGACACCACCACCCACGCCATCGCGAGCGGTCGTCTGAAGTCCCGGGTCGCGGTCGCCAGCGGCCCGCCGGAACTCAGACGCCTGGCCCGGTCGTTCAACGAGATGGCGGACAACGTCGAAGACGTGCTGGAGCAGCAGCGCGCCTTCGTCGCCGACGCCTCCCACCAGCTGCGCAACCCGCTCGCGGCGCTGCTGCTGCGCATCGAGCTGCTCGCCTACGAACTCCCCGAGGGCAACGAGGAGATCGCCTCCGTCCAGAACGAGGGAAAGCGCCTCGCCCAGGTCCTGGACGACCTGCTCGACCTCGCCCTGGCCGAGCACAGCGAGGCCGACCTGCGGGTCACCGACATCGGCGCGCTGGCCGCCGAGCGCGTCGCGGCCTGGGCGCCCACGGCCGAGGCCAAGGGCGTCCGTCTGCTGGGCGAATGCCCGCCCACCACGGCCTGGGCCGACCCGGTCACCCTGTCCAGCGCCCTGGACGCGGTGATCGACAACGCGGTGAAGTTCACCCCGGAGGGCGAGAGCGTGGAGGTGGCGGTCGCGGCCGACGGCGAGACCTCCACCGTCGTCGTCACGGACAACGGCCCCGGTCTGACCGACGAGGAACTCGCGCGCGTCGGCGACCGGTTCTGGCGCAGCGGCCGCCACCAGAACATCAAGGGCTCCGGCCTCGGCCTGTCCATCTCCCGGGCCCTGCTCGCGGCCGGCGGCGGTTCGCTGTCCTACGACCGTCACGAGCCCACCGGGCTGAGGGTGACGGTGTCCGTGCCGCGGTCGCGCCCCCTGGCCTGAGCCTTCCGGGGCCGGGTCCGTCCACGGCACGGGCCGGCGCGTCCACGGCCTGGAGCAGAGAGGCTCCGTCCTGCGGCTTGACGGACGGTTCTACGGCTTGACGGACCGTTCTACGGCTTGACCGACCGGTCTACGGTTTGACGGACCGGTCTACGGTTTGACGGACCGGCGGCTTGACCGACCGGTCTACGGTTTGACGGATCGGTAGTAGCGTCGTGCGCCCTCGTGCAGGGGGAGCGGGTCGGTGTAGATGGCGGTGCGCAGGTCGACCAGCTGGGCGGAGTGGACGTGCGCCCCGATGCCGTCCCGGCTCTTGATCACGGTCCGGGTCAGCCACTCGGTGAGCCGGGCATCGGTGTCCGTGCGGGTCATCAGCAGGTTGGACACCGCGATCGTCGCCACGGTGGCGCCGTTCTGGATGGTGGGGTAGGCCGACTCGGGCATGTTCGTGGCCCGGTAGTAGCCCGTGGTGTCGTCCTGCTCGTGCATCTTGGCGACCAGTGCGGCGTCGATCGGCACGAACCGGAAGCTGAATCCGTCCGCCAGCTTCGCCAGCCCGGCCGTCGGCACCCCGCCGGACCAGAAGAACGCGTCGATCGTGCCCTGCTTCAGCTTCTCCGGCCCGGTGTCGATGCCCTCCGACACCGCGCTGAGGTCCTTCGCCGGGTCCAGGCCCGCCGCCTTGAGCACCCGGTCGGCGATCAGTCGCACACCCGAGCGGGGCAGGCCCGTCGCGACCGTCCTCCCCTTCAGGTCGGCGACGGACCGGACGTCCGAGTCGCGCGCCACGACGAGCTGGACGTAGTCGTCGTACAGCCGGGCCACACCGCGAAGCCGGGCGGCCGAGCCGGGGTACTGCGCCTCGTACGTGGCGACCGCGTCGGCCGCGGCGATGGTGAAGTCCGCGCGGCCCTCCGCCACGCGCGCGACGTTCTCCTGCGATCCGTTGCTCGTCGTCAGGTTCACATCGAGGCCGGGCATGTCCTCGGCGAGCTCGGTGCGCAGACGGCTGCCGTACTCGTAGTAGACGCCGCTCGTCGTGCCCGTGCTGAAGGTGATCGAGCCGCTCGGCGGATCCTCGCCCAGGGGCAGCAGCCACCACAGCAGCAGCCCGAGCACGACGGCGCCGACGGCCGCGCCCTGGAGGGCCCGGCGCCTGCCGACAGGGGGGAACACCTTGGACATGGGCGCGATCCTGCCAGGCCGGGACGGGGACTGACCAGGGCGGGGTGCACACGCCGTGGACCGACGGGGGTGGGGTTCGCACCCGGCGGACTGGCCGGGGCGGGTCCACACGCCGTGTACCGGCCGAGGCGGGTCCACACGCGGTGGACCGGTCGGGGCGGGTCCACACGCGCGCGGTGGGCAGGCGGCGGACGGTCGTGGGCAGGGTGTCAATGGCGTGGGCGGGGTGTCAGTGGGCGTCGCTACAGTCGGTGCATGAGTTCCTCGCCCGCCGACCTGGTCCGTGAGTTCCACCGAGCCTGTGGGCTCGACGTCCGCAGTACGCCCACCGAGGTGTCGCCCCGGCTCGCCGCGCACCGCGGGGAGCTGCTCGCCGAGGAGGCCGCCGAGGTCGCCGAGGTGTCGGTGAGCGGCCCGCTGGACCGGCTGGCGCACGAGCTGGCCGACGTGGTCTACGTCGCCTACGGGACGGCCCTGGTGCACGGCATCGACCTCGACGCGGTGATAGCCGAGATCCACCGTTCCAACATGACCAAGCGGGGCCCCGACGGCCGGATCGCCCGCCGCGCCGACGGCAAGGTCCTCAAGGGCGAGCACTACGAGGCCCCGGACGTGTCGGCGGTGCTGCGGCGCCAGGGGTGGGGCGCGGGCGGGGCGGACTGAGGGGCGGGGACGCGCGTACCGTGCCCACCGGGGGCGCCGGGGCGGGCCCGACCGGCGTCCGGACGGGTCCGCCCGCCGTCAGTCCCCGACGCGGGATCCGGCCCGTACCTCGGCCGGCGGCCGCGCCGGGCCCTGGGGCGTGCCCCGCCGCCGCGTCCACCACGACGCCAGCGGTTCCGTGTAGCGGGCGGTGAGCGGTCCCACGACGACCAGGATCAGGACGTACGCCGTCGCCAGCGGGCCCAGCGAGGGCTCGATACCGGCGGTGACCGCCAGCCCGGCGATGACGATCGAGAACTCGCCGCGCGCCACCAGCGCCCCGCCCGCGCGCCAGCGGCCCCGGACCGAGATCCCGGCACGCCGGGCCGCCCAGTAGCCGGTGGCGATCTTCGTCGCCGCGGTGACGACGGCCAGCGCGAGGGCCGGCAGCAGGACCGGCGGGATGCTCGCCGGATCCGTGTGCAGCCCGAAGAAGACGAAGAAGACGGCGGCGAACAGGTCCCGCAGCGGGCTCAGCAGGGTGTGCGCGCCCTCGGCGACCTCTCCGGACAGCGCGATGCCCACCAGGAAGGCGCCCACCGCCGCCGACACCTGGAGCTGCTGCGCCACACCGGCGACCAGGATCGTCAGGCCCAGGACGACGAGCAGCAGCTTCTCCGGGTCGTCGCTCGACACGAACCGGGAGATGACCCGGCCGTAGCGCACCGCCGCGAACAGCACGAGACCCGCGACGCCCAGCGCGATCGCCAGGGTCACGCTGCCGGCCGCGAAACCGACCCCCGCGACCAGCGCGGTGACGATCGGCAGGTAGACCGCCATCGCCAGGTCCTCCAGCACCAGGACGCTCAGGATCACCGGGGTCTCCCGGTTCCCGACCCGGCCCAGGTCGCCCAGGACCTTGGCGATCACCCCGGACGACGAGATCCAGGTGACGCCGGCCAGGACCACGGCGGCCACCGGCCCCCAGCCGAGCAGCAGTGCGGCGACCGCACCCGGCAGGGCGTTCAGGGCGCAGTCCACGAGACCGGACGGGTAGTGCGCCTTGAGGTTGGAGACCAGATCGCTCGCCGTGTACTCCAGGCCGAGCATGAGCAGCAGCAGGATGACGCCGATCTCGGCGCCGATGGCCACGAACTCCTCACTCGCGCCGAGCGGCAGCAGCCCGCCCTCACCGAAGGCCAGACCGGCCAGCAGGTACAGGGGGATGGGCGAGAACCGGAAACGGGCCGCCAACCGGCCGAGCAGGCCGAGGCCCAGGATGATGGAACCGAACTCGATCAGCAGGACGGCGGAGGAATGCACCGGTTCACCCCCGCCCGAGTATCGCCGCGGCCGCGTCCACGCCCTCACGGGTGCCGATGACGATGAGGGTGTCGCCGCCCGCCAGCCGGAAGTCCGGCGCCGGTGACGGGATGGCCTCGGCCCGCCGCAGCACCGCCACGATCGAGGCGCCGGTCTCCGTGCGCATCCGGGTGTCGCCCAGCAGCCGCCCGTTCCAGCGCGAGGTCGCGGTCACCTCCACGCGCTCGGCGACCAGTCCCAGGTCCGTGGTGTACAGCAGGCTCGCGCTGTGGTGGGAGGGCTTGAGCGCGTCGATCAGCGCGCCCGCCTCGGAGCCGGTCAGCCGCAGGGACTGGGCGCAGGAGTCCGGGTCGTCGGCGCGGTACACGCTCACCGTCCGGTTGCCGTCGCGGTGCGCCACCACGGACAGGTGCCGTTGCTCCCGCGTCACGAGGTCGTACTGGACGCCGATCCCTGGCAGCGGGGTCGTGCGAAGACGCGGAGCAGACACGTTTCTTCTCCTTGTGGAAGTGAGGGCCGACGTCGTGGTCGACGTGGTGCCGGTGCGGTCGTGTTCCCGAGGCCGGGATCCCGTCGCGGCCGACCGCCCACGGGTGCCCGGAGCAGCCATGCTGCCATCCCCCCGTACGGTGGCGACATGGGTGTCGCGACGGATGGACAGGGTCGGTGCGGGACGGAGAGGCTGGTCACGGCGGTGCCATGGACGAGGACCCGGCGGACGGCGGGGCCCGGGAGAGGAGGATCCGCGCACATGTCGCTGTTCTGGCGGATCTTCGCCCTCAACGCCGCCGGCCTCGTCGTGGCCACCGCGCTGCTCCTCGGGCCGATCACCGTCTCCACGCCCGTGCTGCCCGGCGAGGTGCTCGTCGTGGTGGCGGGCCTGGCCGCGCTGCTCGCCGTCAACGCGGTCGTCCTGCGCGTCGGTCTGGCCCCGCTGGGGCGGCTGGGCCGGGCCATGGCCGACGCCGACCTGCTGCACCCCGGGGCCCGGGCCGTCGTCTCCGGGCCGGTGGAGACGGCCGAACTGATCACGACCTACAACGCCATGCTCGACCGGCTGGAGGCCGAACGCGCCACCAGCGCCGCGCGCGCCCTGTCCGCGCAGGAACGCGAGCGCCACCGCATCGCCCGGGAACTCCACGACGAGGTCGGCCAGACCCTCACCGCCGTGCTCCTCCAGCTCAAGCGGGTCGCCGACCGCGTCCCGGAGGGACTGCGCGAGGAGGTGGGCCAGGCGCAGGAGGCCACCCGCGCCGGCCTCGACGAGATCCGCCGCATCGCCCGGCGCCTGCGCCCCGGCGTCCTCGACGAGCTCGGCCTGACGAGCGCCCTGCGCTCTCTCGCGGCCGAGTTCACCACCCACGGGCTGACAGTCCGGCGCGACCTGCGCGGCGGCCTGCCCCCGCTGACCGAGGAGACGGAACTGGTGCTGTACCGCGTCGCCCAGGAGGCCCTCACCAACACCGCCCGGCACTCCGGCGCCGACCGCGCCGACCTCAGTCTCCGCCCGGTCGCCGACGGTGTGGAACTCCTCGTCCGGGACAACGGCACCGGTCTCGGCCCCGCGGCCGAGGGCGCCGGCATCCGCGGCATGCGCGAACGGGCCCTGCTGGTCGGAGCCACGCTCACCCTCACGCCCGGCGCCGACGGCGGGACGGACGTACGGCTGCGGATCGGGCGGGCCGGGAGAGGGGAGGGCCAGGGGCCAGTGACCGGGGAGGGCGCAAGGGCGGTGACCGGGGAGGGCCCGAGAACGGTGACCGGGGAAGGCCCGTGGACCGGCACCGAGGGGTGGCTTCCCGCCGACGCGGCATGCGGCGCCCGAGCCGTCGGCCGTGGGGCGGGCCGGTTCCGGGCCGCCGCCGCCCTGCGTGACCGCCCCGCGGCCACCCCCGGCGGCCGCCGATGACCCGCGACACGCCGCCGGCCGCGTCCGCTCCGCTGGCCGCGTCCGCGTCCGGGTCGTTGGCCGCGCCGGGGTCGTTGGCCGCGCCGGGGTCGTTGGCCGCGCCGGGGTCGCCGCCCGCGCCCGGGTCGCTGGCCGCGTCCGCTCCGTCGCCCGCGCCTGCCTCGCCGCCCGCGCCCGCCCCGCCCGTCGCACCGGCGGACCTGGCTCCGGCGGACCTGGCTCCGCCCGCAGCTTCGGCCGCGCCTCCTCCTCCTGTCTCGCCCGTACCTCCGGTCCCGCCGGTCCGTGTGCTGCTCGCCGACGACCACACACTGGTGCGCCGGGGGGTGCGGCTCATCCTCGACGGTGAACCCGACCTGACGGTCGTGGCCGAGGCCGGGGACGGGGCCGAGGCCGTCGAGCGGGCCCGGGCCGGCGACATCGACCTGGCCGTCCTCGACATCGCGATGCCCCGCACCACCGGGCTCCAGGCGGCCCGGGAACTCTCCCGCCGCCTCCCCGGCCTGCGCATCCTCATCCTCACCATGTACGACAACGAGCAGTACTTCTTCGAGGCCCTCAGGGCCGGCGCCGGCGGCTACGTCCTGAAGTCGGTCGCCGACCGCGACCTCGTCGAGGCGTGCCGGGCGGTCATGCGTGACGAACCCTTCATCTACCCGGGCGCGGAACGGGCGCTCGTACGCTCCTACCTCGAGCGGCTGCACCTGGGGTACGGCATCGAGGGGCTGCCCGAGCGGCCCATCACCGAACGCGAGGAGGAGATCCTCAAACTCGTCGCCGAGGGCCACACGTCGAAGGAGATCGGCGTGCTCCTCTTCATCAGCGCGAAGACGGTCGAGCGGCACCGCGCCAACCTCCTCCGGAAGCTGGGCATGCGCGACCGTCTCGAACTCACCCGTTACGCCATCCGGGCGGGTCTGATCGACCCCTGACGGCTCGGTGCCGGCATTGGCCATTTGTGGCGCTCCTGGCGGGCCACCATCTTTCGCAAGCCCCTGGAATGCGTAACCATGAAGGGGGACGCCTGTGCCGCCGGTCTGACAAGGGGGACGAGCTGTGGATCTGTCGGCACCCGATGTCGAGACCGAGCTGGTGGATCTCTCGGAAGTGCCGCTGGCAGCCGTCGGCTCCCTCGCGTCCGCCGGGCTCGTCGAGGAGGCCCGCCGTCTGCTCGCGCTCGTCGACGAACCGCCGACCCTGGACAACTCGTCGGTCGGCTGCTGACGTGGCCCGAGTGCCCCGGGCCGGTCCGTGGTGAGGAGAACCGTGTCGGACCAGGGAGCCGCCTCCTCCGTGGGGGGAACCGGGGGAACCGGGCCCGACCCCGGCCCGTCGACCCCCGCTCCGGCCCGTCACCGGCTGACGACGGAGCATCTCGTGGACCTCGCCCGGGGCGGCGGCCGGGACACCGTCGCGGTGCTGCGGTCCGGCCAGCGCAGCCGGCGGCTGGTCCTGCTGCGGGCCCTGGTCGAGACGCTCGACGGGCATCCTCCGCCGGGCCCCTCCTTACCGGCGGCACAACGCGCCTGGGACCTCCTCGCCGCGGCGGAGACCGCGAACCGGCCGGCCGTGGAGGCGGTCCTGCTCCATCCGAGAAGGAGCACACCTGCAGCAGTTGGTGGGCCCCCGCGTGGCGCTCGGCCAGCCGTCCGAGGGACATGTTCCAGGCGGCGGCGACCGGCTCCGGGTAGTCGACGGGGACGCCCGCGGCGAGGAGTTCGCCGCGCTGGGAGTCCAGGTCGGCCCGTTCGTCCTCGAAGATCTGGAGGGTGCCCTCCCGGCCCGGGCGGCTCCTCCGGGCCGTCGGCGCCGGAGGACGCCGGCGGGGGAGGGGGGTCCGGGATGCCGTCCGCGTCGCCCGGCGCGGGGTCCGCCGGCGGCGGATCGTCCGGCCTCTTTGCCACCGGTTCCGCGGCGCCGCCGTATCCGTCGCGGTCCTCTTCCCCGGCCCCGGCGGTGAGCAGGATCAGCGCGTCGGCTATCTCCGACCACGAGGCGCCGAACGGCTCCTTCCCGACTCCCTCGCCGCCGCCCTCGCGCGTCACGTCTCTGTCACGCCGTCGAGGCGGTGCCAGACGGCGCGCAGCAGTGCCTCCCAGTCGGCGCCACGGGAGTACGCTCCCGACGCCGCGAGCCAGATCGAGTTGAGCAGCTGGTCCGTGGCCAGTCCGCTCTCCTGCGCGCTGCGCTCCGCGAACAGCCGTACCAGCTCGGCGACCCTGGGGTCCGCGTCCTGGGGGCCGAGATGAGCGGCCACGATGCCGGCCAGCCGGTCCAGCCGCGGCTCCTCCACGTGCAGGTGGAGACACCGGCGCAGGAAGGCGGGCGGGAACTCGCGCTCGCCGTTGCTGGTGATGACGACGAGGGGGAACTCCCGGCACCGCACCCGGCCGTCGCGGATCAGGGCGGTGCGGCCGGGGTCGTCGGACTGGACCTCCACCACCGGCCGGCGGCTGCGCATCCGCGCCAGCTCGGGGACGGTGAACTCGCCCGCCTCGAAGACGTCGAGCAGGTCGTTCGGCAGGTCCATGTCGCTCTTGTCGAATTCGTCCACGAGGAGCACGCGCGGGAGCCGGTACGGCAGCAGCGCGGTGCCCAGCGGGCCGAGCGCGAGGAACGAGCCGATGTCCGTCGTGGGGTCGGCGGTGTCCCCCTCGCCGGGCACCCCGAAGCCGTCCGAGGTGGCGGCGGCGTGGATCCGGCTGACGGCGTCGTACCGGTACAGGGCGGACTTCAGCGTCGTCTTCGAGGTGACCGGCCAGCGCAGCACCCGTCCCAGCCGTAACTCCCGGCTGATGCGGTATGCCAGGGCCGACTTGCCCGTACCGGGCCGGCCCGTCACCAGGAGCGGGCGGCGCAGGATCAGCGCGGCGTTGACCAGGTCGGTCTCCGCGGCGTCGGCCGGTGTGCCCACGGGGCTCGCGCCGAGCCGGCGCCGCACTTCGGCCTCGTCCTCCTGGGGCGGCGGCGGTTCGACGGACCCGGCCGGCCCGGCTCCTTCCGCGTCCCGCTGCGCGGAGGGGGAGGGGAGCCGCCGGTGAACGTCCGCCAGGGCGGCGCCGGGGGCAGCAGGTCGGTCAGCTCGATGTCGTGCAGGGGCAGCTCGGTACCCCAGTAGACCCACCAGGACCGCGGAACACGTGCGGACGAGGCCCCCGTGCCGGTCCCCTCGGATCGTGCCGTGCCGGTCATCGACCGTCCACCCCCTGGTCCGGTCCGGTCAGCGGCTGGGGGTTCTCGATCGGCCTGGTCGGGTCGTCCCACAGGAGGACGGCGTGGTGCCCCGGATGATCGTCGCGGCCGTTCAAGGAACCCCCGTGGGCTTCGATGCGTCATTCTGTCACGGCCTCACGGAGCCCTGAAAGGTTGCGGAGCAAGCCGTATACGGTCTCGTCCGTTTTCTCAACTCCCCTACGCGCCGCGGGGTTACGGGCGTCCCACACCAGTGCGGGTATCCCGCACCGAAGTCCCACGAGTGCTTCCTGCGCCCCATCGGTCGAGCCCTCCGGAGGCTGGGACAGGACGAGGCAGCCGATCGACCGGTCGCCTTTCAGGCGGGCGTCGAGCCCGGAGACGTCCCCGTGCCGGGGGTCCTCCGGCCGACGGCCCCCCACCACGAGCGGCCGGGCCGGTTCGGGCGTGTCCGTGACGGCCGCCCAGCGCTGCCGCCACGCCCGGTGCCACCGCGGGGTGCGGCAGCGCTGCAGACTGCGGACGACCACGCAGTAGCCGACGCTCAGCGAGGACGGCCCGCGGGGTGCGGCAGCGCTGCAGACTGCGGACGACCACGCAGTAGCCGACGCTCAGCGAGGACGGCGGGTCGCTGTCGAGTTCGGTGCGGAAGCGGTGCACCGGCAGGTTCAGGTCCTCCGGCCCGAGCACGAACTCGACGTGGAGGCGGTTGGCGTCCCGCGCCCAGTCCTCGTCGGCCTCGAACACCAGCCGCTCGACCACCCGCTCCACCTCGGCCAGCGCCACCTCCACACTGCCCTCCTGCCGGGGACGCCAGGAGGTCGGTTCGTCGGGGTCGTAGTGCCGCCACGAGGTGAGCTGGTAGCGGCCCGGCTCCTCGCGTCGCAGCAGCCGGATGACCAGGTAGGCGTTGCCGGGTTCGGGGGTGTGGGCGTAGGCCACCTGCTGCCGGAGGCTGCGCAGCTCGGTCAGCAGCGACAGGGCGTGGGCCCGTGCGTCGTTCCAGGCCCGCAGGGCGATGCCGCGCTCGTAGGGGGCCTCGGCCGCCACGTACTCGACGAAGGCGAGGGTGGGCGGCAGCCCGTCGGGGCGGGCGTTGAACCGGCTGAGGCTCTCGAAGGCGCTCCAGGCGTCGCCGTACGGGGGGACGGGACGCAGGTCGGCGACGGCCCTGCGGCACAGCGCGGGCAGGTTGGGCAGGGCGAAGCCGTCCAGGAGCGGCCGGAGGGTGAGGACGTCGTCGGGCGGGAGGACGGGGTCGGCCAGCAGGCTGTCGGTGAGCGCCCGCACTTCCTCGACGTCCTCGTTGAGGGCCGACAGCGCCTCCGGCAGGGCCCGCATGGTGCGCGGGTTCTCCAGGCAGACGGCTGCCAGGTCGAGGAGGAAGTACTGGGTCACGTCGTACTCCCGCACGGCGGGCGGAGTGCCGTGTTCCTTGGCCATGAGCCGCAGGCACAGGGCCCGCGAGCCGCGCTCCTGCAGTCCGCCGCACTTGCCCAGGGCGTCCGCGAACTCCTTCACGAGTCCGAGACCGCCGCCCCCGTAGGCAGTCATCCCTCACTCCTTCGAGCGTCATGTGAAGACCGGGTCCGCGCGCGGGGAAGGGTCCGGCGCCACCCGGTGTCAGACGAGCCGGTGCTCGTCCAGGTAGTGGCGTACCTGCCGCACGGCGGGTGTGTCGGGCCACAGCGCCTCGAGCGCGTCCAGCAGCGACTGCCACCCGTCCAGATCCTCACAGGTCCGCACCAGGGACACCGCCTCCAGGCGGGAATTCTGCTGGCGGCTCGTCATGACGCCTATGCGCGGAAGCTGGTCGAGGAGCATCTGCCAGGACGCCGGAGAGTCGATGCCGGGCACGCCCAGCAGCAGCGTGGCCAGCTCACCCGTCTGACGGGCGGTCAGCCCCTGCGGCGGGGTGGTGGTGACGCGCGCCTCGGTCAGGGCGAGCAGCTCGAAGGCGAACGCGGCGGCGTGCCGGGCGGCCACCGGCTGCCAGTGGGCGTCGTGCCCCTCGTCCTTGTCGCCCAGGAGATCGGAGACGCCCCGCACGACCAGTGCCTGCACCCGGGGGTTGATCCGGGCCGCGGTGAGCAGGCCGAGCCCCTCCATCTCGACGGCCAGCGCGTCGCCCGTCACCTCGCGCAGCAGCCGGCCGGACGTCGACCCGGCGTCGGCGACCACCTTCGCGCCCGCGGCCAGCGCCCCGACGTACGCCGCCGGAGGCCGCGGGGGAGACGGCCGGATACGGCGCCGCCACCGGCCGTCGGCCGCGACCAGGCGCGCCCTCTGCACCAGCGCGAACGACGACGGCCAGGACTTGATCCGGGGCCGGAAGCCGTCGGCCTCGTCCCTGCCGCTCTCGTAGCCGTAGACCGTGTCGGCGGCCACCACGTCCCCCAGCCGGACGTCCTTGCGGCCGCCCGCGACCCCCACGAACAGCAGGACGGCGGGGCGCAGTCGGGCGACCGCGCGCTCGGCCAGCGCCGCGGCCAGCTCGTTCCCGGCGCCGCCCAGTTGCACGGCGACCCTGAGACGGCCCCGCTCCCCGTGGAAGTGCCCCACCTCGTACGCGGCGCCGTCGGCGCTCCGTCTGCTCCGGCCGGGTTCGAGATGCCCGACGACGGCCCGGTACTCCGGCTCGACGGCGGTCAGCACGAACGCGTCGACGTTGTCGGCATCCACAGACAGTCCCCCCGTCGCCGGCCGTTCCCCCCGGCCGCCTCGCCACCGACCGTCGCCGTGCCCGATCGGGACCTCCATGGTGAGGATGCGGAGGGCCAGGGGAACAGGGCGGGGCGAGCCGGGGTGCCGGGCTGTGGTCTTGGCCCGGGGTGCCGGGCTGTGGTCTTGGCCCGGGGTGCCGGGCTGTGGTCTTGGCCCGGGGTGCTGGCCTGTGGTGCTGGCCCCGGGGTGCTGGCCTGCGGTCCTGGCCCGGGTGCCGGCCTGCGGTCCTGGCCCGGGTGCCGGCCTGTGGTCCTGGCCCGGGTGCCGGCCTGTGGTCCTGGCCCGGGTGCCGGCCTGTGGTCCTGGCCCGGGTGCCGGCCTGCGGCCCCGGCCCTGGGGCACCGGCCCGCAGCCCCGGCCCTGGGGCACCGCCCCGCAGCCCCGGCCCCGGGGTGCGCCGCCGGTGCCGGCACTTCCACGGCGGCCCTCACCCACACCGCGCCGGGCCCGCCGCCCCGGGACGGCCGACGGCCGCCGGCCAGGTCCGCAGGCCGCAGGTCCTCGCGGCCACCACGCCGGAGCCGTCGGATCCGGGACGCGGGAGGCCCGTGCGGGCACGGGAGCGCCGAGCCGGCGCCGCGGGACCGGCGGGCGGGCCGCCGCAGGACCGGACGGTTCGTCTGCCACGCGTGAACCGGCGTACGGGCTGGTGCGCGCGCCGGGCGTACGAGCTGATGCACCGGTCGGCCGGGCGACCCGTGCGGGCCGCCGCCGCAGGGCGGGAGCGGTCCGCCCCCGCCCGCACCGTCGTACGGGCCGTGCGCGCCGGCGTCGGCGTCGGCTGGGCGCACTGCGGGACGACCGCTGACTCCAGGACGTCGTCGGCGGCCATCCCGCACCGCCGTACGGGCCGTAGGACGGCGCCCTCTGGGGGACCGTCCCTGGCGGTGCGGGGTGCCGGGCGATCGGCCGCCCGTCTGTGCGGTCCGTTCGGGTCAGTTCGCGGGCAGGTCGGTCTCGATGCCGCGGGCGGCCGCGTTCAGGGTCGCGACCAGGGACTGGAGCCGGCCCGGGGCGTAGCGCACGCCCGGCATCGACACCGACACCCCCGCCAGGGCGACCCCGTCCGTGCCGCGCACCGGTACGCCGACGGCCACCAGACCCCGTTCGGAGCGGTCCTGGTTCACCACGAACCCGCCGCGGCGCGCCCGCTCCAGGTCCGTGGCGAGCGCCGCGAGGTCGGGCCGCTCGCCGGGCCGGTCGTGGTAGCGCTCGACGGCGTACACCTCCCGGAGCTCGTCCTCGGTCAGCTCCGCGAGCAGCAGTAGCCCGGCGGTCGTGCGGTGCGCGGGGAAGACCATGCCCTCGCGGGACCCCACGCGCAGCGCCTGCGCGCACTCCACGCTGGCGATGAACCGGGCGGTGTCCCCGGTGCGGATCGTCAGGTTGGCGGTCTCCTCCAGCAGGCCGACCAGCCGGTGCAGGTGCGGCAGGGCGACCGCGCGCAGCCGGGACACCTGCGACTGCGAGTGCGCGGCCAGCTCCAGGACGGGACCCGCGCGGTAGACCCGCTTCTCGTCCTGCACGGCGAAGTCCCGGTACACGAGCATCGCCAGCAGCCGGTGCGCGGTCGACCGGGCCACCCCGAGGCGCTCGGCGACCTGCGACACGGTCAGTCCGCCCTCCAGCTGGAGCATCGCCGCGGCCCGCAGGGCGTGGTCGACGCTGCTGATGGCGTACGGCGGCGGGTTCTTCAGCGGCTTGTCCAACGCGGCCTCCCGGTTCCGCTCGCCCCCACTCGGTTCTGTCCTCCAGAATCTACATGTCTTCCAGGTGAACGCGGCGCACGCTGGGCCCGTGACCGACACCTCCCTCGCACCCGACATCGCCACGGGCTCCCCCGTCCGCCTGGAAGCCGTCCCGGCGCCGGGCCAGCCCGAGGTCACCCCGGCACTGGAAGACCTGTACCGGGGCTTCGAACAGGAACTCCTCGTCCCGCTGTGGACCGAGATCGGCGACCTGATGCCCGCCCACCCGCGCTCGCGGGCCGTGCCGCACCTGTGGCGCTGGGAGCAGCTGCGCGCGCTCGCCGCCCAGGCCGGCGAGCTGGTCCCGGTGGGCCGGGGCGGTGAGCGCCGCGCCATCGCCCTGGCCAACCCGTCGCTCGGCGGCCGGCCCTTCGCCACCCCGACCCTCTGGGCCGCCATCCAGTACCTGATGCCCGGCGAGGACGCGCCCGAGCACCGGCACACCCAGCACGCCTTCCGCTTCGTCGTCGAGGGCGAGGGCGTGTGGACGGTCGTCGGCGGCGACCCGGTCGCCATGCGGCGCGGCGACTTCCTGCCGCAGGCGGGCTGGAACTGGCACGCCCACCACAACGCCACCGCCGAGCCCATGGCGTGGATCGACGGCCTGGACATCCCCTTCCAGTGCGCCACCGAGGCCCAGTTCTTCGAGTTCGGCCGCGACGAGATCAGCGACGCCGAGCGCACCACCCCCGACCGGTCGCGCGCCGAGCGCCTGTGGGGCCACCCCGGCCTGCGCCCCGTTGCCGCGGGCGAGCCCACCCCCGGCTCACCGCTGCTCGCGTACCGCTGGGAGCACACCGACCGCGCCCTGGCCGACCAGCTCGCCCTGGAGGCCGAGGGCTTCGGCGGCACCGTAGAACACGGTCACGCCGCCGTCCGGTTCACCGACCCGGCGACCGGCGCCGACGTGCTCCCCACGATCCGCGCCGAGATGCACCGCGTCGCCCGCGGCACCGAGACCGCCCCGGCGAAGGAGACCGGCTCCTCGGTCTACCAGGTGTTCGACGGCTCCGGCACGGTCACCGTCGGCGACACCTCCTGGTCCGTCACCCGGGGCGACCTGTTCGTCGTGCCGTCCTGGCAGCCGTTCTCGGTCCGCTCCGAGGCGGGCGCCACCGACTCCGACTCCGGAGCACTGGACCTGTTCCGCTTCAGCGACTCCCCGATCCTCGAAGCGCTGCGCCTCGACCGCACCCATGTGGAAGGAACCACCCGATGAAGCTCGCGACCATCCGTACCGAAGGCACCACCCGGGCCGTCCGGCTCGACGGTGACGTCCTGGTCGACCTCGGGGTCCCCGACGTGGGCGCACTGCTGGCCGAGGACGGCTGGGCCGAGCGCGCCGCCGCCGTCACCGCCGGGGCCGCCACCACATACGCCGTCGCGGACGCCGACTTCGCGCCGGTCGTGCCGGCCCCCTCCAAGGTGGTGTGCGTCGGTCTCAACTACCGCAACCACATCCAGGAGATGGGCCGCGACCTGCCCGAGCACCCCACCCTGTTCGCCAAGTTCGCCGACTGCCTGATCGGCGCGGGCGACGACATCCTGCGCCCCGACGAGACGGAGGAGTTCGACTGGGAGGTCGAGCTCGCGGTCGTCGTCGGCAAGCGGGTGCGCCGCGCCCGGGGCGCCGAGGCCGAGGCGGCCATCGCCGGCTTCACCGTCCTGAACGACATCACCTGCCGCGACTGGCAGTTCCGCACCCGTGAGTGGCTCCAGGGCAAGATGTGGGACTCCTCCACCCCGGTCGGCCCCTACCTGGTCACCCCGGACGACCTGCCCGGCGGCGTCCGCCCCGCCCTCGACGTCACGCTGACCGTCGACGGTGAGGTCATGCAGTCCGACAACACCGGCGACCTGCTCTTCGACCCGGTCGCGCTGGTCGAGTACGTGTCGACGGTCATCCGCCTGAACCCCGGCGACGTCATCGCCACCGGCACCCCCGGCGGCGTCGGCCACGCCCGCAGGCCCTCGCGCTACCTGCTCGGCGGCGAGACCGTCGTCACCGAGGTCGAGGGCATCGGCCGCCTGGAGAACAAGGTCGTCAAGGAGAGTGCGGTCTGATGGGCCGCCCGGCCCGCACCTTCGACGACGCCCGCGCCTGGGAACGCCTCGGCACCGAGCTGTTCCTCGGCGCCGCCGGCCTGGACGACGCCGCGATCGCCGAGGCCGGCGCGCTGCCCGGCTGGAGCCGGGGCAACGTGATCGCCCACGTCGCCGCCAACGCCGACGCCCTCGGCAACCTGGTCCACTGGGCCGCCACCGGCGAGCCGACCCCGATGTACGCCTCACCCGACGAGCGCGCCGCCGGGATCGAGAAGGGCTCCGTCCTCCCGGCCGCCGAGCTGACCGAGTGGCTGCGCCGCTCCGCCGGCGAGCTGGCCGCGTCCACCGCCGCCCTCGACGACGAGCAGTGGGACAACGAGGTCGTCACCGTCCAGGGCCGCACCGTCCCCGCGACCGAGCTGCCCTGGATGCGCTCGCGCGAGGTGTGCGTCCACGCGGTCGACCTCGGCACCGGCCTCTCCTTCGCCGACCTGCCGGACGGCTTCCTCGCCGCCCTCTGCGACGACGTCGTCGGCAAGCGTTCCCGGAACACCGCCGGGCCCGCCCTGCGGCTGGACGCCACCGACACCGCGGACAGCTGGGACCTGCCCGGCGAGGGCACCCCGACCGTGCTGGCCGGACCCCTGTTCCAGGTCACGGCCTACCTCACCGGACGGGCCCACGCCCTGACCACCGCCGCCGGCGCGCCCGCGCCGGAGATCGGCCCCTGGCTCTGACCCGCCGCGTCCGGACCGGCTCCCCGCCGGCCCGGTACGCCAGGGCCGACTCCCGCGCGGGCTCCGCCATCGCCCGCGCGGGCCGGCCGGCGAACTCCCGACGGACCGCCGGCCGGCGATCTCCCGACGGACCGCCGGCCGGCGATCTCCCGTCGGACCGCCGGCCTGCGATCTGCTGACGGGCCGCCGGCCGGCGGCCCGGAACCCACCTGCCCACCCACGGCCGGCCACCGGAGGAACGGCCGTCCGTTCACCCACCGCCGGCCCTCCCCGGGGGCACCGGCCCCCGCCCGGCGACAGCCCGCCGCGCCGTGCCGCGCCCGCGCACCGGCGCCGGCCCCCGCGCCGTCGTACGCCTCCCCGCTCCGACTGCCCCGCCCTTCGACGCGCCCGCCGCCCGACGGGCACCGCCGAGTCGACGGCAACGCCGCCGATGACCCATGCGACTCGATCGAGGAAAGACGATGAAACCTGCCACCCCTTCCACCGGCGACCAGCCCGACGTCCTCATCATCGGCGGCGGCATCGGCGGTCTCAGCTCCGCGTTCGCCCTCGCCCGACAGGGGCTGCGCGTGCGTGTCCTCGAACGGGCCAAGGAGTTCGGCGAGGTCGGCGCCGGCATCCAGATCGCCCCCAACTGCACCCGCATCCTCCACGAGTACGGCCTGCTCGACGAGGCCAAGGACCTCGGGGTGCTCCCCGAGAACATGGTCATGCGCGACGCCGTCGACGCCCGCGAGCTGACCCGCCTCGACCTGCGCGACCTGGAACGCCGCTACGGCTTCCCGTACATGGTCATCCACCGCAGCGACCTGCACGGCATCTTCCTGCGCGCCTGCCGCCGGGCCGGTGTCGAGCTGGTCACCGACAAGACGGTCACCGGCTACGAGCACACCGAGGGCGGCGCCCTGGTCCGGCTGGAGGACGGCACCAGTGAGTCCGCCCCGCTGGTCGTCGCCGCCGACGGCCTGCACTCCGTCGCCCGCCGGCAGCTCGTCGGCGACGACGTCGTCAGCTCCGACTACGTCGCCTACCGCGCCGCCGTCCCCATCGAGAAGGTGCGCGACAACGGCATCGCCGAGAAGGACGTCACCGTCTACGTCGGCCCCCGCTGCCACTTCGTGCAGTACGCCCTGCGCGGCGGCGACATGTTCAACCAGGTCGCCGTGTTCGAGTCGCCGAAGGCGCTGGCCGGCCGGGACGACTGGGGCACACCGGATGAGCTGGACGCCGCGTTCGCCCCCACCTGCGACACCGTGCGCAAGGGCATCCCGCTGATGTGGCGCGACCGCTGGTGGCAGATGCTGGACCGCAACCCCGTCGCGACCTGGGTGCACGGCCGGATCGCGCTGCTCGGCGACGCCGCCCACCCGCCGCTCCAGTACATGGCCCAGGGCGCGATCATGGCCATCGAGGACGGCTGGGTGCTCGCCCGGCACGTCGCCCGGCTGCGCGCGGAGTCCGGCGCCGGGGCCGCCGCCGTGCCCGACTGGGACGCCGCCCTCGCCGCCTACGAGGCGGTCCGCGTCGAGCACTGCCGCCGCGTGGTGGAGACCGCCCGCGCCTGGGGCGAGCTGTGGCACCTCGACGGCACCGAGCGCCTCCAGCGCAACGCGATCATGGCGGAGCGCGACACCTACGACTACGGCTTCACGGACTGGGTGTACGGCCCGACCGCCCTCACCCCCGACGAGGAGCCGGCCATGTTCACGCCCATCCCGCTGGCCTCCGCCGACCTCCGCACGGCGACCGGGGCCGCCTCCGCCGACCTCGGCGCGGGGGCCGGGACCGCGTCCGCCGCCGGACCGGTCGCCGGAGGCGCCCGATGAGCGACGCCTTCGTCCGGCGGCTGGAGGTGACGTCGCCGGGCTGACCCGCGCGGGGACGGCCGCCGCACCGACGGCGCCCACCACCGCCGACCGCCCCGGCGCGGCCGCGCCGTCAGGAGGTTCCGCCCCCGCCGTCCGCACCGCCGGGTGAACCGTCGGTGCCGCGCCCTGACGGCGCGTCGGCCACCGTGGCGTGGACCGGCAGGATCAAGGAGAGACCGGTCGTGGTGATCCTGCGCTCCAGACGGTTGGGCACCGCGGCCAGGACGAGCGAGCCGCCCGCCCCCTCGGCCGCGTGCCACAGCCCGATGAGCGTGCTGAGACCGGTGGAGTCCAAGAAGTCGACCTGCGCCAGGTCCAGGACGAGGTGCACGGTGCCCCGTTCGTGGAGGGCCAGGGCGTGCGAGCGCAGCGTCGAGGCCCGTGTGCGGGTCGACGTCTCCGGTGACGGAGAGGACGGGCGCGGCCTTCGTCGAGGTGCTGGGCGGTCACCTGGAGGGTGTCGGTCACGACCTCCAGGACGGCGTCCCGGCGGAACGCGCCGATGGCGCCCGGGATCGTCGGCATGCACATCACTCCCGGCCGGGATGTGTGGGTGCCGCGGTGGTGTGGGCGGTGGCGGCGCACCGTCGCGGTCCGGGCGTGCTCGTCCCGGGCGCCCGGCACGGGCCGCGGGAGCCGTTCGGCCCGTCCGGCGCGCCGGCGGCCGCGCCGGACCGTGCCCGTGCCCCGGTCACCGCGGCGGCGCGTCGTCCGGGTCCGGGCCTCGGACGGTGGTCAGCGCGGCGAGACCCGAGACGCTCAGGACGGGCTCCAGCAGCGGGGCGACGACGAGCACCAGGCGGTCCGCGTGCGCGAAGAGCACGCTCAGCCCGGCGCTGTCCAGGTACTCCACCGCAGTCAGGTCCAGGACGAGGGGGCCGGAGGTCGCGTCGAGGGCGTCGGCCAGGGAACCGATGTTGCTCATGTCGATCTCCCCGGCGGCCACGAGCCGGGCGGTGCCGTCCGGGTTCCGGCCGGGAGTGAGGATCAGAGGGGTGGTCATCAGGCGATCCGCATCTGCATGTCGACGGTGGTGCCGGACGGGCCGGGCGTGATGGTGACGTGCTGCATCATGGCGCGCATCAGGGAGACACCACGGCCGCGGTGGGGGTTGAGCTCGGGCCGCGGGGTCTTCCACCGGCCGCTGTCGGCGACCGTCAGGCGCAGGTCGTCGACGCAGGCCTCGGCGCGCAGGCGCACCGCCTCCCCCGGGGAGTGCCGGTGGCCGTGCTCGATGGCGTTGGCACACGCCTCCCCGGCGGCGACGAGCACGTTCTGCACGGTGCTCGGCGGCAGGCCGCACTGGGCGAGCCAGCCGCGCAACGCCTTGCGGACCGGCGCGAGCTGCGACGACTCGGCCGGGAAGGTCATCTCCAGCGGCGACGGGTGACGGTAGAGCAGCAGGGCCACGTCGTCGTCGTAGCCCCCGGCCGGTGCGAGCTGTGCCATCACCTGCGTGGCGAGTTCGTCGACGGGCACGTTGCGGCCCTGCTGCACCGCCTGGCCGGCCAGGTCGATGCCGACGCTGAGCGAGCGCCGGCGGCGCTCGACGAGCCCGTCGGTGTACAGCAGCAGCGTGGCCCGCGCCGGCAGCGTGCACTCGCCCTCCGGACGCGGCCGGCCCGGACGTACCGCGAGGGGGAGGGAACGCCCGTCGTCCAGGAGCCGGATCGTGCCGTCGGGGTGGGTGAGGATGCCCGGCGGGTGCCCCGCGCTGGAGTAGGTCAGCAGCCCGGTCTCGGGGGAGAGCACACCGCAGAAGACGGTGGTGCACATCGCGCCCGTGATGCCCGCGGCGAACTGGTCGAGGGCCATCAGCGTCCGGGAGGGGCTGGAGTACTGGAGCACGAGGGCACGGCAGGCGCTGCGCAGCTGGCCCATGACGGTCGCCGCCTCCAGACCGCGCCCGACGCAGTCGCCGACGACGATGCCGATCCGTCCGTCCGGCAGCGTGACGGTGTCGTACCAGTCGCCGCCCACCTCCAGGGGCGGAGTCGCGGGCTCGTAGCGGACCGCGAAGCCGTCGGGGAGCCGGGACGGCCCGAGGATGGCGCGCTGCAGGGCGATCGCGGTCTCCCGCTGCTGGTCGATCTGGTGCGCCCGCACCAGCCCCTGCGCGAGCCGGCCGGCCAGCAGCGACAGCAGCAGGTGGTCCTCACGGGTGAAGGGCCGGTGTTCGCCCAGGTCGACCCAGAGGGCCAGCGGGCCGTCGGGGTGTTCCAGCAGGACGCCGGCCCCGGTGCCCTCGGCGACGGGGGTGAGCGGGGTCCGGTCGCGCAGACCGGCCAGCGCCTCCCGCCGCGCGGCCGGCAGGTCCTCCCACCGCGGCGGCGGGTCCGTCGCCGTCAGCGCCGGCACGGCCCCCTTGCCGAAGACCGCGGCCACGACACCCCTGGCCCGCCACAGCCCCTTCAGCTCCTCCAAAGCACCCGACAGCGCCTGCGGCAGGCTCGACGCCAGGGACAGGGAGGTGCTCAGCGCGGCCAGCGCCGTCTCGCGCTGGACGGCGTAGTGCTCGGCGGTGACGTCGCGGAAGGTGCCGACGGTGACGCCGCGCCCGGAGTCGGGGTCATCGACCCGGGCGAAGGTGACCGTCACCCACAGCCGGTGGCCGTCGCGGTGGCTGACCGGGACGGTGCAGGAGCCCCGGGCGCGTTCCAGCAGTCCGGCGAACGCCTCCCGGGTCCGCCGGTGCGCCTCGGGATCGGCGGCGGCGTCCGGCCACCACGGGTGGACCGGCGGGTACGGCAGGCCCTCCGGGCCGTAGCCGAGGATGTCGGCGAACGCGCTGTTGATCTCCACGACGGCCCCGGCCTCGTCGCAGACGAAGAACGCCTCCTGGAGGGAGTCGACGAGCGCGGTGCGCCAACGGGCGTGATGGGTGCGCAGCCGCGCCAGTTCGACGTTGGCCCGCACCCGGGCGAGGAGCTCCGCGGCGGCGAACGGCTTGACCAGGTAGTCGTCCGCGCCCGCCCGCAGGCCCTCGATCGACGCCTCCTGCCCGGCCCGGGCCGACAGCAGCAGCACGGGCACGGAGGCCGTGCGCGGATCGGCGCGCAGCCTGCCCACCAGCCCCAGGCCGTCCAGAACCGGCATCATCACATCGCTGACGACGAGATCGGGGGCGTCGCGGCGGACGGACCGGAACGCCTCGAGACCGTCGGTGACGGTGGTGACGTCGTAGCCCGCCCCGGTGAGCATCCGCGTCAGGTACTCGCGCATGTCCGCGTTGTCGTCGGCGACGAGCACCCGGGCCCGGCCCCCCGGCCCCGCGGCCCGCGGCGCGCCGGCCCTTCCCCCGGCCTCCGCCGTGGCGCCGCCGGCCGGCCCGCCGGAGTGAGCGCCGGAGCCGTGGCCGGGCAGCCAGCGCAGCGCCTCCAGTACGTATGGAGCGGCGGTACCGGACTCGGTGGCACCGGCCTCGGTGGCACCGGAGCCGGCGGTGCCGGAGCCGACGGTCCCGGAGTCGACGGCACCGCCCGTCTCCGGCACCACCGACTCGGCCGGCAGATGGGCGCTGCCGAACGGCAGCCGGATGGTGAAGCGGGTGCCCGCGCCCTCGGTGCTCTCGGCGGTGATGGTGCCGCCGTGCAGACCCACCAGCTCCTGCACCAGGGCCAGCCCGATGCCACTGCCCTCGTCGGAACGCGAGCGGGCGTTCTCGATGCGGTGGAACCGCTCGAACAGCCGGGGCATCTCCGCCTCCGGCACCCCCGTGCCGCTGTCGGCCACGGTGACCACGGCCTGCGCGCCCTCACCCCGCACACCGACCCGTATCCCGCCGTCGAAGGTGAACTTCAGGGCGTTGCTGAGCAGATTGAGGACCACCTTCTCCCACATGCCGCGGTCGAGGTACACCGGCTCGGCCGGCGACCGGCAGTCGACGTCGTAGTCCAGCCCGGCCTTCTCGACCGCCGAGCGGAAGACGCTGGCCAGCTCGGCCGTCACCTCGGCCAGGTCGACCGGCTCGTACCGGGCCTGCATCCGGCCGGCCTCTATGCGGGAGAAGTCCAGCAGCGTGTTGACCAGCTTGCCCAGCCGCAGCCCGTTGCGGTGGACGACGTCGAGTTCCTGCCGCACCGGCCCGTCGGCCGCGTCGGCCAGCCGGCCGCGCAGCTCCTCGACCGGCCCCATGATCAGCGTGAGCGGGGTGCGGAACTCGTGGCTGATGTTGGAGAAGAACGCGGTCTTCGCCCGGTCCAGCTCGGCCAGTTCCTCCGCCCGTCGCTGCTGCGCCTCGTAGCTGCGGGCGCTGCCGATGCCGGACGCGATGTGACCGGCGGTCAGCTCGACGAAGCTGCGGTAGCCCGCGTCCAGTTCGCGGTAGCGGTTGAGCGCCGCCACCAGGAAGCCGTAGGGCGTGCCGCCCTGCTGGATCAGCGGCACCACGAGCGCCTGGACGGGCGGTTCGGGCCAGTCGCCGCGGGGCAGGCCGGCGAACGCGTCACCGGCGAGCGGCACGAGTCTCGTCCCGCTCTCGGCCAGGGCCGCGACCGGCCACACCGTGTCCGGGGCGTCGTCGGCGAGGACCGCCGGCGCGGCCGGGTGGCCGGCCGGGACACCGGCCGCACCGGCGAGCCGGGCGGACCCCTCCTCGTCGAACAGATAGGTCAGGGTGAAGGGCAGGTCCTGCCGGTTGCGGGCCAGTTGCCGGTCGACGAAGGCCAGCACCTCCTGCTCGGTGCGGATGACGCTCGGGTCGGACCCCAGGTCGCGCAGGGTGGCCATCCGCCGCTCGCCGATCACCCGTTCGGTGTCCTCGCTGACCACGCACAGCATGCCGACCACGTCACCGGCGTCGTCCCGCAGCGGACTGTAGGAGAACGTGTGGTAGGTCTCCTCGGGGTAGCCGGACCGCTCCAGGAACAGCAGCAGGCCCTCGTCCCAGGTGGCCTCGCCGGTGTCGAGCACCGAGTCGATGCGCGGGCCGATGTCGTCCCAGATCTCCGCCCACACCTCGTTCGCCGGACGTCCCAGCGCCCACGGGTACTTGCTGCCCAGCGTGTCGCGCCGGTAGGCGGCGTTGCAGAAGAACGTCAGCCGCTCGCCCCAGGCCATCCACATCGGGAACCGGGAGGAGAGCAGGATGCTCACCGCGGTCCGCAGGCTCTGCTGCCACCCGGCGGGCGGGCCGAGCGGAGTCGCCGCCCAGTCCACCCGGGCGAGGTCCTCGCCGACCTCCCGGTCGGCCGCGAACACATCGCCTCCGGCCGCCGTCGGCGGCCTGGGCCCAGCGTCGTCCGAACGTGCCACGCGACACCCTCCCGTCCTGCCGGTCCACCCCCGGCACCCTCGCCGTACCGACCGCGCGGGGACGCCGACCGCGCCCGCCCCGGCCGGCCCGCGACGGACCGCCGCACCGCCGCACCGCCGCGTCCTGCCCCTGACGGAGAGCCACCCCGCCCCTCCGCCCGGCCGACGGCTCCTCGCTCCGGCCCGGGCCCGCACCGTCACCGTGGCCTCGGACGTCGTGCTGCCGGAGATCTCGGCGAGGCTCTGTGCGGGCTGTTGACGACCGATAGAGTATTCCAGCCGGTCGGGGAACCCGGTGCGCGTCAAGGGGGGACGACCGATCCGCAGGGAACCAGGGACATGTGCTCCCCGGACCGTGCGCCGCCCCCCGGCCACCGGACCCGCCCCCCGGCGTACCCCATCGCAGCGGCCGGGCAGGAGACAGGGTGACCGAGGAAGAGGGCCCGCTGGCCGTGGAGATCACTCCGCGGCCCGACCCCGCGGGTCCGGTGGTGCTGCGCGTCACCGGTGATCTGGACCACTACACCGGCCCCGGCCTGCGCCGGGCCGTGGACGAGGCGCTGCGGAACCCGGGCGCGGGCGTCGTCGCCGATCTGTCGGGACTGGACTACTGCGACTCCACCGGACTGACCGAGATCATCAGGGCCTTCCACCGCGCCGAGGCGGCGGGCACGTCCTTCTCGGTCGCGGCGCTGACCCCCGCCCTGGACCGGCTCTTCCGCATCGCGGGACTCGACGAGCTGTTCCCCCTGCACCCGGCCGTCCAGGACGCCGTCGACGCCCTGAGCGGCTGAACGGCCGGCCGGACGCGGAAGAGGGCCCCGCACGGGTCCACGGCCGGGCAGCGGGCCCGCTCCCCGGAACGCCTACCCTTGAGCCATGACCAGCAGCAGCGACCGGAGCCCGGCAGTGGACGTTCCCGCACCCAAGAGCTACGAGATCCGCACCTACGGGTGCCAGATGAACGTCCACGACTCCGAGCGGTTGTCCGGACTGCTGGAGGAGGCCGGCTACGTCCGCGCCCCCGAGGGGTCGGACGGCGACGCGGACGTCGTCGTCTTCAACACCTGCGCCGTCCGCGAGAACGCCGACAACCGGCTGTACGGCAACCTCGGCCGGCTGGCGCCGAAGAAGGCGGGCCGGCCGGGCATGCAGATCGCGGTCGGCGGCTGCCTCGCGCAGAAGGACCGCGACACCATCGTGAAGAAGGCGCCCTGGGTGGACGTCGTCTTCGGCACCCACAACATCGGCAAGCTGCCGGTCCTGCTGGAACGCGCGCGCGTGCAGGAGGAGGCGCAGGTCGAGATCGCCGAGTCGCTGGAGGCGTTCCCGTCGACCCTGCCGACCCGCCGCGAGAGCGCGTACGCCGCCTGGGTCTCGATCTCCGTCGGCTGCAACAACACCTGTACCTTCTGCATCGTGCCGGCGCTGCGCGGCAAGGAGAAGGACCGCCGCCCCGGCGACGTCCTCGCCGAGGTCGAGGCCCTGGTCGCCGAGGGCGTCTCCGAGATCACCCTCCTCGGCCAGAACGTCAACGCGTACGGCTCCGACATCGGCGACCGCGAGGCCTTCAGCAAGCTGCTGCGCGCCTGCGGGAGCATCGACGGCCTGGAGCGCGTCCGCTTCACCTCCCCGCACCCGCGCGACTTCACCGACGACGTGATCGCCGCCATGGCCGAGACGCCCAACGTGATGCCGCAGCTGCACATGCCGCTCCAGTCCGGCTCGGACACCGTCCTGAAGGCGATGCGCCGCTCCTACCGCCAGGAGCGCTACCTCGGGATCATCGAGAAGGTCCGCGCCGCCATCCCGCACGCGGCGATCACCACCGACATCATCGTGGGCTTCCCCGGCGAGACCGAGGAGGACTTCGAGCAGACCCTGCACGTCGTGCGCGAGGCCCGCTTCTCGCAGGCGTTCACCTTCCAGTACTCCAAGCGTCCCGGCACCCCCGCCGCGACCATGGACGACCAGATCCCCAAGGCGGTCGTCCAGGCGCGCTACGAGCGGCTCGTCGCCCTCCAGGAGGAGATCTCCTGGGAGGAGAACAAGAAGCAGGTCGGCCGCACCCTGGAGCTGATGGTCGCCGAGGGCGAGGGCCGCAAGGACGGCGCCACCCACCGCCTCTCCGGGCGGGCCCCCGACAACCGGCTGGTCCACTTCACCAAGCCGGACCAGGAGGTGCGCCCCGGCGACGTGGTCACCGTCGAGGTCACCTACGCCGCCCCGCACCACCTCCTCGCCGAGGGCACCGTCCTCGGCGTGCGCCGCACCCGCGCGGGGGACGCCTGGGAGAAGCGCACCGCGGAGAAGGCGGCCAAGCCGGCGGGCGTCATGCTCGGCCTGCCCCGGATCGGCGCCCCGGCCCCGCTCCCGGTGGCCACCGGCAGCGGCTGCGGCTGCGACTGACGGGGCGCGCCCGCCCGGGGCACGTCGACGGCCCGCCCACCACGGCGCCCGACCGCCGCGCCGGCCGCTCGGGCGACGGGGGCGCCCGCCGTCCGCAGGCGCCGACGGACGTGCCGGCTGACAGGCTGACGGGCCGACGGATCGGGTGGCCGGGCGGGACGGCGGATCGGGTGGCCGGGGGCGTCGGCGGACGTGCCGGTTGACGGACCGGTGGCCGGGCGGGACGGCGGACGCGATGCCGGAGGCGCCGACGGACGTGCGGCCGGACG
>NZ_JBIVJP010000023.1:59734-130688 GCF_044750285.1 Streptomyces sp. NPDC088812 | reverse complement strand
GGGTGGCCGGGGGCGTCGGCGGACGTGCCGGTTGACGGACCGGTGGCCGGGCGGGACGGCGGACGCGATGCCGGAGGCGCCGACGGACGTGCGGCGCCGCACGGCACGGTGGATACGCGGCCGGACGTGCGGCCGGACGGGCCGGTGGATGCGAAGCCGGCCGGCACGGCGGGCGTGTCGTGCGACCGGCCGACGGACGTACGGCGGGACGTCCGGACATGCTGATCGCGGGGTGACGACGGGCGGGGACTACGCTGCCGATCATGCTTGTCGCCGCCGCAGTCTGCCCCTGCCCGCCACTGCTCGTGCCCGAGGTCGCCGCGGGTGCCGCACCCGAGCTGGACGCCGCGCGTGCCGCCTGTTCCGACGCCCTCGGCGTGCTCGCCGCGGCACGGCCGGACCGGCTCCTGGTCGTCGGACCCGCCGACGAGTCGGGGCGGGGCACCTACCCGGAGGGCACACGCGGCTCGTTCCGGGGATACGGCGTGGACCTCGCCGTACGGCTGGGACGCGGCAGCGGGGAGGACGTGGCCGAGCGTGAACTGCCGGCCTCCCTCGCCGTCGGCGCCTGGCTGCTGGCGCGGCACGGATGGCCGAAGATCCCCGTCGAGGCACTCGGCGTCGCACCGCAACTCGCACCCGAGCGGTGCGCCGCGACGGGCCGGGAGATCGGCGCCCACCCGGGGCGGACCGCGCTGCTGGTGCTGGGCGACGCCAGCGCGTGCCGCACGCTGAAGGCGCCGGGCTATCTCGACGAACGCGCGGCGCCCTTCGACGCGGAGGTCGCGCGGGCCCTCGGCGCCGCGGACCTCCCGGCGCTCATGGCGCTCGACGCCTCACTGGCACGCGAGCTGAAGGCCGCGGGCCGGGCCCCCTGGCAGGTGCTCGCGGGCGCGGCCGAGAGCGCGGGCCTCGCGGGCACGCTGCTGTACGAGGACGCGCCGTACGGCGTCGGCTACGTGGTCGCGGCCTGGTCGTGACGCCCTGGACGATCACTTCCGGGCGGCCGTTCACTGGGCAGACGTCCCCGGGCGGTCGTGCCTGTCGGTCGTCCCCGGGCGGTCGTGCCTGTCGGCCGTCCCCGAGCGGTCGTGCCTGTCGGCCGTCCCCGGACGGTCGGACGGCGGACGGCCGCGTGCGTCGTCGCTCCGCGGCCGTCCGCCGGTCTGTCCGCTGATGTAGCTGTACTGCTGCTGTATCGCCGTGTTGCTGCTGTGCTGCTGTGCTGCTGTGCTGCTGCGTGCTGTACGGCTGCGTTGCCGTACTGCTGTTCTTGCCGTGGACCGCTGCTCAGGAGTGTGGCGGGGGCGTGCGCGGCGGCGTGAACGTGTCGCCGCCCGCCCCCGGCTCGTCCCTGTGCGCCAGCCGGTCCATGGCGCCCTTGGCCTTGTCGGTGCCCGTGTGGATCCTGTCGCTGTACTTGCCCTTGGTCCGGTCGTCGACGACCTTGGCGGCCTTGTCGATCCCGTGCTGGATCCTGTCCCCGTGCTGGTGCGCGAGGCCGGAAACCTTCCCCTTGGCCGGGGCGAGCTTGGCCTTCAGATGGTTCAAGAGACCCATGGGTCACCTTCTCTGACGGGTCCGTTACCTGCGGGCGCCCTCGCCGGCCTCGCTGTCGACGGTCTCCTCGGAGGACTGCTGCCGGGGGATCTCGACGCCGTCGGCGGCCGGGCTCCCGTCGGCCGACGACACCGTCTCCTCGGCGTCACCGGCCCCGGCGGAGTCCCGCCCCGGCCCGTCCCCCGCGGTCGGCGCCGCTTCCGCGTCCTCCGCCGGTGTGCCGGCCGCCGTCTCGGGAGTGATCTCCGCCTCCCGCGCGGGCACCTCCTCCGTGACCGTCTCCTTCGCCGCCGTCTCCTCGGCAGCCGTCTCCTCCGTGGTCTTCGACCTCCGGAAAAGCCGCGCCAAAACGCCCATATCCACTCCATACGGTACTCGTGCGGGCGAAATCCCGCGTTGCCCGGTGCGTCCGTTTGCGCCACCGGGATGTGCCGCCCCATGAACGGGCGACGGGAATCTCGCAACGGGCAACGACACCGCGGCGGCCCCGTCACGTAACTCGTTCGAGAGCCGGGTGAGAGGTTTGCGAAACTGGTGCCGTGAGCAGCGCACCCCTCGCCCCCCGCGTCATCGCCGTCGTCGGACCGACCGCGGCCGGAAAGTCCGATCTGGGCGTCTTCCTGGCCCGGCGCCTCGGCGGCGAGGTCGTCAACGCCGACTCCATGCAGCTCTACCGAGGGATGGACATCGGCACCGCCAAGCTGACGCCCGAGGAACGCGGCGGCATCCCGCACCACCTCCTGGACATCTGGGACGTCACGGTCACCGCCTCCGTCGCCGAGTACCAGAGACTGGCCCGCGCCCGGATCGACGCACTGCTCGCCGAGGGCCGCTGGCCGATCCTGGTCGGCGGCTCCGGGCTGTACGTCCGCGGCGCCGTCGACAACCTGGAGTTCCCCGGCACCGACCCCGAGGTCCGCGCCCGTCTGGAGGAGGAACTCACCCTGCGCGGCTCCGGCGCCCTGCACGCCCGGCTGGCCGCCGCCGACCCCGAGGCGGCGCAGGCGATCCTGCCCAGCAACGGCCGCCGCATCGTGCGCGCCCTCGAAGTGATCGAGATCACCGGCAAGCCCTTCACCGCCAACCTCCCGGGCCATGACTCCGTCTACGACACCGTCCAGATCGGCGTCGACGTGGCGCGCCCCGAACTCGACGACCGCATCACCCGCCGCGTGGACCGGATGTGGGACGCGGGGCTCGTGGACGAGGTGCGCGCGCTGGAGGCGCAAGGCCTGCGCGAGGGGCGTACGGCCTCGCGCGCGCTGGGCTACCAGCAGGTCCTCGCCGCACTCGCGGGTGAGTGCACCCAGGACGAGGCGCGCGCGGAGACCGTCCGTGCCACCAAGCGCTTCGCGCGCCGTCAGGATTCATGGTTCAGGCGCGACCCGCGGGTGCACTGGTTGAGTGGGGCCGCGGCGGACCTCACGGAACTTCCGCGGCTTGCGTCGGCGTTGGTCGAACGACCGGTTACAGCCTGATCACGTCATGGCATCGGGACGCTCAGGCCGTCATCCGGGCCTCCGGCCCCGTGCCATCATCGAGCTTCGATCGACCAAGTGGAGTCCGAGTTGGGAGGGCGCGTGGCGATGGAGGCCGGCCCTCGCGACACCGCACAAGGCACCGAACACCTCACCACCGAACGGGGTGAACCGGAGCCGGAGGAAGGACGTCTGAGCCCGGACGGGCCGGACGCCGACGACACGCAGGACGGCGTGACCGCCGACGGGCCCGAACCCGAGGAGATGTTCGCCGGCGGCCCCGAGGTCGAGGTCGAGCTGCGGCCCCAGCGCCGGCTGCGGATCTGGCACCTCGCCCCCATCGTGGGCCTGGCCGCCACGGGCTCCCTGATGTTCGCGTTCCCCCTCGCCTTCGACTTCGGCGACAGCGGCGCCGTGATCGCCATGCTGGGGCTGCTGATCTGCTCCTGCGCGGCAGGCTGGGGCATGATGGCCGCGCGCCGCGTCGGACACACCTGGCCCGGCCTGCCCCAGCGCGGCTCCGGCCGCCGCCCCGACTGGCGGGTCGTCCTCGCGTACGTCCTGGTCGTGGCCGCGGTCGTGGTCCTGGCCGTGTGGCGGGTCGCCCGGCTCCGCTAGGTCCGACAGTCCTGGGCGCCACGGTTCCCCGCACCTGGGGGACGCACGCCTGTACGCGCGCGTGCACGGCCGGACTCCCCGGGCGCCGGGCCGACGCGGGCCCGGTGTCGGAGCCACCCCGTACGATCGAGGAATGAGCACGCGGATCGCCTTCCTCAAGGGTCACGGCACGGAGAACGACTTCGTGATCGTTCCCGACCCCGAGAACGCCATCGACCTCCCCCCGACCGCCGTCGCCGCCCTGTGCGACCGGCGCGCGGGCATCGGCGGCGACGGGCTGCTGCACGTCGTGCGGTCCGCCGCGCACCCCGAGGCGCAGGCCATGGCGGCCGAGGCGGACTGGTTCATGGACTACCGCAACGGCGACGGCTCCGTCGCCGAGATGTGCGGCAACGGCGTCCGCGTCTTCGCGCGCTACCTCCAGCACGCCGGACTCGCCACCGAGGGCGACCTCGCGGTCGCCACGCGCGCGGGCGTACGGACGGTGCACCTCGCCAAGGACGGGGACGTCACCGTCGGCATGGGCCGGGCACGCCTGCCCGAGGGGGACGTCACGGTGACCGTCGGCGAGCGCACCTGGCCCGCCCGGAACGTGAACATGGGCAACCCGCACGCCGTCGCCTTCGTCGACGATCTCGCGCACGCCGGCGACCTGCTCGCCCCGCCGCCCTTCCGCCCCGCCTCCGCCTACCCCGACGGCGTCAACGTCGAGTTCGTCGTCGACCGCGGCCCGCGGCACGTCGCGCTGCGCGTGCACGAGCGCGGATCCGGCGAGACCCGCTCGTGCGGCACGGGCGCGTGCGCCGTCGCCGTGGCCACCGCGCGCCGGGACGGCGCCGACCCCGCCGTCACCGGCACACCGGCCACGTACACGGTGGACGTCCCCGGCGGCCGCCTCGTCATCACCGAGCGCCCCGACGGGGAGATCGAGATGACCGGCCCGGCGGTCATCGTCGCCGAAGGCGCGATCGACCCGGAGTGGCTGGAAACCGCCGCCCGCTGACGGGTTCGCCGTTTTGGTATCGGAGGCCGACACGGCCCGGTCGCGCACGGAAGTGCCGCCGGGACCGGATCCGCGTCTTCGACTTCGCGACCTGCCGCAGGTCAGGCGGCGCAAAACCGTAAACCTCCCGACGGTCGCTCGAATGGGTGATCCGTTTCACGCTCGGGGAGAGGCGGTCGGTCGGGCGTGGTGGGCTCGGTAGCATCAAGCACCGGCCCGGACGGGAGACCGTTGCCAGGCCCCTGAGCCGTGTCCGCCCCGGGGCACTCCGTCCGCCGGTCCACGCAGCCGGAGGTGCCCATGAGTGCGGAGGCCACGAACCCCGCGACCCCAGGCCCGGTGGTGCCTGTCGCTCCCCGCAGGCGCAGTCGCCCCCGGATCGACCTGCGGCGGCTGGGCCGGGCCGCGTTGCTCGGCCCCGCCTCGCGCGGCCGGCTGCCCGACGCGATCGGCCATGTCGTCGAGGCGCACCGGGCCCACCACCCCGACGCCGACCTGGACCCGCTGCGCCGCGCCTATGTGCTCGCCGAGTCCTCGCACCGCGGCCAGATGCGCAAGAGCGGTGAGCCGTACATCACGCATCCCCTCGCCGTGACCCTCATCCTCGCCGAACTGGGCGCCGAGACCACCACGTTGACGGCCTCCCTGCTGCACGACACCGTCGAGGACACCGATGTGACGCTCGAACAGGTCCGCGAGGAGTTCGGCGAGGAGGTGCGCTACCTCGTCGACGGCGTGACGAAGCTGGAGAAGGTCGACTACGGCGCCGCCGCCGAGCCCGAGACCTTCCGCAAGATGCTCGTCGCCACCGGCAACGACGTCCGCGTGATGTCGATCAAACTGGCCGACCGGCTGCACAACATGCGCACCCTGGGCGTGATGCGCCCCGAGAAACAGGCCCGCATCGCCAAGGTCACCCGCGACGTCCTCATCCCGCTCGCCGAACGCCTCGGAGTCCAGGCCCTCAAGACCGAGTTGGAGGACCTCGTCTTCGCGATCCTCCACCCCGAGGAGTACGCGCACACACGCGAGCTGATCGCCGAGAACGCCACCCGCGCCGACGACCCGCTCGCCGAGTTCGCCGACGCGATGCGCGGCGTGCTGCGCGAGGCCGACATCCAGGCGGACGTGCTCATCCGGCCCCGGCACTTCGTCTCCGTCCACCGCGTCTCCCGCAAACGCGGGCGGCTGCGCGGCTGTGACCTCGGCCGCCTGCTCGTCCTCGTCAACGAGGACGCCGACTGTTACGCGGTCCTCGGCGAACTGCACACCTGTATGACGCCGGTCGTCTCGGAGTTCAAGGACTTCATCGCCGTCCCCAAGTTCAACCTGTACCAGTCGCTGCACACCGCCGTCGCCCGCGCGGACGGCCAGGTCGTCGAAGTCCTCATCCGCACCCACCAGATGCACAAGGTCGCCGAGGCCGGTGTCGTCGCACTCGGCAACCCCTACGCCTCCCCCGCGGAGGAACAGAATCTCTCGGGCGACGGCGAACGGGTCGACCCCACCCGGCCCGGCTGGCTCTCCCGTCTCCTCGACTGGCAGGAAGCCGCCCCCGACCCGGACACCTTCTGGTCGACCCTGCGCGAGGACCTCGCCCAGGACCGCGAGATCACCGTCTTCCGGCCCGACGGCGGCACCCTCGGCCTGCCCGAGGGCGCCACCTGCGTGGACGCCGCGTACGCGCAGTACGGCGAGGACGCCCACGCCTGCATCGGCGCCCGCGTCAACGGCCGCCTCGCGACCCTGAGCACGGTGTTGCGGGACGGAGACACCGTCCAGCTCCTCATGGGCCAGGACCCGGCCTCCGAGCCCTCCAGGGAGTGGCTGGAGCACGCCCACACCCCGGCCGCCCGCATCGCCATCCAGCGGTGGCTGGCCACGCACCCCGCGCCCGACGGCGCGGCGGAGGAGCCCGACGGCGGATCCGCCGTCGGATCCGGCGGCGGACGGCCTCGGCCCGGCGGGCATGGCAGGCACGGTGCGCACGGCGTGGACGGTGCTCCCGGCGGGGACGCCGGAGGAGACATGACCGCCGGGGCGACGGGCGTGGGGGGAGCCGCCGAGGGCGTCTCCGCGCGACCCGCCTCCGAGGGACCGGTCTCCCGGCCCGGCGACGCGATCACCGCCGTGGACCGGCCCCGGGCGAGCGTCCGGCTCGCCGGCTGCTGCACGCCCGTGCCCTCCGACGAGGTGACCGGTTTCGCCGTGCGCGGGGGAGCGGTGACCGTGCACCGTGTGGAGTGCGCCGCCGTGGCGCGTATGACGAATGCGGGGCGCGCGCGGGTCGACGTGCGCTGGGGAGACACCACCGAGTGCCGGGTCACCCTGGTTGCTGAATCGTTCGGCCGCCCCCATCTGCTCGCCGACCTCACCGAGGCGATGGCACTGGAGGGCGCGGAGATCGTCTCCGCGACCGTCGAACCCCCGAGCCAGCAACGCGTACGCCACACCTACACGCTCCAGCTCCCCGACGCGGCCCACCTGCCCGCTCTGATGCGTGCCATGCGGAACGTGCCCGGTGTGTACGACGTGACCCGGGCACAGCACCACGCACCGACCCCCTGAGACGCGGCCCGCCCGGCCGGCCACCTCGCCGCCCGGCCGGCCACCTCGCCGGCCGGCGGCCCGCCCGGCCGGCGAGGCGGTCGCGGCCGCCGGCGCGGCGTCCCGCCCCTCACCCACCACCCGCACCCGGGCAGTCCGTTCGAGTGGGCCGGTCGCGCGCCGTCGCGGAGCTGCACGCGCGCGCTGGTAGCGGTGGTGCATGCCCCTCACCCCCCGCGCCCCCATCACCTTTGGCACCACTCGCACCGGCACTACTCGCACCACTGGCACCACCGGCACCACCAGCACTGGCACCACCGGCACCACCAGCACCGGCACCACCGGCACCACGGGCACCACCGGCACCACCGGTAGCCCTCTCACCCCGCCGCCCGACCGTCCCCGGACCGTCTCCTCGCGGCGTCTCACCTCCGCGCTCCTCGCCTCGGCCGTCTCGGTCTGTCTCGTCGCCGCGGGCGCACCCGCGACCCCGCTCGGCATCGGCGACCGCCTCTTCCCGCACCTGGGCAACCCCGGGTACGACGTGACCGCCTACAACCTGTCCTTCACGTACTCCGGTGACAACAGCCGGCCGCTCCGGGCGGTCACCACCATCGACGGCCGGACCACCACCGCCCTGACCCGGATCAACCTCGACTTCGCCCACGGCACGGTCGAGTCCGTCGAGGTCGACGGAGAGCCCGCCGCCTTCACCGGAGCCGGCGAGGACCTGGTGATCACACCGGAGGAGCCGCTGCGCGCGGGCGACCGGATGCACGTCACCGTGCGGCACACCAGCGATCCGGTGAGCGTCGCCGGACGGGACGGCGGCTGGGTGCGGACCGCGGACGGCCTGGCCATGGCCAACCAGGCGGACGCCGCCCACCTGGCGTTCCCCTGCAACGACCACCCCTCCGACAAGGCGAGGTTCACGATCCGGGTCACCGCGCCCGCCGGCTACACGGCCGTCGCCAACGGTCTGCCGGCCGGCGTCGACAGGTCCGGCCGCACGACCACTTGGACGTACCGCACGCACCACCCCATGGCCACCGAGCTCGCCCAGGTGTCCATCGGCCGCTCCACCGTCCTGCACCGCAAGGGCCCGCACGGACTGCCCGTCCGGGACGTCGTACCCACCGGGGACCGCGAGCGCCTCGAACCGTGGCTGAAGAAGACCCCCGACCAGATCACCTGGATGGAGAACAAGGTCGGCCGCTACCCCTTCGAGACGTACGGCCTGCTCATGGCCGACGCCGCTACCGGATTCGAGCTCGAGACGCAGACCCTCTCCCTCTTCGAGAAGGACCTGTTCACCGAGCCCGCCTACCCCCGCTGGTACGTCGAGTCGATCATGGTGCACGAGCTGGCCCACCAGTGGTTCGGCGACAGCGTCACCCCCCGCACCTGGTCCGACCTGTGGCTCAACGAGGGACACGCCACCTGGTACGAGGCCCTCCACGCGGAGGAGAAGGCGGGCCGCACCATGGAGGCCCGCATGAAGGCGGCGTACGGGGCCTCCGACCGCTGGCGTGCGGCCGGCGGTCCGCCCGCCGCCCCCAAGCCGCCGGTGCCCGGCCAGAAGATCGGCATCTTCCGCGCGAACGTCTACGACGGCGCCGCCCTCGTGCTGTACGCCCTGCGCCAGAAGATCGGCACTCGCGCGTTCGAGCAGGTGGAGCGGGCCTGGGTGCGCGATCACCGGGACGCCACGGCGGGCACCGCCGACTTCCTGCGCCTCGCCGAAAGGACCTCCGGACGCGACCTCGGGACCTTCTTCCGGGGCTGGCTGTACGGCGAGAAGACCCCGCCGATGCCCGGACACCCGGAGTGGACATCGGCGGCGCCCGCACCCACCGCGCAGGCCGCGGAATAAGGCGGTGACGAGACGGGCCGTACCGTGCGACCATCGTCAGGTCGGCGCGGCACGGGACGACGGGAATCTCCCGGGGTACTCGTGCGTTGACCATGAAGACCACCGAATCGGCATCCCCAACGACGTAAGGACCCAATGACCTCCTCTTCTTCCCCTTCCCAGGACACCAAGCGCTTCGCGCACGCCTACCCCGAAGGTCTTCGGGCCGATGCCCTGATGGAAGAGGACGTCGCCTGGAGCCACGAGATCGACGGAGAGCGGGACGGCGACCAGTACGACCGCTCCGAGCGCGCGGCCCTGCGCCGCGTCGCGGGCCTCTCCACCGAGCTCGAGGACGTCACCGAGGTCGAGTACCGGCAGCTCCGCCTGGAGCGGGTCGTGCTCGTCGGCGTCTGGACCTCGGGGACCGTGCAGGACTCGGAGAACTCCCTCGCGGAGCTGGCCGCCCTCGCGGAGACCGCGGGCGCGCTGGTGCTCGACGGCGTGATCCAGCGCCGTGACAAGCCCGACGCGGCCACCTACATCGGCTCCGGCAAGGCCGACGAACTGCGGGACATCGTGCTCGAAACGGGCGCCGACACTGTCATCTGCGACGGTGAGCTCAGCCCGGGTCAGCTGATCCACCTCGAGGACGTCGTCAAGGTCAAGGTCATCGACCGTACGGCCCTGATCCTCGACATCTTCGCCCAGCACGCCAAGTCCCGGGAGGGCAAGGCGCAGGTCGCGCTCGCGCAGATGCAGTACATGCTGCCGAGGCTGCGAGGCTGGGGTCAGTCGCTGTCCCGGCAGATGGGCGGCGGCAAGGGCGGCGGCCTCGCCACCCGAGGTCCCGGTGAGACCAAGATCGAGACGGACCGGCGTCGGATCCGCGAGAAGATGGCGAAGATGCGCCGTGAGATCGCGGAGATGAAGACCGGCCGCGAGATCAAGCGTCAGGAGCGCAAGCGCCACAAGGTGCCGTCCGTGGCCATCGCGGGCTACACCAACGCCGGCAAGTCCTCGCTGCTCAACCGTCTCACCGGCGCGGGTGTCCTGGTCGAGAACGCCCTGTTCGCGACCCTCGACCCGACCGTGCGCCGGGCCGAGACCCCGAGCGGCCGGCTGTACACGCTGGCGGACACCGTCGGCTTCGTCCGGCACCTGCCGCACCACCTGGTCGAGGCGTTCCGCTCCACCATGGAGGAGGTCGGCGAGTCCGACCTGATCCTCCACGTGGTGGACGGCTCGCACCCGAACCCGGAGGAGCAGCTGGCCGCCGTCCGTGAGGTGGTCCAGGACGTCGGCGCCACCGACGTGCCCGAGATCGTCGTGATCAACAAGGCGGACGCGGCCGACCCGCTGACGCTCCAGCGGCTCATGCGGATCGAGAAGCGTTCCATCGCGGTCTCGGCCCGCACCGGCCAGGGCATCGACGAGCTGCTCGCGCTCATCGACGACGAGCTGCCGCGCCCGTCGGTCGAGATCGAGGCGCTCGTGCCGTACACGCTGGGCAAGCTGGTCGCCCGTGCCCACACCGAGGGCGAGGTGATCTCCGCGGAGCACACGGCGGAGGGCACCCTGCTGAAGGCGCGGGTGCACGAGGAACTCGCGGCGGACCTCGCGCCGTACGTCCCGGCATCGCTCGCCTGACACCCTCCCGTACGACGGCCCGCCCCCTGCTCGGTGCAGGGGGCGGGCCGTCGGCGTGCACGGGTTCTGCTCGGGGACGGCGGTCGTCGTGACCGCCCTGGTCGTCGCCGAGCCGGTCGACTCACGCGACCGTCCTCAGCCCGCTGTGCGTCGGGCGACGGCTGCGGGCGCCGGGCAGTCCCCGGCGCCCGCCGCGCGCATCACTGCCCGGCGAACTTGCCGCTCACCGAGTCGTACACGCTCTCGGCCACCTCACCCAGCCGCGGCCCCGCGAGCCAGCCCGCCTTCACGGGGCCGATCGAGGTGTTGGACACCAGTGCCGGCTCGCCGTCCGAGCCGGTCGCCACCCAGCCGCCGCCGGACGCGCCGCCGGTCATCGTGCAGCCGATGCGGTACATCGTCGGGTCCGTGGCGTTCAGCGACAGCCGCCCCGGCGCATCCTGGCACTGGTACAGCTTCTGCCCGTCGTACGGCGCCGCCGCCGGGTAACCCGTGGCGGTCACACTGCCCACCTTCGCCACGGCCGGCGCCGCGAAGTCCACCGGCAGTGCCGAACCGACCGTCTCCTCCAGCGACTTGCCCGAACCACCCTCCTCGGGCGTCACATGGATCACCGCGAAGTCGTACGAGGCACCGTCACCGCCGGTCTGCCCGCCCTGCGCGATCCACTGGTCCGAGGTCTGCGCCCAGTCACCCCACCAGACGCCGTACGGCGCCACCTGCTCCTTGGTGGCCGTCTGCAACGCCGCGTCCGTCATGCCCGAGTCGTTGTACGACGGCACGAACGCGATGTTGCGGTACCAGCCGCCCTCCTTGCCGGCGTGCACGCAGTGGCCCGCCGTCCACACCAGGTTGGACTTGCCGGGGTGTGCCGGGTCCTGGACGACCGTCGCCGAGCAGACCATCGTGCCCTCGGGGGAGTCGAAGAACACCTTGCCCGCCTCGGGAGCGTTGGCGTGGTAGGCGGGCGACACGGCCGTCGCCTCCACCACCGCGGGCGTCGGGTCGGTCACGCCCTGGTCGTCCGCGAGGTCGCTGTCGTCGACCGCCCGCTCCGGGTCCTCGGCCTCACGCATCCGGTCCTCGTCCCACAGACCCTCGATGATCGGGTTGATGTAGTCCTGCGCCTCGCGCAGCCAGTCGTCCCGGTCCCAGTCCTTCCAGGCGCCGTTCTTCCACTTGTCGAGGTCGATCCCGTGCTCCTTGAGCCGGTCCTTGATGTCGTCCGGGATCGTGATCTTGCCGTCGCCACCCGCGGAGGCGGACGCGGTGGCCTCGCCTCCCGCGTCGGCGCTGCCCGAGTCGCACGCGGTCGCGGTGAGCACGAGCACCGAGGCGAGAGCAACAGCGCCCAGCAAGGGGGAAGTTCTGCGGTGGGCGTCCCTCCCCCGACGTATGGTCAACGACGGCCGTATGGATCGCATGGTCTGACTCCCCCTGCTGTGAACGAACTTGGAGCGGTGGCCGTTCCCGGCGTGGAACTCATGGTGATCTCACGCCCGGTTCACATGGGCCTCATGGCCCTGTGGAACGGCCTCACACGATATGCGCTCACCGCGGGGGACTTCCGCCGGAACGGCAACGGTTCGGCTACAAGCCGCCTGACCTGCTCATCGTCCCTGTGGGGAGGGGTAATTCCCGGTGCTGCCGACGAGGGTGGGGCGAGGGTGAGGACGCGATCCGGCGCGCCCCCACCGCCGAGACGCCGTCAGCGACCATCACCCTGACGGTCACGGCCGACCGTCAGGGGCGCGGGCCGGTACACGACGTAGGCCGCCTCGCCCAGATCGAGCGCGGTGGCCGACCGCTGGAGCGCCGCCGGGGTCGCGGCGCTGCCCCAACGCCCGGTGGTGACGCGGTGCTCCAGAGCGCGCAGGGCGGCCACCGTCTCCGCGGCGGTGAAGGTGCAGTGCCCCTGCCGCTCGACGTACGCCTGGCGCAGCAAGGCACCGTCACCCGCCGCGCGCACCCGGTCGCCGAACCGGCGCTCCTGCTCCACGGGGACGAGCGCGTCGGCCGTGGTGTGGATGTTCAGCAGCGGCACGGCCAGCCCCTGACCCGCCGACGAGGTGCGCTCGGCGGTGCGCACCGCGGCCGGATCCGCGGTGATCTCCGCACCGTCCGTCAGCGCCTCCAGATCGGCGCCCAGATCCAGCCCGGCGCTCCGGTACAGGGCACGCACCTGCGGCGCGTGCACGGAACCGGCCAGCAGGCGCGCGTAGTCGACGCCCCGGTTCCAGGAGTTGTTGCCTCCGACCGACTGCTCGACCGCGTACCGCCCTCCTTCGATGAACGACAGGACACCGCTCGCGAACCACGCGTACTGCTGTTCCTCCTGGCCCGCCCAGTCGTCCGCCGCGGGCCGGTCCCGGTCGGGGGCCCATGCCGGGAGGTTGAGGAAGGCCGCGGCCAGCGCGACGCGGGCCCGCCCCTGAGGGGTGGCCTGCGCCGCTGCGACGGCGTCGGTGAGCACACGGGCGGTGTCGGCCGCCTCGGCGGCCGAGCCGAAGCCCACCAGCTCGACCTGCTCGCCGGGCAGCAGCAGCCGGGCGAGCGTGTACTCGGCGTCGAGCTGGTAGTTGTCCAGGTCGGTGCCGCCCGCCACCAGCCCGCAGAGCCCCAGCGCGCCGTCGATCCGGCCGGCTCCGTCCCGCGCGAGCTGAGCGTTGACGAGTCCTCCCATGGACTGGCCGACGGTGAGGGTGCGCTCGGGCTCCCCGATCTCGGCCGTGACCGCGTCCAGCGTGGCGAACTGGTCGCGTTCGGCACTGGCCAGCGCCCACTTCGAGCCGTTGGGGTCGTAGGAGGAGCCGGCCAGCGCGTAGCCCTCGGCGAGCAGTTCCGCGCGCACGGCGTCGGAGGGCGCGTTCTGCGCGACGAGCGAGCCGAAGCCGTGGCTGTACAGGACGAGGGTGCCGTTCCAGTCGGCGGGTACGTCGGCGATCCAGGTGGCGCCGTCGGCCAGGGTGCCGGTGAGGCGGGCGACCGCAATTTCCGCCTGTGCGGCCGGAGCTGACAGCAGCGACGTGATCAGGGCGGTGGCCGCGGCGGCGAGGGTGAGTGCAGGACGGACACGCATGAGGCGACTCCTGTCGTGGGGGGTGAGGCGTTGGGCGTGGGGGCGGGTGTGGCTGCCGGCCGATGCGAGCGTCCCGGAATGTAGGGCGATTATTGTGTCGCAGTCAATAAAATGCACAACATCTGCAAGGGGGGTGAGGTGAGGGGCGAGGGGGAGGTGGTGGGTGAGTAGGGCAACAGGTGGCCCTGATCGTGGCCGAGTGATGAGGGGAAGGCGGCATGCCGGGTCGCGCCCTCACCGCCTCGACGGCGTCACCGCACGAGTCTCGACGTAACCCGTAACCCGCTGGACCTGTCGGGGTTGGTAGCCATGGGGCCTGCCGTCTGTGTGCTGCCCCGCGTGCGGAACCTCACCGAGGGCATGGGGAACGCCGTTTCCCAAGGTCGACGACCCGGCGCCGGCCCTTGAGGGTTCCGCCACGCACCGACTCGCCTCTGCACAGCGGGAGGAACAGGAGCCGTGGCCGTGACCGAGCCTGTACCGGGGGAGGTGCCATCGAGGTGCTCAGGCGACGACGGAGACGTCGCCCTGTGGACAGCCCCGGCCGGGGGAGCTGACGTGGGAAGGTCCACGACTGTGACTCCCGCCGGCGGGACTTCTCCCTCGGATGTCGGGGCTCCGGGGGGCGGGATGTCCGCGGACGGGCTCACCGCAGACGGGACCCCGACCCTCGGGACTTCCATGCCCAAGCCCTCCGCCGGCAGGGTGCCCGAGGCGCGGAGTGCCGTCGGTGAGGGCGCTCCCGTTGCGCGGGCGTCGGCAGGAGGTCGCCCGGCCCAGGAGGGGATCCTGCGGCGGCAGTCCCTGCGCGAGTCGGCGGCGCGCACCTATGCGCGTTCCCTGCCGATCGTGCCCGTGCGGGCGCGCGGGCTGACCATCGAGGGCGCTGACGGCCGCCGCTACCTCGACTGCCTGTCGGGCGCCGGCACCCTGGCGCTCGGCCACAACCACCCCGTCGTGCTGGAGGCCATCCGCAAGGTCCTGGACTCCGGCGCACCCCTGCACGTCCTCGACCTGGCCACCCCCGTCAAGGACGCCTTCACCACCGAGCTGTTCCGCAGTCTGCCGTCCGGGCTCGCCGACCGCGCGCGCGTACAGTTCTGCGGACCGGCCGGCACGGACGCGGTGGAGGCCGCGCTGAAGCTGGTGCGGGCCGCCACCGGCCGTACGGGAGTCCTGGCGTTCACCGGCGCCTACCACGGCATGACCGCCGGCTCCCTCGACGCATCCGGTGGTGCCTTCGACGTACGGGTGACGCGCCTGCCCTATCCGCAGGACTACCGCTGCCCGTTCGGTGTCGGTGGCGAGCGGGGCACCGAACTCGCCGCTCGTTGGACGGAGTCCGTGCTCGACGATCCCAAGTCCGGTGTGCGAACACCCGCCGGGATGATCCTCGAACCCGTCCAGGGCGAGGGCGGGGTGATTCCGGCACCGGACGCCTGGATGCAGCGCATGCGGCAGATCACGGCCGAACGGTCCATCCCGCTGATCGCCGACGAGGTCCAGACGGGCGTGGGCCGGACCGGCGCCTTCTGGGCGGTGGAACACAGCGGGGTCACCCCCGATGTCATGGTCCTCTCCAAGGCGATCGGCGGCAGCCTCCCCCTCGCCGTCATCGTCTACCGCGACAGCCTCGACGTCTGGGAACCCGGCGCCCACGCGGGTACGTTCCGCGGCAACCAGCTCGCCATGGCCGCCGGAACGGCGACCCTCGCCTACGTCCGCGCCAACGGCCTCGCCGACCACGCCGCCCGCCTGGGCGCCCGCATGCTCTCCCAGCTCCGGCAACTCGCCCAGCGCGTCCCGTACATGGGCGACGTCCGAGGGCGAGGGCTGATGATCGGGATCGAGATGGTGGACCCCGAGGGCGCGTGCGACCGGACGAGTGGCCCGGCCGGAGCCGTCCCCTCCACACCGCACCCGCCGGCCGGCGCGACGAGTACCCCGGAAGCCGCCCATGGCCCTCACCCCGCCGCTCCCGGCCTGGCGGTGGCCGTCCAACGCGAGTGCCTGCGACGCGGCCTGATCGTCGAACTCGGCGGGCGCCACGGAAGCGTCGTCCGCCTGCTGCCGCCCCTCACGATCACCGACGAGCAGGCGGCCGCCGTACTCGACCGGCTGGCGGACGCGATGGAGGTGGTGGCCCGCACCCACGCCGACCGACCGTGCCAGGCCGGTCACCCGGGTCACGCCGGGCGACCTGGCCACATCGGCCGCACGGGCCACGCCCGCCACCACCGACCCGGCCCACCGCAACAGCCGACCGGTCCACCCCCGCCGCCAGGGGCCGCCGGTGCCCAAGGCGACAGCTGACCCGGCCCACGCCCGCACAGACCTGCCACGAAGGCCGAGCCCACCGGCGGCCCGTGTACCGCGAGGCTCCCGCCACCCACGAGGGAGCAGCCCCGCCGACCACCCGCGGCCACCCCCGTCACCTCGGGCCGGCCACTCCAGGCCCCTCCCGCCGAGAACCCACCTCTCGGCCTCGACGCGCATCCCGGCGTCTTCCGACGAACACACGCACCCTCGCACCTCGCTGCGTCGCCGACCGAGCCGCCCCCATCCGACGAGGAACGACCTTGACCACGTCCCCCCAGTCCGCCGGTTCCGCGCCCCGGACCACTGCCCCTTCCCCCGCATCCGCGTCGACCTCCTTCGTTCCGTCATCGTTCTCCGCTCCCGCTCTCCCCGTCCCCCGCCGACCGGAGGACACCGACCGCGCCGACCAGGGGCACCGCACCGAGCACGCCGAACCGCAGGGCTCCGCCGCCGGCCCTTCGGGTGTCACCGATCTCCTGCACGACCCCGATCCGTCGACGGTGGCCCAGGCGGCCTCCGTGGAGAACCTGCTGCGCTGCTGGGTCCGCGAGAGCGGCCTGACCGCCCCCGACGACAGCCTCCTGCGTATTGCGCTGCCCGCCACCGGCACCGCGCTGATCACCCCCGTCCACTACTGGTCCCCGACCGGCTGGCACCGCTTCGGCCTCCCGCGCCTGGTGGCAGCCCCTGAGCACAGCCCACCCGTGGACGCGGTCACCCTCGCGGCCCTACTGGCCCGTGAAGCGCTCCGGATCCGCACCGCAGCCACGGAACCCGCAGGGCGAGCCGTCGGCCGAGGGCCACACCCCGGCTCGCGTCAGGGCACACCCACCGCCGGGATCCCGGCACCCCGCCCCACGCCGACCGCGCACGACGTCCTCGACAGCGCCGACCTGGTAGCCCGCGTCGCCGACTCCGTCCGCCGCACCGCGACGTTCATCAGCGCCCACCGGGAACGCCCGGCCGACCGGCCCGACCTGTTCCTCTCCGCCGAACAGGCGCTGATGCTCGGGCATCCCCTCCATCCGACCCCGAAGAGCCGCGAAGGCCTCTCCGACGCCGAAGCGGCGTTGTACTCACCTGAGGCGTGCGGCTCTTTCCCGGTGCACTGGCTGGCCGTCGCCCCGCCCCTGATCGCTTCCGACTCCGCCTGGACCCAGCGCGGTCGCCGTGTGCCCGCGGACCGGCTGACGTGCCTCCTCGCCGGTGCCGGGCTGCCACTGCCCGACGATCACGCCGCCCTGCCGCTGCATCCGTGGCAGATGCGCGAAGCCCGCCACCGTCCTGAGGTCGCGGCCCTGCTCGACGCCGGACTGCTCCGGGACCTCGGTGTCCACGGCCTCCCCTGGCATCCCACCTCCTCCGTCCGAACCGTCTACCGTTCCGGCGCCCCGGCGATGCTCAAGTTGTCGCTGGGACTGCGTATCACCAACTCCCGTCGTGAGAACCTGCGCAAGGAACTCCACCGTGGTGTCGAAGTGCACCGCCTGCTGCGCACCGGCCTGTCCAGGCACTGGCAGGCGGCCCATTCGCGCTTCGACATCGTCCGCGACCCGGCATGGCTCGCGGTCGACGGACCCGACGGCCTTCCGGTGACCGGGCTCGACGTCGTCATCCGGCACAACCCGTTCACGCCGTCCGACGACGTCACCTGTGTCGCGGCCCTCGTCGCGCCCCGCCCGCACGTCCAGCGGAACGCCGGACCGGAGCACCCCTGTGCCGAGGCGGACCCGCCGGTCCAGGACCCGGCTCCCCGTCTGCCGTCCCGTCTCGCCGCGCTCGTCACGCGCCTCGCCCGGAAGACGGGCCGCCCGCTGGGGGCCGTGGCCACCGAGTGGTTCCTGCGCTACCTGGAGCAGGTCGTCCGTCCGGTGCTGTGGCTCGACGGCGAGGCGGGCGTCGCCCTCGAAGCACACCAGCAGAACACGCTTCTTCTGCTGGATCCGGACGGCTGGCCCGGCGGAGGCCGCTACCGCGACAACCAGGGCTACTACTTCCGCACGTCCCGTCGCGCGGAACTCGACGGCCGACTGCCGGGGATCGGCGAACGCAGCGACACCTTCGTCTCCGACGAGATCACCGACGAGCGCTTCGCCTACTACCTCGGGATCAACAACGTCTTCGGACTCATCGGCGCGTTCGGCTCCCAGAGACTCGCCGACGAGCACGTGCTGCTCGCCGCCTTCCGCCGGTTCCTCACCAATGCGGCCCACGGCCGGGACCGGACGCGCAGCCCACTCCCCACCCGCCTGCTCGACTCACCCGTCCTGCGGTGCAAGGCCAATCTGCTGACCCGACTCCACGGCCTCGACGAACTCGTCGGCCCGGTCGACACCCAGTCCGTGTACGTCTCCATCGCCAACCCCCTGCACTCCTGACACGTTCATCCGCCCGACCACCGCTTTCACCGCCCCGGGGAGCCAGTCCCCTTCCTTCCTCCTCCCCACCCGGCCCAGCCCCCTCCTGCCTTCAGAGAGGAACCTCACCATGGCCCCCACAACCGTCGAGGTCGTGCGGACCGCGCGTCCGCCCGCCGACGACCTGCTGGACCGCCTCGACGACGAGAGGCCGATCACCACTGCGGCCGGCGCCTTCCGCCTGGCGTCGGTGCGGATCAAGAGGGACCTGCTCCGCATCGTCGGCTGGATGAACGACCCCGCTGTCGCCGCGTTCTGGGAACTGGCCGGCCCGGCGTCCGTGACCGAGGAACATCTGCGGCGCCAACTGGACGGCGACGGCCACAGTGTTCCCTGCATCGGCCTGCTGGAGGGCTCACCGATGAGCTACTGGGAGATCTACCGGGCAGATCTCGATCCGCTGGCCCGTCACTATCCGGCCCTGCCTCACGACACCGGCATCCACCTCCTCATCGGCGGTAACGCCGACCGTGGGCGCGGACTCGGCGGCGTTCTGATCGCAGCCGTCGCCGACCTCGTCTTTGGCGGCAGACCCGCCTGCGCGCGCATCATCGCTGAACCCGACCTTCGCAACATCGCCTCCGTAGCCGCCTTCCTCAACGCCGGCTTCCGGCTCTCCGCCGAGATCGACCTGCCCGCCAAGCGAGCAGCCCTCTTGCTCCGAGACCGGAACCCACCCTCCCTGCCATGACTCTCTGCGATCAAGTCGTCACACATGGAACGGACCGCCGTGCGAGCCGGTTCCCCGCCGTCCGAACTTTTTTCCGCACCCGCCCCCTTTCGATCTCTCCAGCTCCTTCAGCTCCTTTCCTTTCAGCTCCTTCGGCCCCTTCAGTCCCTTCAGCCCCGCCAGTCCCGTTGGCCCCTTCCCTCTCTCCGCCCCACGCCCGACCCGAGAAGCGTCCGAACAGCGATCACGCCTCCGTTCTCACCACCGGTCATCTGCATGGCCACCCGTTTGTCAGTGCCGGGCCGTAGGGTGGTCGCGCTATGACGAAGCACTCACTCCCCGAACTCCTCCATGCCGCCGTCGCCGCAGTCGGCGGTACGGAGCGCCCCGGCCAGGTGGCCATGGCCGAAGCCGTCGCAGAGGCCATCGACGACGGCTCCCATCTGCTGGTCCAAGCCGGCACCGGTACCGGTAAGTCGCTGGGGTACCTCGTGCCCGCGCTCGCCCACGGGGAGAGAGTCGTCGTGGCGACCGCCACCCTGGCCCTCCAGCGTCAGCTCGTGGAGCGCGACCTGCCGCGCACGGTCGACGCGCTGCATCCGCTGCTGCGCCGCCGCCCGGAGTTCGCCATGCTCAAAGGCCGGTCGAACTACCTCTGCCTGCACCGGCTGCACGAAGGCATGCCGCAGGACGAGGAAGAGGGCCTCTTCGACCAGTTCGAGGCGGCCGCACCCACCAGCAAGCTCGGTCAGGACCTGCTGCGGCTGCGCGACTGGGCCGACGAGACGGAGGACGGTGACCGCGACGACCTGACCCCCGGCGTCTCCGACCGCGCCTGGAGCCAGGTGTCGGTCTCCTCCCGGGAGTGCCTGGGCGCCTCGAAGTGCGCGTACGGCGCGGAGTGCTTCGCGGAGATGGCCCGCGAGCGCGCCAAGCTGTCGGAGGTCGTCGTCACCAATCACGCCCTCCTCGCCATCGACGCCATCGAGGGCGCCCCGGTCCTCCCGCAGCACGAGGTGCTCATCGTCGACGAGGCGCACGAACTGGTCTCGCGGGTCACCGGAGTCGCCACCGGCGAGCTCACCGCAGGCCAGGTCAACCGTGCGGTACGCCGCGCGGCGAAGCTGGTCAACGAGAAGGCCGCCGACCAGCTCCAGACCGCCGCCGAAGGCTTCGAGCGGCTGATGGAGCTGGCGCTGCCCGGCCGCCTGGAGGAGATTCCCGAAGACCTCGGGTACGCCCTCATGGCGCTGCGCGACGCCGCACGCACCGTCATCTCCGCGATCGGCGCGACCCGTGACAAGTCGGTCCAGGACGAGGACGCCATTCGTAAGCAGGCACTCGCCTCCGTGGAGACGGTGCACGACGTGGCGGAGCGCCTCGTGAACGGCTCCGAGTACGACGTCGTCTGGTACGAACGCCACGACCGCTTCGGCGCCTCCCTGCGCGTCGCCCCCCTCAATGTGTCCGGTCTGCTGAGGGAGAAGCTCTTCACGGACCGCTCCGTGGTGCTGGCCTCGGCGACCCTGAAACTGGGCGGGGACTTCAACGGTGTGGGCGCCTCACTGGGCCTCGCCCCGGAGGGCACAGAGGGTGAGGACGTCCCCCAGTGGAAGGGCATCGACGTCGGCTCGCCCTTCGACTATCGCAAACAGGGCATTCTGTACGTCGCCAAGCATCTGGCCCGCCCCGCGCGCGACGGCGACCGGGCGGACATGCTGGACGAGCTGACGGAACTGATCCAGGCGGCCGGCGGTCGCACACTCGGCCTCTTCTCTTCCATGCGGGCCGCCCAGCTCGCCGCCGAGGAGCTGCGCACGCGCATCCCCGAGTTCCCGGTCCTGCTGCAGGGCGAGGAAACCCTCGGTGAGCTGATCAAGAACTTCGCGGCGGACCCGATGACCTGCCTCTTCGGCACGCTGTCGCTCTGGCAGGGTGTCGACGTACCAGGATCGAGCTGTCAGCTGGTGGTCATGGACAAGATTCCGTTCCCGCGCCCCGATGATCCGCTGATGAGCGCCCGCCAGAAAGCGGTGGAGGACGCGGGCGGCAACGGCTTCATGGCCGTCGCCGCCACACACGCCGCGCTGCTGATGGCGCAGGGTGCGGGCCGGCTCGTGCGCGCGTCGGGTGACCGCGGTGTCGTCGCCGTACTGGACCAGCGCCTGGCGACAGCCCGCTACGGCAGCTACCTGAAGGCGTCCCTGCCGGACTTCTGGTACACCACGGACCGCAACCAGGTCCGGAAGTCGCTGGCGGCGATCGACGCGGTGGCCAAGAAGGCGGAAGCAGAAGCGGTAGCGGCGACGGCGCGGTGAGGGAGGTCTGTCCTGGGAGGAACCGAACCGATGGGCACGGCATCCGGCCGAGCACAGCACAGGGCCCCGGAACCGGCGCAAGGATCCCGGGGCCCAGTCAGGGGGGCGGGTCGAGAAGGCCCGTCCGTCGCCGGTGTCAGACCCGGCGCAGCACGGCTACCACCTTGCCGAGGATGGTCGCGTCGTCGCCGGGGATCGGCTCGTAGGCCGCGTTGTGCGGGAGCAGCCACACATGGCCGTCCTCACGCTTGAAACGCTTGACGGTGGCCTCGCCGTCGAGCATCGCGGCCACGATGTCGCCGTTCTCGGCGACCGGCTGGCGGCGGACGGTCACCCAGTCGCCGTCACAGATCGCGGCCTCGATCATCGAGTCGCCCACGACCTTCAGCACGAACAGCTCACCGTCACCGACGAGCTGCCGGGGCAGCGGGAACACGTCCTCGACCGACTCCTCGGCGAGGATGGGGCCACCGGCGGCGATCCGGCCCACCAGGGGAACGTACGACGCGGCGGGCTTGCCGGCGGTGTCCGTGGGCTGCACGGCGGCCGCCTGGTCGGAGCCGCGCACCTCGTACGCGCGCGGACGGTGCGGGTCCCGGCGGAGGAAGCCCTTCCGCTCCAGCGCCATCAGCTGATGCGCGACCGAGGAGGTGCTGGACAGGCCGACCGCTTGGCCGATCTCCCGCATGGACGGCGGGTAACCGCGCCGCTGCACGGAGTCCCGAATGACCTCGATCACCCGCCGCTGCCGATCCGTGAGCCCCGAGCTGTCCGCCCGGATGCCTGGAGGTCGGCCCGGCAGGGAGCGCTTGTGTCCCTCGGGATTCGTGGCTTCGTTCATCGCATGCACCGGCTCGAGTCGGCCCTGGGAGCGGTCCTGGGCGGTGATGGTGGCACTGTCTGCGGTGGTGGTCACGTCGGCCCCTCTCGATGGTCTCCCTGCTGGACAACGGTAGTTGCTTTCGAAAGGTTGCGCCAAACACACGTTCGAGTGAAAAAGCGTGTATTGCCTGACTTGATCATGTGTTTGGGTGTATGGCTAACGCGCTGACCGGCGGACGGGGGAGCTCATTGTTGTACTCTTCCCCGCCGGGGCCGATGGCCTTGCGGGGTGTCGCCCCAGTCTGCCATCCGCCCTCCCCTCGTCCGGGAACCGGGCCCGGCTCTGCGCGAGAGTGCTACCGGTCCTCCTCGTGGTGCTCACCGTATCCCCGTGGGTGCGGCGGTGCGGCGCCTGTGCACGCGCGCGTGAGCGTGGCTTTCGTGTGCCCGGTGTGACGTCCGAACAGCGGTGCGTGAGGGCTGTGGGCGCGACACGCGAAACAGCCTGGGCGAATGAGTCAAGCCCCATATCTAGTGGTTGGATGGCGGCAGCGGCCCACAAGTTGTGGTCCCCCGGGTCATCGCATCCTCATGGATCGCCTATGCTTGGGGCTGCTTCGAGGGGTCCATGAGGCCCCTGAGGCGCAAAAGTCTGCTGTGAGGAGGGTTGGGAATCCATGCACTGCCCCTTCTGCAGGCACCCCGACAGCCGCGTCGTCGACAGTCGTACGACCGACGACGGCACGTCGATCCGCAGGCGCCGCCAGTGTCCTGACTGCTCCCGTCGCTTCACGACCGTGGAGACGTGCTCGCTGATGGTGGTGAAGCGGTCCGGCGTCACCGAGCCCTTCAGCCGCACCAAGGTCATCAACGGCGTGCGCAAGGCCTGCCAGGGCCGGCCCGTCACCGAGGACGCCCTCGCCCAGCTCGGCCAGCGGGTCGAGGAGGCGGTGCGGGCCACCGGAAGCGCCGAGCTGACCACCCACGACGTCGGGCTGGCCATACTCGGACCGTTGCAGGAGCTCGACCTCGTCGCCTATCTGCGGTTCGCCTCCGTCTACCGGGCGTTCGACTCGCTCGAGGACTTCGAGGCCGCGATCGCGGAACTCAGGGAGCAGACGGGACACCCCGCCGCGGACGACGGCGACCGCGAGGACGCCGAAGGCGCTGTCGCGGGGGCCCGGGAAGACGACGGCGGGCGCGGAGGGGCCGTACAGGTCCCCGAGCCCGCCCACGCCGCCGACTGACCGGCGGGCCGGAACGGGGCCAGGACCCGGATCCGGCCGGGCGGCGGCGAAGAAGACTTGCTGCGGGCGCAGGCGTGTGGTTGCCCGCAGTACAAGACACAACACCGTGCCACGGAACATCGTGGCATTTCAGGGCGTTTTTGCCTGTACAGGGAGGCGGCATGACAGAGACGGCGAGCGGTCCGGCACGAGGTTCCCGAGCGAAGGGCACCAAGGCCACCAAGGGGCTGCGTATCGAGCGCATCCACACCACTCCCGGCGTGCACCCGTACGACGAGGTGGCCTGGGAGCGCCGTGACGTCGTCATGACCAACTGGCGCGACGGCTCGGTCAATTTCGAGCAGCGTGGCGTCGAGTTCCCCGACTTCTGGTCGGTGAACGCGGTCAACATCGTCACCAGCAAGTACTTCCGGGGCGCCGTCGGCACCCCGCAGCGCGAGGTCAGCCTCAAGCAGCTGATCGACCGCATCGTGAAGACCTATCGGAAGGCCGGAGAGGACCACCACTACTTCGCCTCGCCCGCCGACGCCGAGGTCTTCGAGCACGAGCTCTCCTACGCCCTCCTGCACCAGATCTTCAGCTTCAACAGCCCCGTCTGGTTCAACGTCGGCACCCCGCAGCCCCAGCAGGTCTCCGCCTGCTTCATCCTGTCCGTCGACGACTCCATGGAGTCGATCCTCGACTGGTACAAGGAAGAGGGCATGATCTTCAAGGGCGGCTCCGGCGCCGGCCTGAACCTCTCCCGCATCCGTTCCTCCAAGGAACTGCTCTCCTCCGGTGGCAACGCCTCCGGCCCGGTCTCCTTCATGCGCGGTGCCGACGCCTCCGCCGGCACCATCAAGTCCGGTGGCGCCACCCGCCGCGCCGCCAAGATGGTCGTCCTCGACGTGGACCACCCCGACATCGAGGACTTCATCGAGACCAAGGTCAAGGAAGAGGAGAAGATCCGCGTCCTGCGCGACGCGGGCTTCGACATGGACCTGGGCGGCGACGACATCACGTCCGTCCAGTACCAGAACGCGAACAACTCGGTCCGCGTGAACGACGAGTTCATGCAGGCCGTCGAGCAGGGCGGTCAGTTCGGCCTGCGTGCGCGGATGACCGGCGAGGTGATCGAGAAGGTCGACGCCAAGTCGCTCTTCCGCAAGATCGCCGAGGCCGCCTGGGCCTGTGCCGACCCCGGCATCCAGTACGACGGTGTCATCAACAACTGGCACACCTGCCCCGAATCCGGCCGGATCACCGCGTCGAACCCGTGCAGTGAGTACATGCACCTGGACAACACGTCCTGCAACCTCGCCTCGCTGAACCTGATGAAGTTCCTGAAGGACGACGGCCAGGGCAACCAGTCCTTCGAGGCCGAGCGTTTCCAGAAGGTCGTCGAGCTCGTCATCACCGCGATGGACATCTCCATCTGCTTCGCGGACTTCCCGACCCAGAAGATCGGCGAGAACACGCGCGCGTTCCGCCAGCTCGGCATCGGCTACGCCAACCTCGGCGCCCTGCTGATGGCGACCGGCCACGCGTACGACTCCGACGGCGGCCGCGCCCTGGCCGGTGCCATCACCTCCCTGATGACCGGCACGGCCTACCGCCGCTCCGCCGAGCTGGCCGCGGTCGTCGGCCCGTACGACGGCTACGCCCGCAACGCGGACGCCCACAACCGCGTCATGAAGCAGCACGCCGACGCCAACGGCGCGGCCGTCCGCATGGACGACCTGGACAACCCGGTCTGGGCCGCCGCCACGGAGGCCTGGCAGGACGTGCTGCGCCTCGGTGAGAAGAACGGTTTCCGTAACGCCCAGGCGTCCGTGCTCGCCCCGACCGGCACCATCGGTCTCGCGATGTCCTGCGACACCACCGGCGTCGAGCCCGACCTCGCCCTGGTCAAGTTCAAGAAACTGGTCGGCGGCGGTTCGATGCAGATCGTCAACGGCACCGTCCCGCAGGCTTTGCGCCGCCTGGGCTACCAGGAGGAGCAGATCGAGGCGATCGTCGCCCACATCGCCGAGAACGGCAACGTGATCGACGCCCCCGGCCTCAAGCAGGAGCACTACGAGGTGTTCGACTGCGCCATGGGCGAGCGCGCCATCTCCCCGATGGGCCACGTCCGCATGATGGCCGCGATCCAGCCGTGGATCTCCGGTGCCATCTCCAAGACGGTCAACATGCCGGAGACGGCGACCGTCGAGGAGGTCGAGGAGATCTACTACGAGGCCTGGAAGCTGGGCGTCAAGGCGCTCGCGATCTACCGCGACAACTGCAAGGTCGGCCAGCCGCTCTCCGCGAAGACCAAGGAGAAGGAGAAGGCCGAGATCACGGAGAAGGCCGAGGACACGATCCGTACCGCGGTCGAGAAGGTCGTCGAGTACCGCCCGGTCCGCAAGCGCCTCCCCAAGGGCCGTCCCGGCATCACGACCTCCTTCACGGTCGGCGGCGCCGAGGGCTACATGACCGCCAACTCCTACCCGGACGACGGTCTCGGCGAGGTCTTCCTGAAGATGTCGAAGCAGGGTTCCACGCTCGCGGGCATGATGGACGCCTTCTCCATCGCGGTCTCCGTCGGCCTTCAGTACGGCGTTCCGCTGGAGACGTACGTCTCGAAGTTCACCAACATGCGCTTCGAGCCGGCCGGTATGACGGACGACCCGGACGTGCGGATGGCCCAGTCGATCGTCGACTACATCTTCCGCCGCCTGGCGCTCGACTTCCTGCCCTTCGAGACGCGGTCCGCACTCGGCATCCACTCCGCCGAGGAGCGCCAGCGGCACCTGGAGACCGGCTCCTACGAGCCGGCCGAGGAGGACGTCGACGTCGAGGGTCTGGCCCAGTCGGCTCCGCGCCAGACGGACCTGAAGGCCGTGGCCACGCCGAAGGCGGAGGCCGGTACGGCCGCGCCCGCCCTGAAGCAGGCCCACACCAGCGCCGAACTGGTGGAGATGCAGCTGGGCATCCAGGCCGACGCCCCGCTGTGCTTCTCCTGCGGCACGAAGATGCAGCGGGCCGGTTCCTGCTACATCTGCGAGGGCTGCGGCTCGACCAGCGGTTGCAGCTGATTTCTGGCGCCGTCGTGGCGTGAAACCTGATGATCAGGGCGGTGGAGCCGGTCACCCGGCGCCACCGCCCTGGTGCATGCGTGCCCGGCTCCCGGGCGCAGCTCAGCTTTGGTGCAGTCGGCCCATGATCTGCGTGAACGTCGCCGGGTCGTCCTCGAAACCCCGGACACCGGCGTCGAACGCCCATCCGTCGGCCGAGACACGCCTGAACTCCGCGACCGTCGCCGCCGTCGCGCCGAGGACGCCGCCGAAGTCGTCCACGGCCAGGTCGGTGTAGCCCTCGCGGATGCGGACGGCGGGGTTGAGCACGCTGACGAAGGTCCTATGGGCGGGTTGCTGCTGGATGACCACACCGACCACCACGCGCGCGTACCGGACATCCAGCCGGTTCAGCTCCACCACCATGACCTCGTCCCAGCCGAAGCCCTTGCCGTCCTTGCTGTCCCGATTGAGATGGACGGTGCCGTCGGGGGAGCGGCTGTCGAAGTGCACCACGTAGGCGGGGGCGCCCTGCGGATCGTCCGCCAAGTAGGCCGCGGCCACCAGGTCCAGATCGGTGGGCGGTCGGCCCGCCGGACTCGGATCCCACTTCAGCGCTATCTCGACCTTGCCGATCCCCTTGTTGAGGCCGTTCACCGGACTGCCCTCCCCGTTCCCCGTCTGCCGTCGCCCCGAACTGCCGGATCGTCAGGGCCGGTTGTCCATCCTGCCACGCGCGTGTGCGCCCGCACAGGACCGCTCGGTGCCCGAGGAGACCGGCAGCGTGCCTGGTGGCCGTACGATGGCGCGGTGCTGGTCAAGTGGATTCGCTGCACCGTGGTCGACCGCCGCGGTTTCGAGCGGGGGCAGCGGAAGTGGGCGGGGCTTCTGGGGGAGCCGGGATTTCGGGGACAGGGCGGGGGCTGGAGCAGGACACGGCCCTCCGTCGCGCATGTCTTCGCCTTCTGGGAGAGCCGTGCCTTCTACGACTCCTTCATGGCGCGCTCCCACGGCCGGCTCGCGGCCGCCCAGGCGGGCACCTTCACGGATGCCCAGGTCCGGCTGTTCGACCACCGCTTCGACGTGAAGACGGGCTTCGAACCCCGCTTCACCGATTCCGACCTGCTGCGGGTCGCCCTGTGCCGGGTGCGCGAGGAGCGCGCCGAGCACTTCACGCTCATGCAGGAGAAGGTGTGGAACCCCGCCATGGCCGGATCCCCGGGGATGATCCGCGGCCTGTTCGCGGAGGCGCCGGGCCATGAGTTCCTGGTGCTGTCGATGTGGCGCTCGGAGGCCGAGCACGGCAAGTACCGCACCGAGCGTGTCGAGCGGCTCGCACTGCGCGCCCAGATCGAGGCGGACATCTCCTCCCTCACCGGTGACATCGTGCCCCTCGAACCGACCTGGACTGTCTGAGGTCGGGACTCGCGGGGGGTGCGGCCTCGTCAGCGTTCCGGCGTGGGATTCATGTGACGTACGCCGTACAGGGACCGTTGGATTGCCCGATCGGCCGCCACCCGATCTAGTGTTTCGGCATGGCACGACCACGGCGCATCGTCCTTGTCCGACACGGGGAGTCAACGGGCAATGTTGATGACACCGTGTACGAGCGTGAACCGGACCACGCACTGGCTCTGACCGAGCGGGGCTGGCGGCAGGCGGAGGAGACGGGGAAGACCCTCCGGGAGCTGTTCGGCTCGGAGCGCGTCAGCGTGTACGTCTCGCCCTACCGGCGGACACACGAAACCCTCCGCGCGTTCCATCTCGACCCCGACCTGATACGGGTGCGCGAGGAGCCCCGGCTGCGCGAGCAGGACTGGGGCAACTGGCAGGACCGCGACGACGTCCGCCTGCAGAAGGCCTACCGTGACGCCTACGGGCACTTCTTCTACCGCTTCGCCCAAGGAGAGAGCGGGGCCGACGTCTACGACCGGGTCGGTGGCTTCCTCGAGAGCCTGTTCCGCAGCTTCGAGGCACCGGACCACCCGCCGAACGTCCTCATCGTGACCCACGGCCTCGCCATGCGCCTGTTCTGCATGCGCTGGTTCCACTGGACGGTCGCCGAGTTCGAGTCGCTGTCGAACCCGGGGAACGCCGAGATGCGCGTACTCGTTCTCGGAGACGACGGCAAGTACCTCCTTGACCGGCCGTTCGCCCGGTGGCGAGACCCGGAGCCGTACGGGATCGGCGGATAGAGTGGCAGGAAGATGACCGCTGACTCCTCTTCCGAAGGGCGCCTGGAGCGTGCCCTGGCCGGCCTGCGCGGCCTCGCGGTGGGAGACGCGCTGGGCTCGCAGTTCTTCGTGCCGGCGAACTACCCGCTGCTGAAGCGCCGCGAGCTGCCGTTCGGCCCCTGGCAGTGGACGGACGACACGGAGATGGCCTGCTCCGTCGTCGCCGTCCTGGCCGCCCACCACCGCATCGACCAGGACGCACTGGCCCACTCCTTCGCGGAGCACCACGACTTCGACCGCGGCTACGGACCGGCGGTCAACCGGCTGCTGCGGCTGGTCCGGGAGGGCGGCGACTGGCGCGAGCTGTCGGCCGCGCTGTTCAACGGTCAGGGGTCCTGGGGCAACGGTGCCGCCATGCGCATCGCTCCGCTGGGCGCCTGGTACGCCGACGACCCCGAGCAGGCGACCCACCAGGCGGAGATCTCCGCCTATCCCACGCACCAGCACCGGGAGGCCGTGGTCGGGGCCATGGCCGTCGCCGCGGCCGCCGCGCTGGCCGGCTCGCCCGACGGGCCGCCCAGCCCCGGGGCACTCCTGGACGGCGTCATCGCCCTCGTCCCGAAGAGCGCCGTCGGGGCCGGCCTGCGCCGGGCCCGGGACATGCTCGACTACGGCGACGCCGCCACCGTCGCGGCGGTGCTGGGGTGCGGGCGACGCACGACGGCCCACGACACCGTGCCCTTCGCCCTCTGGTCCGCTGCCCGGTCGCTGGGCGACTTCGAGAGGGCGTTCTGGACCACGGCCCAGGTGGGCGGAGACGTGGACACGACCTGCGCCATCGTGGGCGGCGTGCTGGCATCGGGGAAGGCCGGGGCACCTCCGAAGTCCTGGGCGGAGCAGGTCGAGGCGTTCCCGGCATGGGTGCCGACGGCTGTGTGACGGTGTCCTGAGGCGCGGCCGGGTCGTCCGGTAGAAACTGTCCGTGCTCGGCGGGAACTCAGCGTGACCACGCTCTCGTTCTTCGGGTGTCCGCTGTGCGAGGTCTGTGCGCGGCAGCGGGTGTCCGAGAGATGTGGGGACAGCTGAAGCGTCGGGGGTGAGCATGCGGTTCGTGCTGGCGGTGCTGGTCGTGCTGGTCGTGACCGGTTTCTGGGCGGTGGGGTCCGTGGGGTCCGTGGGGTCCGTGGGGTCGGCGTGGTCGGCGAGAGTCCGGCGGGCGACGACCCCGGCGGGGCGGCGAGGCGTGGTTCCGCCGACCGCCAGAGTGGGGGGAGCGACCGGCTCCGGGCGCGTGCGCACGACGTTCGTGCTGACGTGCGTCGGCGACGGCCCGAGGCCGGCCCGTGAGCCCTGTGTGTCGTCAGCCGGCCATGGGCCCCGCCGTGCCGGACAGGGCCTCCAGGTCGCTCTTGCGGACGCGGATCACCAGCCAGGCCGTCACCAGGGCGAGCGCGGCCATCGCGGCGGCCGGTACGAAGGCCGTCGAGATGCCCTGTGCGAGGACCTCATGCCCCCAAGGCGCGGGAAGCTGGTGCTGGGTGGCGAAAGCGGCCTTCTGCTCCGCCGACCCGTGCGCGAGGAAGTCCGGCAGTTGCCTCTCCGCCTCGTCCTTGCTCGCCGAGCCGAAGACGGTCGTCAGAATGGCCAGTCCCAGCGACCCGCCCACCTGCTGCGTCGCATTGAGCAGACCGGACGCGGCGCCCGCCTCGTGCTGGGCGACACCCGACACCGCGGTGACCGTCGCCGTCACGAAGTTCAGACCCATGCCGAACCCGAAGGTGACCATCGGTCCGAGCACCCCGCCCGTGTACGAGCTGTCGGGGCTGATGAACGTCTGCCAGATGAGGCCGATCACCACGAGGGCGGAGCCGCCGAGCATGAACGGCTTGGGCCCCAGGACGGGCAGGAACCGCTGCGACAGGCCCGCCCCGACCGCTATCGCGAGGGTCACCGGGAGGAAGGCGAGCCCTGCCTTGATCGGGCTGTAACCCAGCACGTTCTGCACGAAGAGAACGATGTAGAAGAACATGCCGAACATGGCCGCGGCGAGACTCAGCATGATCACGTACGTGCCGGAGCGGTTGCGGTCGGCGAACATCTTCAACGGCGTGATCGGATCCGTAGCCCGCATCTCCGTGAAGACGAACGCGACCAGCAGGACCAGGGCGAGACCGAAGGCCCCGAGGGTCAGGCTGTCGTCCCACCCTTCCTCCGCCGCGCGGATGAAGGCATATACCAAGGAGGCCATGCCGACCGTCGAGGTCAGCGCGCCCGCGATGTCGAAGCGGCCGGGGTGGCGTTCGGACTCGCTGATGTACAGCGGGGTGAGCACGGCGATGAGGACACCGATCGGCACGTTGACGAACAGCACCCACCGCCAGTCGAGCCACTCGGTGAGCATGCCGCCGGCGAGCAGCCCGATGGCGCCGCCGCCCGCGGACACCGCGGCGAAGACGCCGAAGGCCCGGTTCCGTTCAGGACCTTCCGGGAAGGTGGTGGTGATGAGCGCCAGCGAGGTGGGCGAGGCGATGGCACCTCCGATGCCCTGCAGGGCGCGGGCGGCCAGCAACTGCCAGGGTTCCTGGGCCACTCCGCCCAGGAGCGAGGCGAACGTGAAGAGCAGGATGCCGGTCAGGAAGATCCGGCGGCGGCCGAGGATGTCACCGGCTCGGGCACCGAGCAGCAGCAGACCGCCGAAGGTGAGCGTGTAGGCGCTGACCACCCAAGTGAGATCGGTGGTGCTGAACCTGAGCGCGTCTTGAATGTGCGGGAGCGCGATGTTCACAATCGTCGCGTCGAGTACCACCATGAGTTGGCACGCGGCGATGACGGTCAGCGCGATGCCCGGATGTCCTTGCCCACGGGCTGAGCCCCCACCCGGTTTCTGTTTTTCGGTTAACTGAGAGGTCGTCACCATGGGTCCCCCACGAAGGCGTTAGTGAACGCTGGCGTTCACTGTTGCGTCAACGGTAGTGAGTCCCCAGTAGTGAACGCAAGCGTTCACTTGAGGGGTCGTCCCCCGGCCTGCCCCTCGTCACTGCCGCCCGGCGTCCCCCTCCCCGCGATCCCCCTCCCCGCGATTCCCCTCCCCTTCCTCCCTCTGCTCGCTGGAGACACTCAGATGGTTACTTCGCGCTGGACCGCCGCCCCCGCTCGGGCGGCCTCCTCGCGCCGGCGTGGCGCCGTACTCGAACGCGCGATCCTCGATGCTGCTCTGGAGCAACTGGGTACCGTCGGCTGGAACGGCCTCACGATGGAGGGGGTCGCGTCCGAGGCGCAGACCGGCAAGGCTGCCGTGTACCGCCGGTGGCCCTCCAAAGAGGACCTGGTCGCGGACGCCCTGCGTGCCGGGCTGCCCCGGCTGGATGCCGTGCCCGACCGGGGGGGTGTGCGTGAGGATCTGCTCGTACTGTGCCGGACGGCGCGTGACGCGATGATGTCCAGACCGGGGCTGGCGGTGCGGTCGATCATTCACGAATGCGATCCATCGCAGGTGGAACGCTTCCATGCGCTGATCGTGAAAGGGGTGGTGGAACCGACGGTCAAAGTCTTGCACGAGATCATCAGTCGTGGAGTAGAGCGGGGTGAGGTGCGGTCCGGAGCGGCGAACGGTTACGTCCTGGACGTCATTCCGGCCATGATGATGTACCGATCAAAGATGTGCACGAGCGAATGGAATGATCGGGATCTGGAGGAGATGGTCGACCAGCTCATGCTGCCGCTGCTGCGACCCGGCGCCGGGTGAGGGGGTCCCGGACGTGCTCGCCGCGGGCAGGGGAGTCGCACAGGGAAACCTGGGTGTCGCGAGAGGATCCAGGCGGCGTACCCTAAGGGCGCCATGCCGTACGAACCGCCTACTCACACCGTCGAGCGCTCCCTTCGCGCCACGACCGGAGCGAAGGTCATTGCCGGTGTCGACGAGGTGGGCCGGGGCGCGTGGGCCGGTCCCGTCACCGTCTGCGCGGCGGTCACCGGACTCCGCCGGCCTCCCGTGGGGCTCACCGACTCCAAGCTCCTCTCCGTCAAGCGCCGCACCGTGCTCGCCGCGGAACTGGAGAAATGGGTGACCTCGTACGCTCTGGGTCATGCCTCGCACGAGGAGATCGACGACCTGGGGATGACGGCCGCGCTGCGGCTCGCCGCCGTACGCGCCCTGGACGCTCTGCCGATCCGCCCCGATGCGGTGATCCTCGACGGGAAGCACGACTACCTCGGTGCCCCCTGGAAGGTCCGCACGGTGATCAAGGGCGACCGGTCGTGTGTGGCGGTCGCGGCGGCTTCGGTGATCGCCAAGGTTCAGCGCGACAAAATGATGGCCGAACTGGGTATCGACCATGCAGACTTCGGATTTGCGGACAACGCCGGGTATCCGTCGCCCGTGCACAAGGCCGCACTGAAGGAGCGGGGCCCCACCCCGTACCACCGCTTGTCGTGGGCGTATCTTGATGCGCTGCCCCAGTGGCGGCATCTCAAGAAGGCCCGAAGCTGGGCGGACGGAAGCGTTCCGGAGATCGAGGGTCAGCTCGGCTTCGACTTCTGACGATTCCGCTCGCACGCATGTGCCACCCGCTGGCGCGAGCCGCACCAACGTTTGATAAATAACAGCTCATGCCTCTCATTCCCGAGGAGCCTCAGATTCACGAGAGTGCCCAGGGTCCCCGCGCCACTCCGGCCAGCGGCCGCACCGCGCCGACCCCTCGACCCGTACCCGGTCCCCGTCCCGCGGCTCCGTCGCGTCCCGGGCGTCCCGGACCCCAGCGGCCCACGCCGCCGGTGCAACGCGCACCGCGTGACGTCGCCGCCAAGCCCGGGCCTCCGGCCCCGGCCGCCCCTGTCCCCTCCGCGGCTGCCCCCGCGGCTCCCCAGATCCAGTTGATCCCGGCCTCGGCCGAGGGCGCGCTGGACGCGGCCGAGGAGGCCCTGGACCTGCTCCTCGACGCGGGTCGCGCCCCGGGGGAGGTGCTGGTGATCACCACCGGCGAGCAGCACCCCTGGGCCGCCCACGAGCTGTCCTTCGGTGAGGCGTCCTACTGGGCGCAGCACGAGGCGGGGGACGACGTCTTCTACGCGGACGCCGCCGTCGCGGACCGGGCAGGCGTGCGTCCCGTGGTCGTGGTCGCCGTCAACGGCGGTGACGAAGCCACGGCGGCCACCGTCCTGCCGTTGGCCCACAAGCGAGCCGGTGCCCTGCTGATCGTCTGCGGCGACCCGCAGCAGGTCAACGCGGTGCTGGGCGCGGGCGTCTGAGCCGGTCCCGGTCACCTGGGACGGCACCGGACCGGCGGAGGTGTCGCGGCTGCGGTACCTCCACGGTCGTCCTCGGTGTGCGCGGATGACGTGAGTCTCGGCGCGTATGCCTCGGGGTGTCCCGGGAGATGCGCGCCGACGGCGCGTCGGACAGGCGTGCCGTCGGCGCACCCGAGGAGACCGCCGTATGTGCCGCCGCGGGCGGTGTCCGCTTCCGCGGCGGCACATACGGCGGTCGACCCGGCCTCCTCGTCCCTCGAAGGGGATCGAAGACGGGCGGGGTCCGCCGCGGCCGCTCTGTCCGGCCGAAGGCCCTCAGCGGGCGGCCGCGCGGCGCAGAACCTCCGAGGCGACGCCACCGGTGCGGGGCAGCAGAGGCGGGGCCTCCGACAGCCCGAAGGGCTCCGGAGCCGAATCCGCGTTGGGGCGGCGGCCTCCCCTGCCCTCACCCAGGACCTGCCAGCCGTCCCGCGTCAGCGTGATGTACGCCCCACAGCGCAGGCCGTGCAGGGTGCAGGCGTCGCGCAGCCCCCACATCCAGGCGCCGTCCTCCTCCGTCCAGCGTGCGTCGCCGTCGCGGCAGTAGAGCAGCACGGCGGTACGCACCGGTGTGCGGCGCCGCAAGTCGTGCGGGATGACCCGGCGCAACTGTGCGAGCAGCGCGTTGCGGAACATCCAGCCGTCGGCGGACGCCTGACGCCGGGTGAAGGAGGCGCTGGCCAGCAGCCGCTCATCGGGATCCAGTACGGCCACCACGGCGGTGGACGGTCTGGGCCGATGGCGTGCGTGCAGCCCGCTGACGACCTCCCGCGGACTGCGCAGCAGCGGAATACCGGCCGCGGCCCACTCGGCAGGCTCGAGCAAGCGGTTGGCGGAAGCGGCGGACGTGGACGTCGACAACGATGCCGCCGAGGACGGAGCAAATCCGAGGGTCACGAGCCTCCCTTCGGCTACGGACCACACTGCGGGCGGGTCGGTTTCGGGGGAGCGCACACCACGGCAAAGCCCTACCGGACCACGGGCGAGCCATGCGGGGGAGCGGAACTCAATTCTTCCTGTCGAACTGGGATGCGGCAACGAGCAATTGGGGCCACCGACCGTTATATGGCGGTGCGGGTCTTATATCCCTACCCACTGGGTGGGCCATGACGCGTCCGCCCGCCGTACACGTCTGGTTCACCCGCCGTCGTGGTGGTGTTCCCGATGGTGCGCCGTCGGCATGGGGAGACGTCGCGTCGTCGGGCAGCCGCCGTTCGGGGTGTGGCAGCCGGTCCGGGCGACACCTGGTCACGGACGTCCGGCGATCGTCCGGTGAGGCGGAAACCTGGGAGCCGGTTCCGCCCGAGCGGTCCCACGCTCAGGACGGCGGGCGCGATGAGGGTGAGCTGCCGGGCGGCGGACACAGCAGCCGGCCGCCGTCCGGTGCCGCCCGGTCCTCCCCGGCGAACACCGTACCTGTCGTACTGTCGTCCTCTCCGTCGGTGTGGAAGTGGAGCGTGCAGTCCAGCAGTGCGGCCGCGACGATCCGTCGTCCTGGGTGAGGAGGACACCGGCATCGCATCAGCGTGCCGGAGCGGTTCGGCGGCAGGGGCGGCAGGCCGCAGGCCGGTCGGTGCGAGGCATGTGGACCGTTCGTGAGCAGGTTGTCACTCGGCGTGAGGTGGCCGATTGTCAGTGCCATCGGGTTGCATGGAGGCATGGACGACCTGGAGCTGCGCACCGAAGCCGACACCATCCTCGCCGAGCTCGTCGGTGACCCGGCGGGTTCCGCTCGGCTGCGGGAGGACCAGTGGCAGGCGGTGGCGGCCCTGGTGCGTGAGCGCCGGCGAGCGCTGGTGGTGCAGCGCACCGGCTGGGGCAAGTCGGCGGTGTACTTCGTCGCCACCGCCCTGCTGCGCCGACGCGGCTCCGGCCCCACGGTCATCGTCTCGCCACTGCTGGCGCTGATGCGCAACCAGGTCGAGTCGGCGGCGCGGGCCGGTATCCGGGCTCGCACCATCAACTCGGCCAATCCGGAGGAATGGGACACCATCCATGAGGAGGTCGAGCGCGGCGAGACCGACGTCCTCCTGGTGAGTCCGGAACGTCTTAATTCCGTGGACTTCCGCGAGCAGATGCTGCCCAAGCTCGCGGCCACGACCGGTCTGCTGGTGGTCGACGAGGCGCACTGCATCTCCGACTGGGGACACGACTTCCGGCCGGACTACCGGCGGCTGCGGGCGATGCTCGCCGAGCTCGCGCCCGGCGTACCGGTGCTGGCCACGACGGCGACGGCCAACGCGCGGGTCACGGCGGACGTGGCCGAGCAGCTGGGGACCGGTGCCGGCGAGGCCCTGGTGCTGCGCGGTCCGCTCGACCGGGAAAGCCTGAGGCTGGGTGTGGTCCGGCTGCCGGATGCCGCGCACCGGATGGCCTGGCTCGCCGAGCACCTGGACGAGCTGCCGGGTTCCGGGATCATCTACGCGCTGACGGTGGCGGCGGCGGAGGAGACCACCGCCTTCCTGCGGCAGCGCGGCTTCCGCGTGGCCTCCTACACGGGGCGCACGGAGAACGCCGACCGGTTGCAGGCCGAGGCCGACCTGCTGGAGAACCGGGTCAAGGCGCTCGTCGCCACGTCGGCGCTGGGCATGGGCTTCGACAAGCCGGACCTGGGCTTCGTGGTCCATCTCGGCTCGCCCTCCTCACCGATCGCCTATTACCAGCAGGTGGGGCGCGCGGGCCGCGGTGTGGCCCACGCCGATGTGCTGCTGCTGCCGGGCAAGGAGGACGAGGCCATCTGGCGCTACTTCGCCGACACCGCCTTCCCGCCCGAGGCGCAGGTCCGGCAGACGCTGTCGGCCCTCGCGGGGGCGGGACGGCCGCTGTCCGTGCCGGCCCTGGAGGCGTCGGTGGACCTGCGGCGCAGCCGGCTGGAGACGATGCTGAAGGTGCTGGACGTCGACGGCGCGGTCAAACGGGTGAAGGGCGGCTGGATCTCCACCGGTGAGCGGTGGGTGTACGACGCCGACCGGTATGCCTGGGTCGCCCGGCAGCGCGCGGCCGAGCAGCAGGCCATGCGCGATTACGTGAGCACGGACGGATGCCGGATGGAGTTCCTGCGCCGGCAGCTGGACGACGAGGGGGCCACCCCGTGCGGCCGCTGTGACAACTGCGCGGGAGCCTGGGCCGACGCGTCCGTCTCGGCGCAGACGCTGACCGGGGCGGCGAAGGAGCTGGACCGCCCGGGGGTGGAGATCGAGCCGCGCCGGATGTGGCCGACGGGAATGCCCGCACTGGGCATCGACCTCAAGGGGCGCATCCCGGCCACGGAGCAGTGTTCCACCGGGCGCGCGCTGGGACGGCTCTCGGACATCGGCTGGGGCAACCGGCTCCGTCCGCTGCTGGCCGAGAACGCCCCCGACGGGCCCGTCCCCGACGACGTCCTGCGGGCCGCGGTGGCGGTCCTCGCCGACTGGGCACGGTCACCCGGTGGCTGGGCGCCGGACGTTCCGAACGCCTCCGCCCGGCCGGTCGGAGTCGTCGCCGTGCCGTCCCTGGCCCGCCCGCACCTCGTCGGCTCGCTCGCCCAGGGCATCGCGTCCGTCGGCCGGATCCCGCTTCTGGGGACGCTGGCGTACTCCGGTCCGGGCGGCGCCCACGCCGCACGGCGCAGCAACTCCGCCCAACGCCTCAGGGCACTGTCCGGCGCCTTCGCCGTTCCCGAGGACCTGGCCGGCGCCCTGACCCGCTCCCCGGGCCCTGTCCTGCTCGTGGACGACTACACCGACTCCGGCTGGACCCTCGCGGTCGCCGCCCGTCTGTTGCGCCGGGCGGGCAGCGAACAGGTCCTTCCCCTGGTACTCGCCGCGGCGGGCTGAGCCCCCTCACGTCACCGTCCCGGACCGCCGGGGCGGCCCGCGTCCGCCGGCGGGGTGGCGTCCGGACTCCAGTTCTCCTCCGGCGGACAGGGGGTAACGGACAGGGGACATGGGCCAGGACGCAGCGGGGTGCGAGGCGCGGGGCGCATGTGACGGCAGGAGGAAGGCGAAGGTCGTCCGCCACGCCGATACTCAGCCCGTCACCCGCCTCATATCAAGAGCCGTGCACCGCACAGCAATGACACAGTGGTGCAGGAAAGCGGTTTTATCCGCGCATCGGTGACCGGTCGTCGGGTGCGGCGTCCCATGGCTGTTTCGCATGCTGTTCAGGCATGTATGAGTGCTGCGCAAACAAGTGGGTTCGGCAAGCAAACATCGCAGGTGACACGTCGGTTGGGCACCGTGTGTCGACGCGCGTTGATGCGCGCCCCGTAGGGACGTGCAGGGCAATGCCCGCCAGTTCATGCGGAGTTCACCCCGTTGACTTGTTGTGATCGGCGCCCCTACGGTCGGCAGGCGCCCGTTCGATATCGGGGCTCAGGTTCGGTATTGCGAACGACTTGTGGTGGCGCACCCTTCGGCCCTCTCCCCGCCCTTGACCCCGCACACCGACGCGAGCCCCTTCGGCACGATTCGCTCAACCAGGGAAAGGCTCATGGCAAAGCTGACCAATTACCGTGACTCCGGAGTCGATTACAGCGTGCTCGACCGCGTCAAGCGTGAGGCGATCGACCGCGCCAAGGCGACGAGCGGCCTGCTGTCACTCGCCGGTGCCGCCGAGGTGCCGGAGTCCCGAGGCGCCTCGGCGTACGTGTTCCGAGCCGGTGGCATGACGATGGCGATGGTGACCGAGGGCCTGGGCACCAAGTCGCTCATCGCCCAGCAGGTTCTCCAGGACAGCGGCGTCAACCGCTACGCGGACGTCGCCGTCGACGCCGTCGCCGCCATCGTCAACGACGTGATCTCCGTCGGTGCGGCACCCCTGGTCGTCACGGCGTACTTCTCCACCGGGGACGCGGCCTGGTACGCGGACGAGGCCCGCTCCACCGCCCTGCTGGCGGGCTGGCAGCGAGCCTGCGAGGAGTCCGGTGCGGCCTGGGGCGGAGGCGAGTCACCGGCCCTTCCCGGCCTGGTCGCCGCCGACGGCCTCGAACTGGCGGGCAGCGCGCTCGGGATCGTACCGCCCGGACGCGAGCCGGTACTGGGCCGCGACGTCGTCCCCGGGGACCGGATCGTCCTCCTCGCCAGCTCCGGCCTCCACGCCAACGGGGCCTCCCTGGCCAGGGCGGTCGCGGCCGGCCTCCCGGACGGCTACGCGACCGCGTTGCCGAGCGGGCGCAGCCTCGGGGAGGCGCTGCTGGACCCGAGTGTCATCTACGCCGGGTTCGTCAGGGCGCTGCTGGAGTCCCGCGTACGCCCCAAGTTCCTGAACGGAGTCACCGGACACGGCCTCATGAAGGTCATGCGCGCCCCCACCCGGGTCCGGTACGTGCTGGAGTCCGTCCCGGACGTGCCGGAGGTCCTCGAGTTCCTCGTGCGCCGGACCGGCATGTCGGCCGCCGAGGCGTACGGCACGCTCAACATGGGCATCGGCTACGCCGCGGTCGTCGCCGCCGACGACGCGGACGAGACCGTGCGCCTCGCCGAAGCCGCCGGGTACCGCGCCTGGAACGCCGGTGAGGTGGTCGCGGGCGATCGCTCGCTGTGCGTGCCCCACCTCGGTGTCGAGTTCGCCGACCGCGACCTGCAACTGGGGTGAGGGCCATGAACGCGGCAACAGGGCTGCGCGTCGCCATGCTGGGTCCGGACGGGATCGGCAAGACCACCCTGACGGAAGCGATCCGCGACCGGCTCGCCGAACGGGGCGTGGAGCTGGACGTCGTCAGCTGGCGCCGTCTGATCGACGGGCGGCCGGCTCCACGGCCGTACCCCCAGACGGCCGTGGAGCAGCTGTGGGTGGAGGACTGGCGGCTGCTGTACGGGGGAGGAACGGTTCAGCAGAGCTCCGTCGACGAGCGGATCCCCCGCACCTTCGACGAGTTCGCGGCGCTGCGCGCCGAGGAGACCTTCCCCTTGGGAGCCCAGGGCGTGCGCTCCTCCGGCCCGCTGGCGTCCGGTCTGGTCGAGGCCGCCCTCGACTTCGTCATCGAGGCGGAGGTGGTCCGCCCCCGGGCGGCGGAGGGCGTCGTGGTCGTCCGGGAGAGCTACGGCTACAAGCCCGTACTGAAAGCGCTGCTCATCGCGGCCGCCTGCCAGGAGGACACGGTCCCCTCCGAGGTCGTGCAGCGGATGGTGGAGCGGGTCACGGACATCTACGCGGACCCCTTCCTCCAGCCGGACGTCGGCATCCTGCTGGACGGCGACCCCGGTACGGCGCACGCGCGGCGCAGCCTGCAGGGGCGAGGGGTCGGAGTGGCCGAGGACTACGCGCTGTCGGGGCGTGAGGGCGCGCAGTCGTTCCTGTCGCTGCAGGAGGAGTGCACCGCTCACTTCACCAAGGCGGCGGCCGACTGGGGCTGGTACCGGCTCGCCGTCGGCGAGCGCACGCCGGAGAGCCTGTGCGACGAGATCGTCGACGGTCTCCTCGCCCCGCGGTTGTGGGGTGAGGGAGCGTGAAACCAGCGACCGGGGACACCGCGGCCAGCGCGGCCAGCGCGGCCACTGGGCCTACTGGGCCTACTGGGTCCACCGGGTCCACCGGATCCACCGGATCCACCGGACCCGACGGACCTGCCCTGGCCACCGGACCTGCCGCGGCCACCGCGTCGACCGCGTCCACCGGACCTGCCGCGGTCATCGGGCCCACCGCGTCGACCGCGTCGACCGCATCCACCGGACCTGCCGCGGCCATCGGGCCCACCGCGTCGACCGCGTCCACCGCGGCCACTGGGCCTACTGCGTCCGCCGGACCCGCCGGACCTGCCGCGGCCACCGGACCCGCCGCGCCCACCACGTCCCTGACGCGCGGCGCCTCCACCCGGATCGGGCCGTACACGGTGCACATCTCGCCGCCCGGCTGCCCGGAGTCCACGGCGCCCCGGCAACCCCGCGTCCTGCTGCATCCGGTGGATCCGGTCACCGCGTACGGGCAGCCGGCGAGCGTCCGGCGGCTGCCCACCGGGCTCGTCGTCCCCCGGGACCTGCTGCAGGACGACGTCCTGCTGCGGGCGCTGGCCGCGCTGTCCGGGGACGTGGCCCTGTACGCCACGGTGGACGTGGGGGCCGACGGTTCGTGCAGGCTCGCCGTCGGCCCGCACGAACCCGGGTGCGTCCGTCGGCTCGTCGTGGTCCGCGGGACGGCGGTGTACGACGGTTCGGACTGGCGCACACTGGCCGACGTCCACGATGAAAGCGCTTGCTCGTCGGATCCGCCAACGGCTCGGTCTGCCCAGCCGCTCGCCGAGGCCGCCGTCCCGTGCGCCACCGCCCATTCCCCGCACGCCGCACGGATCGACGAGGAGCTCCTCGCCCTCGCGGCCGGCACCGCGCGGCGCACCCTGCCGGCCGTCACGAGGTCCCTGCCGCTCGACGCCGCCCATGCCGCGCACGCCGGGCAACGCCTGGACATCGCGACCGCCCTCGACGGACTGCGTGACCTCCAGCACCAGGCGCGCCGTCTGTACGGGGAGCTCGAACCGGAGCGGGCCCTGTCCTGGTTCCTGGAGGAACTGGGCGAACTCGCCCAGGCGGTGCGCCGGGCGGAGCCGTCCGCGCGCATCGAGGAGGAGCTCGGCCAGGTCGCCGCATGGTGCCTGTGCATGGCCAACATCACGCGCGTGGACCTGGGCGTCTCGCTGTCGCGCGCCCTGCACGAAGAACACAGCCGCCAGTTGAGCACATACGGAGAATTACGCCCCTACACCTCCCAGGAGATGACCGCATGAGGATCGGCCTGCCCAAAGGACGGCTTCTTCGCCAGTCGGAAGCGGCCCGCGCCACGGCGCCGCAGGAAGCGGACTCATGGCTCCTGCGTCTGCAGGACATCCCCGGCCTCGTGGCGGACGGGTCCCTGGACGCGGGCATCACGTCCGAGGAGTGGATCAGGGAGTCCGGCGCCGGCGTCGAGCGGCTGATGCCGCTGTGCTGGTACCACATCCGCGTGTGCGCCATCGGACTGCCCGGCCAGGAGCCGGCCACCGCCCGGCGCATCGTCTCCGAATATCCCACCCTGGCCACCGAGTACGCCGCACAGCGCCATCCGGGAGCCACGGTCCGCAAGGTGCACGGTGCCTGCGAGTCCTACGTGCCGACCCTGGCCGATCTCGCGGTGGAGTGCGTCGAGACCGGACGCTCCCTCCAGCGCCACGGCCTGGTCGTCCACGAGGAACTGTTCCGGGGTGACGTCTGGCTCGTCGCCTCCCGTCGGACGGCGGCGGACGACCGTCACCGGCGGAGCCTGCTGTCGTGGGCCACGGCCGTACGCAGCGGCGGCGACTGCACCTGGCAGCGGGAGGGTGTCCATGCCACGGCCTGACGGCGGTCCCTCGAGCGTCCCGCTGCGCGCCCTGCCTCCGCATCTGCGCCTGCTGGCCTGGCCCGGCCTCAACGGACGGGGTGGACGGACCCCGCTCCGGGTGCGTGTGCCGGACGGGCGGCAGGACCTGCCCGTCCCGCTGCTCGCCCAGCTCGACGACGTCACCGTCTCCGTGCGTCAGGGACCCGTGTCGGGGGCCGCGCTCCTCGCCCTGCTGACGTCGGGCCGCGCCACGCCCGAGATGCGTCCCCTGCTCGACATCGTCGTGTGCATGGCCCTGTGGGACGAGACGCTGCGGGTGCAGGGCGTCTTCGACGGAAACGCCTACCTGGCCAGCGAAGGCGCCGTGGACGCCCTGCTCGGGGTCGCCGGGGCGCGCAGAAGCGGAACGCTCACCCGCCACATCGAGGAACTCCAGTCGTTCGAGCTGCTCTACCGCTTCCCGGTCGCCTTCAAGTTCCGCGGCGCCTACGGGGACGAACGGCAGTGCCGCCTCAACGGCTGGGGGCGCCTGCTCTTCCGGCACCTGGTCCGTGCCGACGACATCGGGCTTCCCCTCGCCGAGTGGCGCACCGCGGTCGAGCGGCACGTCGAGGACCACCGCGAGCAGTACCGAACTGCCCTGGCCTGCGCGGTCCGTGCCGTCGACACGGCGCCGGGCGAGGCGTGGGAGACCGTGAAGGACCTCCCGGTCCCCGTCCTGATGTGAACCACCTCACCACCTCGGAAGCATGAGGCACACCATCCGCAAGCCCGACGTGAACCACGCCGCAAGCCCGACGTGAACCACGCCGCAAGCTCGACGTGAACCACGCCGCAAGCTCGACGTGAACCACGCCGCAAGCTCGACGTGAACCACGCCGCAAGCTCGACGTGAACCACCCCGGAAGCCCGACGTGAACCACCCCGGAAGGGAGCGAAGTCGTATGTCCTCCTCCATACGCAACCGGCTCGGACTGTCGCCGCTCGGATACGGCAGTTGGGAGGCCGGAGGCGGCACCACATGGGGCCCCAACACCTCGCACGAGGAGGTGGTGGCGGCCGTCCACCGGTCGGTGGCGCTGGGCATGAACTGGGTCGACACCGCAGAGGTGTACGGAGGCGGAGGCGGCGCCGAGCGCGTGGTCGGCGAGGCGCTGCGGGATCTGCCGCAGGTCGGGATCTGCACCAAGGTCGCCCCCGAGCCCGACGACGAGCGGTACACCGAGCACGGTCTGCGACAGGCGCTGGAACTGTCACTCGAGCGCCTCGGACGGGACCGCGTCGATCTGTACCTGCTCCACTGGCCGGCACAGCGACTGCCCCTCGAAGTGACCTGGAAGGCGATGGCCCGGCTCCGCGACGAGGGCCTCGTGCGCGCCATCGGGCTGTCCAACTATCCGGTGGAGGACGTCGCCCGCTGCGCCGACCTGGCAGCCGTCGACTACGTCCAGATCCAGGCCTCCCTCCTCCACCGCGAGGAACTCGACGCCCATGGCCCCCTGTGCGCCGAGCGGAACATCGGGCTGCTCGCCTACGGACCGCTCGCCTACGGCCTGCTGACGGGAGCGGTCGACGAGGAGACCGTCTTCGACGACTGGCGCGGCGGCGAGGTCATGGCCCATGACTTCTTCTGCGCCGAGAACCACCCCCGCTTCTTCGCCCCCCGGGCCCGCCGCCGGCACCTGTCGGTCGTCCGCGCGCTCGGTCCGCTCGCCGAGCAGGCCGGCTGCACGATCGCTCAACTTGCGCTCGCCTGGCTGCTGCGGCAGCCCGGTGTCGTCGCCGCCGCCGTCGGCACGAGGAACCCGCGCCACGCGGAGACGAACGCGGCGGCGGCCCGGCTCCGGCTCGACGACAGGACCCTGGCGGCGATCGGTTCCCTGGAGGTGGGCACCGCCCATGGCTGACGCCTTCGCCCACGCCGACCTGGTCGCCGGGCTGCTCTGGGCCGGCGGCGCGCCGGCCGGCCGTATGACCCCCGAACTGGCCGCGCACCCGCCGTTCCACGCGCTGCTCGACGAGCACCGGGTGACCGGCCGCTTCCTCGACCGCCTCGAGGCCGCCGGTCTCGCCGGCCCCGCCACCGCCCCGAGCGGTCGCACCTTCCCGGACGGTTCCGTCATCGCCCCGGACGGTTCCGTCATCGCCCCGAGCGGTCGCACCTCCCCGGGCGGTCGCACCTCCCCGGACGGCCCCGCCACCGCCCCGAACGGTCGCACCGCCCCGAGCGGTCGCACCGCCCCGAGCGGTCGCACCTCCCCGGGCGGTTCCGCCACCGCCCCGAGCGGCCTGGCCGTTCCGAACGGTGTCGTCGCCTCGCTCGAGTCCCGCTACCGCGACCAGAAGGCGGAGGCGGTGGCCCTCGAACAGCACGCCCTCCGCCTCGTGACCGAACTCGGTGCCCGGGCGGAGCAGGACCGTTCCCCTCTGATCCTGTTGAAGGGGAACTCGGCGGCCCGGTTCCTGACCGGTACCCGGGTGCACCGCGCCACCGCGGACCTGGACCTGCTCGCGGCGGACCCCGGGGAGACCTCCCTGCGGTTGCAGAAGCTCGGTTTCCAGTCGTCCGGACACGCCTTCTGCCACGAAGAGGCGTCGCTGGACCGCCCCGGAAGCCCCTCGGTCGACCTGCACCGGTACTTCCCCGTGTGGCGCTACCCACGCGGGGCCTACCACCGACGGTCACCCGACGGGTACGAGCTGACCATGTCGGACTGGGTACGGGCCGAACGGCTCACCTACGACACCGTGCTCGCCGCGTCGATGCCCCACCCCGAGGACCGGTCGGGCCTGCTGCGGGTCACGGACGTGACGATGACCGCGTTCGTGCTGGTCCTGCACATCTTCCACGACTACGTGGCGCCTGCCCTCTGCCAGCCGGTGGCCAAGGTCAGGCTGGCCGAACTGTGCGAACTGCGTGACCTGCTCGCCCACCCCCAGTTCGACACCACGCTGTTCGGGACGCTGGTGACCGACCATCATGCACAGGACGCGGCGGCGCTCTCCCGCACCCTGCTGGCGTCCCTGGACGTACCACACCGACCCCTACGGGACCTGGACCCGGCCCTGGAGGAACCGGCCTCCTACCCGCAGGAGATAGGCTTCGGCCTTCTCGTCGACGCCCGCACGGCCCTGCCCGACCTGCTCGTCCGGTCCGACCACCACGGACAGGTGCTGGACCGGCTCGGGGCGGTCGACGTCGATCTGGGCCGGGACACGAACCACGTGTCCACAAGGGCGACCCGCGCGGAGGCCGGCGGTTCGTTCGCGGTGCTGCACTCCGCCACGGCACGGCCCGAACGGGGCCGGTTCGACTTCGACTGCGTGATCGGGCGGGACGCCGACGACGTCGTACTCGAGCTGCACGCCTCCGGCGCCCCCGGTGTGTTCTTCGACGAGTTCGTCCTGTTCTTCGGCAACGAGATCGTCCATACCGCGTACGACGTCTACCGCTCGGACTTCCGGCTGCCGCCCGCCGACACCGGCTGCACGGCGACCTGGCACGTGGAACACGACGGCTGGACGGTCCGCGTCACCCTCCCCACCGCCGTGCTGGAACGTCACCGCGACGCCTCCGGCACCGTCCCGGCCCTGCTCCAGGCAGGGCGGTTCCTGGAACCCCCCGGCGACGACTGGAACGAGCTGTACCGCTCCAGCATCAGCAGCGCCTGCGTCCCGCTGCGCATACGACTGGGGGAACAGGACGGGTGAAGGCACCTTTCCCCGCGACGGACCCGGGCGCTCCCCGGATCACCGGACGGCCCGAGCCGGCCGTCCTCGGCTGGGTCGTCCGGTCCCAGTCGGGGCGGCTCGTCCGTTCGGCCGCCGTGGCGACGGTCTTCTTCGGCAGCCAGCAGTTCGTGCCGTACGTCGTCGGACGCGGACTCCAGGAGGGCGTTCTGGCCCGCGACACGGGACGCCTGGCCTGGTGGGGCGCCGCCCTCGGCGTCGTCGTCCTGGTCCAGGCCGGCGCCGGCATCACCAGCCATCTGCTGGTGGTGCGGTGCCGCCTCGACGCGCTCTTCCGCACCCAGCAGCTCCTCGTACGGCGGATCGTGGCGCTCGGCCACCGGCTGCGCCACCACGTCGACCCGGGCGACGTCGTCGCGGCGGCCACCGTGGACGCGGCCGCGCTGGGCACGTTCGCCGAGCAGCTCGGCCTGCTGGCCGGAGCGCTCGTGGCGTTCGTCCTCGCCGTCGTCCTGATGGCCACCCAGGCCCTGGACCTGGCGGTCCTGGTGGCGGTGGGGATGCCGGTACTGATGCTCACGCTGCGCCCCCTGTTCCTGCGCATGGACGCACGGCAGGGCGTGCAGCGCGAACGGCTGGGTGACCTCTCCTCGCAGGCCGTCGACCTGGTCCGCGGGTTGCGCGTGCTGCGCGGGGTCGGAGGGGAGGAGTACTTCCTCGACCGGTACCGCGCCGGATCCGCCCGGGTACGGGACGCGGGGCTGGGGGCGGCGCGCACGCGGGCGGTCCTGGAGGCCGCCCGGGTGGTGCTGCCCGGTGCGCTGCTGCTCGCCGTGGTGTGGGCCGGGGGTCACCTGGCCGCCGAAGGCGCCCTCACCACCGGCGAGTTCTCGGCCCTCTTCGGTTACCTGATGTTCCTCACCCGGCCCGTGCAGTTCGCCATCCTCGGCATCGACGGGACCATCCGCGCCCTGGTCGCCGCGCGCCGCCTGCGTGCCGTCGTCGCCCTGCCCGACCCGGCCGACACCGCCCTGCCCGACCCGGCCGACACCGCGCTGCCCGACCCGGCCGACGCTGCGCGGACTGACTTGGCTGACACCGCGCGGACCGCCGTCCCCCGGCGCGACGACGCCCTCCGCGATCCGGTCACCGGCCTCCACCTGGCCCCGGGGCGGATCACCGGCGTCGCCGCGGATTCGGCGCGACGCACCGACGGGCTCCTCGAACGCCTCGCCGGATACGACCCCGAGCGGCCCGCCGTGCTGGGTGGGCGCCCCGTCACCGCGTACGCCACGGCCGGACTGCGCCGGCACATCCACTTCCTGACCGGCGACGCCCACCTGTTCCAGGGCCGCCTCGACGAGCAGCTGGACGTGGACGGGCGGCGCACCACGGCGGACGTCGTCCGGGCACTGCACACCGCCTCGGCGCTCGACGTCGTCGGCCTGGACCCGGCCCGCACGGACGACGGGGAACTCCCGGACGCCGACGCCCTCACCCTCGATCTCCCGCTGACCGAGCGCGGACGGGGGCTGTCCGGCGGACAGCGCCAGCGCCTCACCCTGGCACGCGCCCTCCTCACCGACGCGGAGGTGCTGCTGCTCGACGAGCCGACGTCCGCGTGCGACGCCTACACGGAAGCCCGGATCGCGACCCGGCTCGCCCGTCACCGCGCGGGGCGCACCACGGCGATCCGGACCCAGTCGCCGCACCTGCTGGCCGCCTGCGACACCGTCGTCTTCCTGGGCGACGAGATCCTCACCGGACCGCACGCCGACCTCATGCGCCACCCCGACTACGCGAAGGCGGTGACCCGTTGAGCGCGACGCGTACCGGGCTGCCCGTCGCGTCGCCCGTCCGCACCCGTCGCTACGCGCGGTCCCTGCTGCGCGGCGCGCGGGCGCAGGTGGCGACCGTCCTGCTGCTCAACGCCGCCGCGGCCGGCGCCGCACTGGTGGTGCCGCACCTCCTCGGCCGGATGACGGACCTGATCGCACGGCATCCCGACGGGCTCGTGGACCGGCTCGACAAACTCACCCTGTGGGTGGGCGCCGCCCTCGTGCTCCAGACGGCGCTCACCTTCGCCGCGGCCCGCGCCACCTTCGACCTCGGGGAGCGCATGGCGTCCCGGCTGCGCCTGGACTTCATGGAGCGGGTCGTGCACCTGCCCCTCTCCGTCGTGGAGCGCGCCGGCACCGGCGACCTGCTGGCGCGCACCACCCTGGACACCGGCGAGGTCAACCACACCGCTCAGCAAGCCCTTCCGCAACTCCTCGGCAACGCCGTGACCGCGTGCGTGGTGGTGACGGGAGCTTTCGCCACGTCCCCGTCCCTCACCCTGGCCGTCCTGGTGATCGTCCCGGTGCTGCTTCCGGTGGTGCGCTGGTACCTGCGCCGGGCCCCGGCCGCGTTCGCCGACGTCCTGGCCCGGCACGCGGAGCTCTCGGCGACCGTCGCCGAGACCGCGGACGGTGCGACGAGCGTGGAGGCCCTCGGCTGGCAGGCGCGGCGGACCGCGCGGACACAGGAGCGCGTCGAACGGATGTGGGCCGCCCAGCGCCGCACGCTCCGTCTGCGCTGCGTGCTCTTCCCGGCACTCGACCTCGGCGCGTTGCTGCCCTGCATGACGACGCTGCTCCTCGGCGGCCTCCTGGCGGCCGACGGACGGGTGGGCCTGCAAGAAGTGGCCACCGTGGCACTGATGATGCAGATGCTCGCGGCACCGGTCGTCGAAGTGGTCAGGAGCCTGGACTCGTTGCATCTGGGATCGGCGTCGCTGCGCCGTCTCGTCGGCGTCGCCGACATTCCGTCCGACCGGAGTGTCTCCGACGCGGTGCCCGCACCGGGCGCTGATCCCGTCCTGCGGCTCGAAGCCGTCCACTTCGGCTACGCACCCGGGCGCCCCGTGCTCACCGGGGTCGACCTGACGGTCCGACGGGGCGAGAGACTGGCTCTGGTCGGCCCGACCGGCGCCGGCAAGTCCACCTTGGGGCGCATCATCGCGGGCATCCATCCACCGGACACCGGTACGGCGACCGCCGGGGGAGCGGAGCTGACCTCGCTGACCGACCGACGGCTGCGCGCCACCGTCCTGCTGACGACGCAGGAGCAGCACCTCTTCCTGGGAACCCTCGCGGACAATCTGCGCATGGCCCGTCCCCAGGCCGACGACGCCGAACTGGAGCGGGTCCTCACACTCGTCGGCGCCGCGGAATGGGCCGACGCCCTCCCCGAAGGGCTCGCCACCCCCGTCGGCGGACACCGCACGGACCTGGGGCCCGCCCAACTCCAGCAGGTCGCCCTGGCCCGGCTGCTCCTCGCCCGGCCCGACGTCCTCGTCCTCGACGAGGCGACGTCCATGATGAGCCCCACCGCGGCGCACGAGGTCGAATCGGGGCTCAACCGGGTCCTGGCCGGCAGGACGGTCGTGGCGATCGCGCACCGGCTGCACACCGCCTACGACGCCGACCGCATCGCCGTCGTCGACCGGGGCCGCGTCGTGGAAGCGGGCACACACGACGAACTGCTCGCCGCCCAAGGCGTGTACAGCCGGCTGTGGACGTCATGGCGCGGCGACAGCACCGCCTGACGGGACGCACCGACCGCCCGCCGGGGACCACCGGCCACCTGCTGTACGGCGGGCTGTACGGCGGGCTGTACGGCGGGCTGTATGGCGGGCTGTATGGCGGGCTGTATGGCGGGCTGTACGGCGGGGGCGGCCCGACGGTCAGCCCGAAGCGGCATACGCCATGGCCGCGATCGGTACGCGCCACCGCCGCGATCGGTACGCGCCACCGTCCGGAACGGCCTACGTCATACCCGGCCCACGTCAGCGAGCCACCTCGGGGTCCGAGCGGCCGGTCAGGCGGCTCAGGGCCGGGATCACGCTGCGCAGGTCGTCGTCGTCCACCGTGACCGTCGCCGCCGCACGTGCCGTGGACGACGCGTTGAACGCCACGCTCAGCCCCACGCAGGCGAAGAGAGGCAGGTCGGACCGGCTGTCCCCGACCGCCGCGCACGAACTGGAGCGCAGCCCGAGGCGCCGCGCCTGCGCGAGCGCGAAGTCACGTTTGTCGTACTCGTCGAAATGACGGGCGACGCGACCGGTGTACCGGCCGTCCGAGACCTCCAGCCGAGGCCCGCAGAAGGCCTGGAAGCCGAAGCGGTCGGCCAGATAGCCACCGACCGGCGACCAGGCCAGCGTGGCCAGCACCGGCACCAGTCCACTGCGCCGGCACCAGGTCACGGTCTCCGTGATGCCCACGACCACAGGGAGCTCGTCGAGCCAGCCGAGCACTTCCCCTTCGGACACGCCCGCCCATCCCGCCGCGTCGATCTCGGATACCTCCCGGTTGTCCAGGATGCCCTGGGCGTAGCCCTCCTCGGCCCGGACCAGCACGTCGCGGTGGCCGAGGAAGCCGGACAGATGAGCCGAGGAACTCGTGGCGGGGACGAGGGTGCCGTCGACGTCGAAGAACGCGACGCCCGTGGGATCGGTCAGGAGCACCCCCCAAGGATGTCAGAGCACGCGCACGCCATGACGAACGGTCGCTTGAGTGACGTGTTCCTGATCGGACTTATCCACAGGGCGAAGCGGAGGATGGCGATCCGCGAGATCGTCGTCGCATGACGAACCACAGCGAAACCACGGGATCCTCTGAGAACGGCGACATCATCGGCGCTGACGGATATGACGGACCTGCTCATGACGGTCGGGCGGGGTACGACGGCCATGACCCGTACGACAGCCATGACCCACACAACGGTCATGACCCGCACGACGGGCGAGCCCCGCACGACGAGCGAGCCCCGCACGAAGGGCGGCAACCGTCGTACGACCCGGGCCCCGCACACCAGGTGACCCTGCGCACCCCGGCGGAACTCGCCGACGCCCTTCCCTACCTGCTCGGATACCGGCCCGAGGACAGCATCGTCCTGGTCGCCCTGCACGACCGGGGCGGGCGGGGCCGGTTCGGAGGGCGCGCCCGGCTCGGCATCCCCACGAGCCCGGGCGACTGGGCCGCCGTGGCCAGGCAGTTGGCGCAGGGACTGGTGACGGGCAGCGAACGCAGGGGTGCCCGTCCCGCCCAGATGGTCGCCTATCTCTGCCAGGAACCGGCGAAGGACGGGACGGGCCGCCAGGTCATGGAGCGGCTCCGGCCGCTGGCCCAGCAACTCCGCATCGAATGCGGCCGGCTCGACATCCCCGTCATCGAGGCTCTGTGCATCTCCGAGGGCCGCTTCTGGTCCTACTGCTGCGCGGGCCAGGGCTGCTGCCCGGTGGAGGGGGTGCCGATGGGCCTGCCCGGCACGTCCGTCATGGCAGCGGCGGCCACCTACGCCGGCATCCAGGTCCGCGGCACACTGAGGGAGCTGAGGGCCCGTCTGCTCCCGCTGGAGAACGGTGCGGCGCTGGAACAGGAACTCGCGCTCGACACCGCCGGCAGGGGGCTGGTGCCCCGGATCCTCGAGGACGAGAGCCGTGCGGCCGTGAGGGAGGAGACGATCACGTTGGCCGCCCGTGTCATGCGGCGCCTCGCCGAGGCGCCGCCCGTGACCGGGGCCCTCGTGGCGGATCACCGGGACGACGAACTGCTGGCCCCGGACGAGGCGGCGACGCTCATTCTCGGCCTCCAGGACCGAGTGACGCGCGACCGCGCGGCCGAATGGATGGAGGGGGACGAGGCAGCACCCGCTCTACGGCTGTGGCGCGCGCTCGCACGCCGTTGCGTCGGGTCCTACGCGGAACACGCGGCGGCGCCGCTCACGCTCGCGGGGTGGGTCGCCTGGTCCAGCGGTGACGAGCTGGAGGCCCGGGAGGCCCTCGCCATGGCCCTGGGAGCGGATCCCGACTACCTCTTCGCACGCCTGCTGCACCAGGCCTGCAACGAGGGCCTCGACCCGGAGTCCGTCCGGCGCTGCCTGCGCTCGGAACGCGCGGGGCGCGGCCGGGGCGTGACGGAACGGGCCGACCCTTCGGTCGAGGACACGGGAGGGGAGAGGGCCGGCGGGTGGTGCGGAGGCCATGCGGACGGCGAGGCCGATGGCCTCGATGTTCCCGGTGTGGCGGAGGATGCCACCGCGTCCGGCCCGCCGCATGTGAGCGCACCGGTGGCCGAGTCGGCGGCGACGGCTCCGGCGGCGACCGGGTCGGCGACGGGCCGTCGCCGCCGCCGTACGCGCTCCTCGGGGGCCGTCGGCGGTCACCCGCGGGCGGAGGCAGGGCAACGTCCCGAGCCGCGAGCCGACACGCTCCGCCCCCGCACCCCTGCCCGTGGCACCGGTCCCGCCGCACCCGCACGGGGCGAGTCCCGACCTCGTTCCCGGGGCGCGACCCGAACCTCAGGTCGGCCTCGGGGTGCCTGCACGGACGGCGTGCAGGCCGACGGGGCTGAGACGAAAGAGGTGGGGTGAGGCTCCGTCGGTACCGCGCCGGGCGAAGCCGACGCACGGGCGGTCGACCATCGGCACCGGTTCGCCGAGCACCCGTCCGGCACCGGTTCGCCGAGCACCCGTCCGGCACCGGTTCGCCGAGCACCCGTCCGGCACCGGTTCGCCGAGCACCCGTCCGGTACCGGTTCGCCGAGTGGCCGTCCGGTACCGGTTCGCCGAGTGGCCGTCCGGTACCGGTTCGCCGAGTGGCCGTCCGGTACCGGTTCGCCGAGCGGCCGTCCGGCACCGCTTCATCGAGTGGCCGTCCGGTACCGCTTCGCCGAGCGGTCGTCCCGGCGCCCGGCCGTCGATCACCCGGCTGCCGAGTGGCCGTCCGACACGCGACGCCGAGCGGCCGCCCGGCGTCCGTCCCGCCGCGGTAGCTCGGCGCCCGACCGCCTGGCGACCCGTCCCACGGCCGTCCCTCCTGCGAACCGCCCCGCCGAGGAACCGGCCTGTGACCTGCGGCCTGTGACCTGCGGCTTGTGACCTGCGGCTTGTGACCTGCGGCTTGTGACCTGCGGCCTGTGACCTGTGGCCGGTGACCTGCGGCGGTCGGCTGCCGGCCGTCGGCTGCCGACCCGCCGACTGCCACCCCGCCTGCGCCGCCATTCGGTGGTGGCCTCCGCCTCCGGGCGTGACCTGGGGGAGCCCCGCCCCGTTCACCTGAGTGGCGGAGCGCCCGTACGGGGCGTGCCGCCACAGCGCACCCTTCGTGCCGGAGCCTTTCACCGGCGCCGACCATGCCCGAGGCGCACAGAGAGCAGAAGAAGCCACCGTATGCATCAGCCGACTTCGCCCTCCGCCGTCGACCCATGTCCCGCCTCCGACGGGGACGAGCCTCTCCGCTCCCCGGCCGACGAACCGCCGTTCACGGACGGGCCCCTCCCGCCGCCCGGCACAGCACGTCCGCCCGCCCCCGCCGCACACCGGGGTGCGGTGCCGCCGGTCGCCTCGGTGCCGCGCCGCTCCACCGACCTGCCCGCCACGCACACGGCGATGATCTGCGTCGCCCTGCCGGGACTCGCCGTCTCCACCGAGCGGGGGCAGCTGACCGGACACGGGCTGGAGGGGTACTACCGGTCGGGGCGGCGCATCCTGGCCCGCTGCCAGGTCCGGGTGGCCGGACGCGAACCGCTCGGGGTGCAGGCACGGATGACCTCGGCCGACCGGGCCCGCTTCGTCGGCACTCTGCGGGCCACCCCGCACGGGGGTCCGGACCCGGACATCGTGGTCGAACGGACCCGCACCGCGGACGGGACGGAGCGGATCACCCTGCACAGCGCCGCCACGCGTCCGCTGCGCCTGCCGGTCGAGGTGTCCCTCGGCACGGATCTCGCCGACCTCGGGGCGATCGCGGCCGGCGCCGTCGGTCCCGAGCTGCCGGCCAGCGTCCATGACTCCGGCCTGCGCTGGACCGGCGACGGCGGGACGTCGTCCGTCACCGCCGACCCGCCGCCCGCCGACGCGCTCGCCTCCGCGGGGCTCCTTCGATGGGAGTTCGACGTGCCGCCCGGCGGCAGCGTCACCGTGGAGCTGAAGGTCCGTCTGGACGGCGCCGGGCCGGTGCGAGCCGTGGCCCGCGCCGCGACCAATCCGCTGGCCGCCGCGCGGGCGACGGCGGACGACCCGCGTGTCCCCGTACTGCTGAGCACGAGCGTCGAGGACCTGCGGGCCCTGCTGGTGCGCGACCCCGCACACCCCGTGGACACACACTTGGTTGCGGGAGCACCGTGGCGCTGCGGGCTCGCACCGGCCGAGGCGCTCGCCGCGGCCCGTATGGCGCTGCCCCTCGGTACCCGGCTCGCCGCGGGCACGCTCCGCACCCTCGCCCGCACCCAGATCACCGGCCGGGGACCGAGAGCGGGCCTGATCCCCGGGCCCCGGCGTGACGCGGGGCCGCACCTGCCGCCGGGCTGCACGGGTACCGAGGCCACCCTGCTGTTCCCGGTGCTCCTCGCGGAGGCCCGCCGTTGGGGACTGCCCGACCGGGAGACCGAGGAACTGCTGCCGGCGGCCGAACGCTGCCTCGCCTGGCTACGGGCCGCCGTGGGGGAGGGAACCCACCTGCCCGATCCCCAGCCCGGCGGACCCGTCCGCTGCGAGACGCAGGCCCACGCCCACCGCGCGGCACTGCTCGGTGCCGACCTCCTCGACGCCTGCGGCAGACCGGGCGGGAGCGGGCTGCGGGACTGGGCGGGGGCGCTGCGGGCCGCGTTCCGGCGTGGCTTCTGGATCGACGACCCGGGCGGCGGCCGGCCCGCCGCCGCCCGCACGCCGGACGGACGCCCGGTGCCGTACCTGGGCGCGACCGCCGCTCACCTGCTGGACACGGGGCTGCTGGGCGGCGGCGAGCACGCCCCCGGGCTGCTGGACAAGGTGCGGACCGAGCAGCTCGCCCGGCTCCTCGGCAGCCCGGTCATGGACTCGGGCTGGGGGCTGCGTGGACTGGGCGCGAGAGAGACGGGCCACAACCCCTTCGGTCACCGCAGCGGCGCCGTGCGGGTGCACGAGACGGCGGTCGCCGTCGCGGGCCTGACCGCCGCGGGCTACGAGAAGGAGGCGGGCTCCCTGCTGCGCGGCATCCTGTCCGCGGCCGAGGCCTTCGGACACCGCCTCCCCGAGATGTACGCGGGGGAGCAGCGCACCGAGGGGAGCGTGCCGCTGCCCCACCCGGCCGCGTGCCGTCCGGCGGCCACCGCGGCCGCCGCCGGGATCCTGATGCTGGCCACCGTGGTGGGCATCCGCCCGGACGCTCCGTCGGGGACCGTCACCCTGCGTCCCATGCGCAGCGCACCCCTCGGGGAGATCGCACTGACGGGCCTGCGGGTCGCGGGCGCTCCGTTCTCCGTACGGGTCAGCAGGCTCGGACTCGCCCTGGTGGAGGAAGCGGCCGACGGACTGCAATTGGGGGTGTGAACTGGAATGACGCTCGGCTTCGGCAGCAGCGGGGACCGGACCCCGACAGCCCTGCCGGACCGGAGTCGATCAGCCGCCGAAGCGGCCGGCGAAGGGAGTGCTTATCGTCAGGGAGACGACTATGATCACCGCATGCCCTACGACCCGTCAGCCTTTCCGCCCTTCGCCGTCACCGTGGACCTGGTCGTGCTGACCGTGCGCCGCCATGCCCTGTGCGCGCTGGCGGTGCGCCGGGGAGAGCCGCCGTACCAGGGCCGATGGGCCCTGCCGGGCGGCTTCGTACGGGCCGACGAGAACCTCTCCCAGGCCGCGGCGCGCGAACTGGCGGAGGAGACCGGACTGCACGCCCACGACCCTTCCGCCCCCGCCCAGGACTACGGCGCCCATCTGGAGCAGCTCGCCACCTACGGCGACCCCGAGCGTGATCCCCGGATGCGTGTCGTCAGCGTCGCCCACCTGGCGCTCGCCCCGGACCTGCCCGCCCCCCGGGCCGGCGGCGACGCAAGCAACGCGCGCTGGGCACCGGTCGAGGAACTGCTGGAACCGGGCGGTTACGGCCGCGAGGGTGAACCGGCCGTACCGCTGGCCTTCGACCATGCCCAGATCCTGGCGGACGGTGTGGAACGCGCCCGCTCCAAGATCGAGTATTCGTCGCTGGCGACCGCGTTCTGCCCCACCGAGTTCACCGTCGGTGAGCTGCGCCGCGTCTACGAAGCGGTATGGGGCGTGGCGCTGGACCCGCGTAACTTCCACCGCAAGGTGACGGGCACCCCCGGCTTCCTGGTTCCGACGGGCGGCACCACCACACGGCAGGGCGGCCGCCCTGCCCAGCTCTTCCGGGCCGGCGGCGCGACCCTGCTCAACCCGCCGATGCTGCGCCCCGAGGTGTGACAGGCGCCCATCACTAACTGCACATACAGGCGCGCGATACCAGAAAATGGGACATACTGCGCTACCTTGCTACGGGTGATCCAGGCCTTCGGACTGACCAGCAATCCCCGCAACGAGCTTCCGCCCGCCCTCGACGACGTCTCCTTCGAGGCGCGGGCCGGTCGCGTCACCGTGCTGCTCGGTGCGCCGGGCGCGGGCAAGACCACGGCGCTGAGGCTGATGCTCGAACTCCAACAGGGCCGTGGCGTCACCTACTTCAGAGGGCGCCCCCTGCACCGCATCGCCCATCCCTCGCGCGAGGTCGGCGTGCTCCTGGGGGACGTGCCGGGACATCCCGCCCGTACGGTCCGCGGCCATCTGCGCATGCTGTGCGCGGCCGCGGGCGTTCCGGCCCGCCGGGCCGACGAAGTCCTCGAGGTGGTCGGCATCGTCAGCCTCCGCGAAGAGCGTCTCGGCACACTCTCCCGCGGCATGGACCGCCGGCTCGGGCTGGCCTGCGCCCTTCTAGCCGACCCCCATACGCTCGTGCTCGACAACCCCGCCGAGGGGCTCTCCGAGCGCGAGAGCCGGTGGCTGCACGGCATGCTGCGCGCGCACGCCGCCCAGGGCGGCACGGTCCTGTCGACCACGGCGGACTCCAAGGAGGCCACGCGCGTCGCCGACCGGGTCGTCACCCTGGACCAGGGCAGACTCGTGGCCGACCAGGAAGCCTGCGACTTCGCCCGCACCCGGCTGCGCCCCCGTGTCGCCGTCCGCAGCCCCCACGCCGCCCGCCTCGCCGCCCTGCTCGCCAAGGAGGCCCGCACCGGGCGGCGTTCCGTCGAGGTCGTGCAGGAAGGCGGCAACCGGCTCTCCGTCTACGGCAGTACGTGCGCCGACGTGGGCGAGACGGCGTTCCGGCACGGCATCCTCGTGCACCAACTCGCGGACGAGACCGGAGACATGGGGCCGGGTGCCGCAGAGGAGTGCCCGCAGGTCCGGGAGGGCGACCGCCCGCCGGGCGAGGCCGCGCAAACCCTGGCCGTGCCAACCCTGGCCACCGGCCCGGCCCTCGCCGCGGTCGGCGGCGAGCGGCGGCCTTCGCCGGTGCCGCACCAGCCCGTGAACCGGGCGGCCTCCCGCGGCACGGGCGCGCCCCGCAAGAGGGGCCGGACCGAGCCCTCCGCTCCGGCCGCCGAGGCCACGCCCCCCGGCACGGCTGATGCGGCCCCCGTCCCCGTCCCCACCACTGCCACCGGAGCCCGGGCATCCGCCACCGGACCTCGGCCCACCACAGACGAGGCACCGGCGGCCGCCACCGGCGAAGCACCGCCTTCACCCACGGGAGATGCGCCACGCTCGTCCACCGGTGCAACGCCCTCCTCGCCCACCGGTGAAGCACCGCCACACTCCTCCGACACGCCACCGACCGTCGTCACCCACGCCCAGGCCCCCGCCGCCAAGCCCAAGCCCCCATCCGCCTCCACCGATCCCGCGGCGGCCTGCGCCAAGCCGGCAGCCCCCGCGACCGAGCCCCCAACCGCCTCCGCCGCGCCCCCATCCGCCTCCACCGATCCCGCGACCGCCAAGCCCCCGGCTCCTGCCGCCGACACCCCCCCGTCGCCGGTGGACGCCGTCCCCACCCAAGTCGCCCACCCCTCGGCCCGAGCCCCCCGTCCCAGCGAGGGCGGGCCGAACGGTCCCGGTCCGTCCCGGTCCCTCGACTCCCTGCCCGCCCTTCCGCCCCCCATCTCCGTCCGCCCCGCCCCCAGCCCCCTGCGCCCCCTGCGCTACGAGGTGCGCCGCGCCTCCGGCATCAGCACCGGTTTCCTCACCACGGCCGCCGTGCTGATCGTCTCCGCTGTCACCGCCCTCCTGCTGGCCCGTATCGGCCACACCTCCCACCCACGGCTGCTGGCCGCCTGGCCCGCGCACCTGCCGCTGCCCCCGGCGGCGCTCGGTGCCGGCCTGGTCGGCGCGCTCGCCTTCGGCGACGAGTTCCGCCACCCCGCCCTCGCCGCGGACCGCGGCACCGTGCCCCGCAGACTGGGCCTGCTGACCGCGAAACTCGTCGTCACCGCGGTCACCGCGGTGACGATGGCCTTCCTCACCGTGGGCTGTGACGCCGAAGTGCTCTACCTCGTCCACGGACGGGAGTTCGCCAAGGTTCCCGCGGACTGGCCGGCGCTGAGTGCGAGCTGGGTCGCACTCGTGGTCGGCTGCGCCTGGGCCGGCGTCCTGGCGGCGGGTGTCTTCCGGTCCACCACGGCCGGGCTCGCCGCGGTCCTCGCCGTGCCCGTGGTCGGTGTACCCCTCGTGCAGAGAGCGGTGGAGAGCGCGTCCGTGCGCACCGCGGCAGGATTTTCGGTCCGTGCGCGCGAGGTGTTCCTGTTGCAGTGGCCCTTCGGCGGGGAACGCTACCTGACCGCGGCGGGCCGGGTGGTCGGTCAACCGGTGGGCGGAGCGCTGGCGTTGGCCTTGGCCGCGTTGCTGTGCACGTATGTGCTCACGACCCTGCGCAGCCGGGTCCGATGACGACCGTCCGTGCGCATCCGGACTCCGCATGTGCACAACTCCCCGCAGAAAGCCCGTTTCTTTCCGATAAGGCGTCAATTACGGCGTCGTGAGCGATCACCCTTTCGTGTGCTTTTCACCAAAGACCTCAAGGGAGTTGAGGACGACGCCGACAAAGGATGCGTGAGTACCCTTGCGCACACCATGATGACCGCCGCCCGCTCCGCCGACTCCGGTCTGGCCGGCCCGGGCGATCTCGACCGCTACCCCTACGCCGAGACTCCCGCCGCGGACCGCCTCGGAGCCCCCGTCTGGGAGGGCGCGGACCCCGAGCTGGGCCGTGTGGGCCGACGTGCCGCGGGCAGCCGCGGACGCGGGCTGCACGGCCAACTCGTCCAGCAGTTGGGCCAGATGATCGTGTCCGGCGATCTGGGCGCCGACCGCCCGCTCGTGCCCGAGGAGATCGGCCAGCGCTTCGAGGTCTCCCGCACCGTCGTGCGCGAGTCGCTCCGCGTCCTCGAAGCCAAGGGCCTGGTCAGCGCCCGGCCCAACGTGGGCACGCGCGTGCGCCCCGTGAGCGACTGGAACCTCCTCGATCCGGACATCATCGAATGGCGGGCCTTCGGACCGCAGCGCGACGACCAACGGCGCGAGCTGAGCGAGCTGCGGTGGACGATCGAGCCGCTCGCCGCCCGCCTCGCCGCCGGACACGGGCGCGAGGAGGTCCAGCAGCGGCTGGCCGACATGGTCGAGATCATGGGGCACGCCATGGGGCAGGGCGACGCGCTCACCTACTCCCGCGCCGACGCCGAGTTCCACTCGCTGCTCATCCAGATCGCGGGCAACCGCATGCTGGAGCACCTTTCCGGGATCGTGTCGGCCGCCCTGCAGGTCTCGGGAGGCCCCGTTACGGGCTGTGACCGGCCGACCGAGACATCCCTGACGCACCACGGCAGGATCGTCGACGCCCTGGCCGCGGGCGACGGCGCCGGGGCGGAAGCGGCCATGCGCCAGCTGCTCACCGTCCACCCCGAGGTGGAACGCGTCGTTCCGGCGCCACGCGAGCACTGAGCGCGCACCGCGGGCGGCAGGGTCGGTGAGACCCGCAGCCCACCGTGTCCTCCTCAGTTGCCGCCCCGCCCTCCGTCGGACCCCGCAGGACCCGATCACGGGCCTGCGGGGTCCGACGGTGCGACGGGGCGGGTTGGGTCGCCGCGGCATGGGTAGACGTCGCTGGTGACCTTTTATGCCTGCGTCTGACCGTTTTTGAGCGCTTACGGGGTGTGACTCGGGCCACGAAGATTGGGCGTAACGCTTGTGGAAACAACGCGATGACCTAAGAGGTGACAGCCGCGGAGGGAATACGGACGCCGTTCAAGGCGCTGTGGAACTCCCCGGCCCCCGCCCGCACCGTCGGCCCATCCCCAGGCCGGTGGTCGGCTCCTGTCCACACCGGACGGGGCCGGAAGCCGTTTTCCAACGTTCCGAGAGGTTGTTCGTGTCGGCCAGCACATCCCGTACGCTCCCGCCGGAGATCGCCGAGTCCGTCTCTGTCATGGCGCTCATTGAGCGGGGAAAGGCTGAGGGGCAGATCGCCGGCGACGATGTGCGTCGGGCCTTCGAAGCTGACCAGATTCCGGCCACTCAGTGGAAGAACGTACTGCGCAGCCTCAACCAGATCCTCGAGGAAGAGGGTGTGACGCTGATGGTCAGTGCCGCGGAGCCCAAGCGCACCCGAAAGAGCGTCGCAGCGAAGAGTCCGGCCAAGCGCACCGCGACCAAGACGGTCGCGGCCAAGACGGTGACCACCAGGAAGGCCACCACCCCCGCCGCCCCGGTCGCGCCCGCTGCGGACGACCCCGCAGACGAATCCGCCCCCGCGAAGAGGGCGGCCGCCAAGAAGACGGTCGCCAAGAAGGCGGTCGCGAAGAAGGCCGCCCCCGCCAAGAAGACGGCGGCCAAGAAGACCTCCGCCAAGAAGGACGACGTCGAGCTCCTCGAGGACGAGGTGCTGGAGGAGGCGCCCAAGGCGGGCGACGAGCCCGAGGGCGCCGAGAGCGCCGGCTTCGTGCTCTCCGACGAGGACGAGGACGACGCCCCCGCACAGCAGGTCGCGGCCGCCGGTGCCACCGCCGACCCGGTCAAGGACTACCTCAAGCAGATCGGCAAGGTCCCCCTGCTCAACGCCGAGCAGGAGGTCGAACTCGCCAAACGCATCGAGGCCGGTCTCTTCGCCGAGGACAAGCTGGCCAACGCCGACAAGCTCGCCCCGAAGCTCAAGCGTGAGCTGGAGATCATCGCCGAGGACGGCCGCCGCGCCAAGAACCACCTCCTGGAGGCCAACCTCCGCCTCGTGGTCTCCCTGGCCAAGCGCTACACCGGCCGCGGCATGCTCTTCCTGGACCTCATCCAGGAGGGCAACCTCGGTCTGATCCGCGCGGTCGAGAAGTTCGACTACACCAAGGGCTACAAGTTCTCCACGTACGCCACCTGGTGGATCCGTCAGGCGATCACCCGCGCCATGGCCGACCAGGCCCGCACCATCCGTATCCCGGTGCACATGGTCGAGGTCATCAACAAGCTCGCGCGCGTCCAGCGCCAGATGCTCCAGGACCTGGGCCGTGAGCCCACCCCGGAGGAGCTGGCCAAGGAACTCGACATGACCCCGGAGAAGGTCATCGAGGTCCAGAAGTACGGCCGCGAGCCCATCTCGCTGCACACCCCCCTCGGTGAGGACGGCGACAGCGAGTTCGGTGACCTCATCGAGGACTCCGAGGCCGTCGTCCCGGCCGACGCGGTCAGCTTCACGCTCCTTCAGGAGCAGCTGCACTCCGTCCTCGACACGCTCTCGGAGCGCGAGGCGGGCGTCGTCTCCATGCGCTTCGGTCTCACCGACGGTCAGCCGAAGACCCTCGACGAGATCGGCAAGGTGTACGGCGTCACGCGCGAGCGGATCCGCCAGATCGAGTCCAAGACGATGTCGAAGCTGCGCCACCCGTCCCGTTCGCAGGTGCTGCGCGACTACCTCGACTGAGACGCGGCCCGTCCACGACGACAGCGACGGCCCGGTTCCCCCTGCGGGGGCCGGGCCTTCGGCGTGCTCGCGCGGGTGCGCGGTGTCACGAGCTGCCTCACCCTGGGTGTTCATCGATCACTCCAGAGTGAGGAGCGTTCATGCGTCGTTCCTTTGTCCGGGCCCTGGCCCGGCCGTTGGTCCTGACAGCCGCGGCCATGGCGATACCGCTGGTCGCGGCTGTACCCGCCGCTCCGGCGCCGTCGGACGGCGTCGTCGTGGGTGGCTTCCCGGTCGATGTCTCCACCAGCCCCTGGGCCGTCGCGCTGTCCAGCCGTGACCGGTTCGGCGGTATGCGGTCGGGACAGTTCTGCGGGGGTGTGGTCGTCGGGCCGTCCACCGTGCTCACGGCGGCCCACTGCATGGGGGAGGAAGTCCTGGGGGAGCCGAGGGCGACCGATCTGAAGGTCGTCGCGGGCCGGACCGACCTCTACTCGGACACGGGCCGGGAGATCCCCGTGGGGGAGGTCTGGGTCAACCCCGCCTACGACACCTCGACCAACTCGGGGGACTTCGCCGTGCTCAAGCTCACCGAGCCGCTCCCGCGGTCCTCGGTCATCGGCATGGCCGCGGCGGGCGACCCGGCCTACGCGCCCGCGACGGAGGCCCTGGTCTACGGCTGGGGCGACACCACGGGCATCGGGTCCTACGCGCACAGCCTGAGAGCCGCCCGCGTCCACGTACTGGCCGACAGCCTCTGTGAGGCGGCGTATCCCGGCCCGACCGACGGCAGGTACGTGGCACGGACCATGGTGTGCGCCGGCGAGGCGCGGGGCGGCCGCGACGCCTGTCAGGGCGACAGCGGCGGACCGCTGGTGGCGCAGGGCCGTCTCGTCGGGCTCGTGTCCTGGGGGAGCGGCTGCGGCCGGGCCGGGAGCCCGGGCGTCTACACACGGGTGTCCGACCTGGTCCGGACCCTGGGCTGGAGCACCGGCTCCCGAAAGCTGCCCAGGACCGCCTGACGCGGCCGGGCGGAAGCTTCGGGCAACGACATGCGGGCGGCCGCCCCTGGGATACAGGGGCGGCCGCCCACGTGCCGGCCTGCGCCGGAGCTGCTCGTCGTGGAACGCGTGGAACGCGAACGGTCAGCGTTCTTCTTCGGAGGCGGAAGCGGGAGCGGCCGTCAGCCGCTCCGTCTCGTCCTGTATCTCAGCGGCGATCTTCTTGAGTTCCGGCTCGAACTTGCGGCCGTGGTGGGCGCAGAAGAGCAGTTCTCCGCCGCTGAGCAGGACGACGCGCACGTACGCCTGGGCGCCGCAGCGGTCGCAGCGGTCAGCGGCCGTCAGCGGGCTCGCGGGGGTCAGAACAGTAGTCACGTCGCCTCTTCTCTAGCTCGACGAGCTGTCGTACCAGGGTCAACATCCAACCAGCCCCAAAACGTTCCCGCTCGTGGCTTCTCCCCGAAAAAATCTTCCGAGGTGGCCGTCTGCTGCCGGTTTGGCGGCGAATGTGCCGTATTGCGTGTCTGTGTGTCTTACGGTTTCGCGCTGTCGGTCATGGTCGCGTCCTCCCGGCTGGATTGCCGGTTTGTTCAGGAGGACGTGCCCGGAGCCTAAATGGTTCATGCCTCGAAGGGAACGTGATATGTACTTCACTCCATCGAGGGATCGAACACTCATACGACTCTGGACTAGTCTGCGTTCAGACGAGGGTGGCGTTACAACGGCTCTACCAGGCCTCGGTACCCTCTTGGCGGCGAACGATGCCGCGCCCTTCCCCATGAGGGCCCACTTGAAATTCAGCGAGGAGCGAACCGCGTGACCGCCGAGACGTCCGTGCCGTCCACTGCGCTGCTGGCAGGAGCAGACAGGGACGGTTCCAACTACACCGCGCGGCACCTGCTCGTCCTCGAGGGCCTCGAGGCCGTACGCAAGCGCCCCGGTATGTACATCGGCTCGACCGACAGTCGTGGCCTGATGCACTGCCTCTGGGAGATCATCGACAACTCCGTCGACGAGGCCCTCGGTGGTTACTGCGACCACATCGAGGTGATCCTCCACGACGACGGCTCGGTGGAGGTCCGCGACAACGGCCGGGGCATCCCCGTCGACGTCGAACCCAAGACCGGCCTGTCCGGCGTCGAGGTCGTCATGACCAAGCTGCACGCCGGCGGCAAGTTCGGAGGCGGCTCCTACGCGGCCTCCGGCGGTCTGCACGGCGTGGGCGCCTCCGTGGTGAACGCCCTGTCCGCCCGCCTCGACGTCGAGGTCGACCGCGGCGGGCACACGCACGCGATCAGCTTCCGCCGCGGTGTCCCCGGCGCGTTCACGGCCGACGGTCCGGACGCCCGGTTCGAGGCCGAGGGCGGCCTGCGCAAGGCCAAGAAGATCCCCAGGACCCGCACCGGCACGCGCGTGCGGTACTGGGCCGACCGCCAGATCTTCCTCAAGGACGCCAAGCTCTCCCTGGAGAACCTGCACCAGCGCGCCCGCCAGACGGCGTTCCTGGTGCCCGGCCTGACCATCGTCGTCCGCGACGAGTACGGCCTCGGTGAGGGCGGCAGCAAGGGCGAGGAGTCCTTCCGCTTCGACGGCGGCATCAGCGAGTTCTGCGAGTACCTGGCCACCGACAAGCCCGTCTGCGACGTCCTCCGCTTCACCGGTCAGGGCACCTTCAAGGAGACCGTCCCCGTCCTGGACGACCACGGCCAGATGACCCCGACCGAGGTCACCCGCGAACTCGGCGTCGACGTGGCGCTGCGCTGGGGCACGGGCTACGACACCACGCTGCGCTCGTTCGTCAACATCATCGCCACCCCCAAGGGCGGCACCCACGTGGCCGGCTTCGAGCAGGCCGTGGCCAAGACGATGAACGAGGTCCTGCGCGCCAAAAAGCTGCTGCGCGTCGCCGAGGACGACATCGTCAAGGACGACGCTCTGGAGGGCCTGACCGCGGTCGTCACCGTCCGTCTCGCCGAGCCGCAGTTCGAGGGGCAGACCAAGGAGGTGCTCGGCACCTCGGCGGCCCGCCGGATCGTGAACACCGTGATCACCCGGGAGCTCAAGGCGTTCCTGACGTCCACGAAGCGGGACGCAGCGGCCCAGGCCCGGGTCGTCATGGAGAAGGCGGTCGCCGCCGCGCGCACCCGCATCGCGGCCCGCCAGCACAAGGACGCACAGCGCCGCAAGACGGCCCTGGAGTCCTCCTCCCTGCCGGCCAAGCTCGCCGACTGCCGCAGCGACGACGTCGACCGCAGCGAGCTGTTCATCGTCGAGGGGGACTCCGCCCTCGGTACCGCCAAGCTCGCCCGGAACTCCGAGTTCCAGGCGCTGCTGCCGATCCGCGGCAAGATCCTCAACGTCCAGAAGTCCTCCGTGACCGACATGCTCAAGAACGCCGAGTGCGGCGCGATCATCCAGGTCATAGGAGCGGGTTCCGGTCGCACCTTCGACATCGACGCGGCCCGCTACGGCAAGATCATCATGATGACCGACGCCGATGTCGACGGCTCTCACATCCGCTGCCTGCTGCTGACCCTCTTCCAGCGCTACATGCGGCCCATGGTGGAGGCCGGACGGGTCTTCGCGGCCGTACCGCCGCTGCACCGCATCGAGCTCGTCCAGCCCAAGAAGGGCCAGGACAAGTACGTGTACACGTACTCGGACCGTGAGCTGCGCGACAAGCTGATGGAGTTCCAGAGCAAGAACGTCCGGTACAAGGACACCATCCAGCGCTACAAGGGTCTCGGCGAGATGGACGCCGACCAGCTCGCGGAGACCACGATGGACCCGCGCCACCGCACCCTGCGCCGCATCAACCTCTCCGACCTGGAGGCGGCGGAGCAGGTGTTCGACCTCCTCATGGGCAACGACGTGGCACCGCGCAAGGAGTTCATCTCCAGCTCGGCGGCCACGCTGGACCGCTCGCGCATCGACGCCTAGGCCGACGGGACCGGGCGGCGGGTCGACAGGCGGACCGATCACACGGAAGAGGGGGAGCGCGGGCGTCCCGGTCACCTGATGGGGTGAAGAGCGGGGGGAACGAGAGTCGGCGATCTTCCCGTTCTGCCCATTCTTGGGCATGCAGTCAAGCAACAGCCGTCCCCGCGACGTCGGGGACGGTTCCGCAAGATCGGGCGAACACGAGCAGGACCACGGACCGGTGTTCGCCCCGACCGCCGGCGACGTGCGGTACGAGGATCCGTGGTACGACGCGCTCGCCTCGGGCTGGGGCGAGTCGGACACCCCGAGCGGGCCCGCCGCCGACATCCCGCCGGCCCGCCGGCAGCGGCAGGACGCCGGCGCGACGGCGGCCCGGGTCTACCTGGAGGTGCAGCGCAGCGCGGCCTTCCAGGAGGTGCGCAGCCGTTACCGGCGGTTCGTGATTCCGGCGACCGTCGGTTTCCTCCTCTGGTACGTGGGGTACGTCGTGGCCGCGACGACCGCCCCCTCACTGATGGCACGGCCCGTCGCCGGGGCGGTGAACGTGGCGCTGCTCGCGGGCCTCGGGCAGTTCCTCAGCACCTTCCTGCTCACCTGGGCCTACTCCCGGCACGCACGCCTGCGCAGGGACCGCGCGGCGCTCGAGGTGCGCTGGGAGACACAGGAGCTGACGCGCGAAGCAGGGGGCGGTGCGTCATGACCGGCGACCACCAGACGCTGGGACTGCTGCTGTTCGGCGCGTTCGTCGCGGTCACGCTGGGCATCACGACGTGGGTGAGCCGGAAACGGCACGGCTCCGCGGAGGAGTTCTACGTCGGCGGACGGCTGTTCTCCCCCATGGAGAACGGTTTTGCCATCGCGGGCGACTACATGTCGGCCGCCTCCTTCCTGGGCATCTCCGGACTCATCGCGCTCTTCGGCTACGACGGGCTGCTGTACTCGGTGGGCTTTCTGGTGGCGTGGCTGGTGGTGCTGTTCCTCGTCGCCGAACTGGTGCGCAACTGCGGGAGGTTCACGCTCGCCGACGTGGTGGCCGCGCGGATGGCCGAGCGACCGGTGCGGATCGCGGCGGGAACCTCCTCGGTCACCGTGTCCGTTCTCTACCTGGTGGCGCAGATGGTGGGCGCGGGCAGTCTCGTCGCGCTGCTCCTCGGCGAGACCGGTGAGTCGGCCCAGGCCTGGACCGTCGTCGGTGTCGGCGCCCTGATGGTGATCTACGTGTCGATGGGAGGGATGCGGGCCACCACATGGATCCAGATCGTCAAGGCGGTCCTGCTGCTCGGCGGCACCGTCGCCCTCACCGTGCTGGTCCTGGTCCGCTTCCACGGTGACGTCGACCGGCTGCTGCGCACGGCGGCGGAACGCAGCGGCCACGGCGCCGCGTTCCTGGCGCCCGGGCTGAAGTACGGCGGGGACTGGACCGCGCGCCTGGACTTCATGAGCCTGGGCCTCGCGCTGGTGCTGGGCACGGCCGGGCTGCCGCACATCCTGTCCCGCTTCTACACCGTGCCGACCGCACGGTCCGCACGACGCTCCGTCGTCTGGTCGATCGGGCTCATCGGCGGCTTCTACCTGATGACGATCGTCCTCGGGTTCGGTGCGGCGGCGATCGTCGGGCCCGACGCCGTACGCGCGTCCAACGCGGCGGGGAACACAGCGGTGCCGCTGCTGGCGCTCGACCTGGGCGGCGGGGCCGGCTCGACGGGCGGCACGGTCCTGTTCGCCCTCGTGGCGGCCATCGCCTTCGCCACGATCCTCGCGGTGGTCGCCGGGATCACGCTCGCCTCCTCGGCGTCGGTGGCCCATGACCTCTACGCCTCCCTGCGGCGCAAGCGCGCCGAGCCGCGCGGTGAAGTGGCGGTGGCCCGGGTCGCCGCCGTCGGGATCGGCGTCGTCGCCATCGGCCTCGGCCTGCTCGCCCGCGACCTGAACGTGGCTTTCCTGGTGGGGCTCGCCTTCGCGGTCGCCGCCTCCGCGAACCTCCCGGTCCTGCTCTACTCGCTGTTCTGGCGGGGCTTCACCACACGGGGTGCCGTATGGGCGGTGTACGGCGGTCTCGTCCCGGCGCTGGGCCTGGTCCTGCTGTCGCCGGTGGTGTCGGGCGACCCCGCGTCGCTCTTCCCCGACCTCGACTTCCAGCTCTTCCCGCTCGACAACCCCGGCCTGGTCTCGATCCCGTCGGGCTTCCTCGCGGGCTGGCTCGGCACGGTGACCTCGGCCGAGGCCGCCGACGAGGCCAAGCACGCGGAGACCGAGGTGCGGTCCCTGACCGGAGCGGGCGCTGTCTAGAGGGCGACGCGGGAGACGAGCAGGGCTGCTCGGAGGCGACGGGGGCAGAGGCAACGCAACTGCTGCGGGGGGCTGTTCGGAGGGGACGAGGGGCGGGCGCGCGCCGTCGACGCGGGCCGTTCCCTCAGGTGCGGGTCGCCCACGCGTATCGGTGCTCCGGGCGGCCCGCGTCACCGTATTTCAGGGTCAGGCGGGCCCTGCCGGTGCGCTCCAGGAGCTTCAGGTAGCGCTGGGCGGTCTGGCGGCTCACGCCGGTCCGGTCGGCGATCTCCTGGGCCGACAGCGGGCCCGGCGCGGCCATCAGGGACTGACGTACGAGCTCGGCGGTCGTGGGGGAGTGCCCTTTGGGCAGCTCCGGCTCCGACGGAGCGGACAGCGCGCCGAAGATCCGGTCCACGTCGGCCTGTTCGGCCTCGCCGCCGCCGTCGAGCGTACGGCGCAGCTGTGCGTACGCCTCCAGCCTGGCGCGCAGGCCCGCGAAGGCGAACGGCTTGACCAGGTACTGCAGGGCGCCCTGCCGCATCGCCGCCTGCACCGTGGAGACGTCCCGCGCCGCCGTCACCATGATCACGTCCGTCTGGTGGCCACGGCGGCGCATCTCCTGGACGACCTCCAGACCCGTCCCGTCGGGGAGGTAGTGGTCCAGCAGGACCAGATCCGGACGCGGCGACGACTCCAACCGGCGCAGCGCCTCGGCCGCGCCGTGTGCCACGCCCGTGACGCGGAAGCCCGGCACCTTCTCCACGTACGCGGCGTTCACCCGGGCGACCCTCGTGTCGTCGTCCACGACCAGGACCTCGATCATCGGGGCTCCTCTCCGACCGCGCTCCGCGCGCTGCCTGCCGGAACGGTCTCCGGACCGGACCCGGTCAGCGCGTCGGGCAGGACCACGGTGAACTCGGCCCCGCCGCCGCGCGCCTGACCGACCCGGGCGCTGCCGCCCTGCCGCTCGGCGAGCCGGCGCACCAGGGAGAGACCGATGCCGCGCCCGCCGTGTGCCGGCGGCTCCTTCGTGGACCAGCCCTCGGTGAAGACCGACTCGCGGTGCTCGGCCGGGACCCCGGGCCCCGTGTCGCGGACCCGCAGCACGGCGGTGCCGCCCTCGGCGCGCAGTTCGACCTCCACGCGCGCGTGGGGCGTGCCCGCGACGGCGTCGAGGGCGTTGTCCACCAGGTTGCCGACGACCGTGACCAGCCCGCGCGGGTCGACCAGCCGGTCGGGGAGCCGGGTGCCGTCGGAGATCCGCAGAGCGACACCGCGCTCGGCCGCGACCGTCGCCTTGCCGACGAGCAGGGCCGCCAGCAGCGGGTCCGCGATCTTCTCGGTCACCTGTTCCGCGGTCGCCCGGTGGTCGCCGACGACCTCGCCCACGAACTCCACGGCGTCGTCGTACATCTCCAGTTCGAGCAGGCCCAGCACGGTGTGCATGCGGTTGGCGTGCTCGTGGTCCTGGGCGCGCAGGGCGTCGATCAGACCGCGGGTGGAGTCGAGCTCGCGGCCCAGCTGTTCGAGCTCGGTGCGGTCGCGCAGGGTCGCCACGGCACCCCCGTCGCCGGTGGGCATCCGGTTGGTGACCAGGACGCGCTGCCCGCGCACGGTGAGCAGGTCCCTGCCGGTCACCCGGCCGGCCAGGACGTCGGCCGTACGGCCCTCGCCGAGCGCCGCGTCGGGCGAGCGCCCCACCGTCTCGTCCCCGATGCCCAGCAAACGCTGCGCCTCGTCGTTGAGCAGACGGATGCGCCCCGCGCGGTCGAGGGCGACCACGCCCTCCCGGATGCCGTGCAGCATGGCCTCGCGCTCCGCGAGCAGCGCCGAGATGTCGGAGAAGGCCAGGTCGCGGGTCTGCCGCTGGACCCGTCGCGAGATCAGCCAGGCGGCCAGGGCGCCCACGGCGAGCGCGCCGCCGGCGTACGCGAACAGCCCCGGGATCGCGTGGACGAGCCGGGCGCGCACACTGTCGTACTCGATGCCGACCGAGACCGCCCCGACGATCCCGCCCCCGCTGTCGCGCAGGGGCACCTTGCCGCGGGCGGAGCGGCCCAGGGTGCCGTCGTCGATCTCCATGACGTCCTGGCCGGCCAGCGCCTGGCTGGGGTCCGTGGAGACGTGACCACCGACCGCTTCGGGGTCGGTGTGGGACCAGCGCGTGCCGTGGACGTCCATCACCACGACGTACTCGGCGCCGCTGGCCTGGCGGATCCGCTCCGCCTCCCGCTGCACCGGTCCGTCCGCGGAGGGCGGGGTGTCGCGCAGGTCCTCGGCGATCTGCGGCACCGCCGCGGTGGTCTGGGCGATGGCGAGCGCGCGGCGCATCGCCTGGTCGTCCAGCTGGTCGCCGAGCGGGGCGAGGAACAGCCCCGTCGCGAGCACCACGACTCCGGCGGCGATCGCCAGCTGCATGAGCAGCACCTGCGAGAAGACGCGCCGGGGCATCCCGAGGCGCAGGCGTCGGACGGGGGGAGCGGGACTCATGCCTCGACGGTACGTGGACGGTCCGGTCGAGCCGTAGGGGTGTGTGGCGGGGATCTCCTGATCGGCTCGAGCGGGGTTCCCCCGAGCGGGGTTCCCCCGAGCGGGTCACCGGGAGCGCCTGGTCCGGCGTCACCGGCGATGCCGGCGCGGGCGCCGCCTCCGGCGCCGATGCGCTGCATCCGGTGTCCCTGAGGTGCCGGCGCGGGCACCGGCAGCGCGGAGACCGACGGCCGTCCGCCGCCCGCGCCGGGGCCCGCTCGCGCCGGGGCCCGTTCGCAGCTCGTCGGCTGTTCGGCCTGCCCGCGCCGGGGCCCGTTCGCAGCTCGTCGGGTGTTCGGCCTGCCCGCGCCGGGGGCCGTTCGCAGCCCGTCGGGTGTTCGGCCTGCCCGCGCCGGGGGCCGTTCGCAGCCCGTCGGGTGTTCGGCCTGCCCGCGCCGGGGGCCGTTCGCAGCCCGTCGGGTGTTC
>NZ_JBIVJP010000023.1:0-59639 GCF_044750285.1 Streptomyces sp. NPDC088812 | reverse complement strand
TGTTCGGCCTGCCCGCGCCGGGGGCCGTTCGCAGCCCGTCGGCTGTTCGGCCTGCCCGCGCCGGGGGCCGTTCGCAGCCCGTCGGCTGTTCGGCCTGCCCGCGCCGGGGCCCGTTCGCAGCCCGTCGGCTGCTCGGCCCGCCAGCCGCCGGGGCCCGCTCGCAGCCCGTCGGCCGCTCAGCCCGCCAGCGCCGGGGCCCGTTCGCGCACCGCGACCACGTCCATGCTCGCCGGTGATCCGAGGACCGACGCCCCGCAGCTCTCCGGGCGGGGCGGCAGCGACGCGCCCTGCGCCACGACCACGCTCCAGTGCCGTCCGTCGCCGTGCTCGACGGTGACCTCCCAGCGCGGCGCACGGCCCTGCGTCCGGACGACACGGAGGGCCTCCGCCGCGTACTCACCGGTCGCCGCGCGCACGGCCAGTTCGGCTGCCTGGCCGGGCCGCTCCCAGGCCGAGCCGCCCCGGCAGCCCTCCAGGACGATCCGCCCCTCCCGGACACCGTGCAGCACCTCCTTGACGGTGTGTGCCTCGGCCCGGCCGTAGGCGTAGCCGTACGGCAGGACGAGCACGGTCGGGGAGAAGCGATGACCGCCCAGGTGGGTGACCTCCCACACGCCGTTCGCGCCCGAGGCGGTGAGTTCGGCCGCGAGGGGGCGGCCCAGCAGCGCGCAGCAGCGGTCGCGCTTTCCGTTGGTGCAGACGACGGCGAGCGGATCGCCGGTGTGGGGGCAGCCCCGGAGCGCGGTGTCGAAGCCGTGGTGGTCGCCCCGGCCGAGCGCGGCGAAGTCGATGTCCAGCAGCCGGCTCGGGTCGTCCGTCACGGCTGTGTGCAGCCAGACCCGTCCCGGCACCGTGTGGGCCGCGTACACGCGGCGCAGGGACGGCGCGCCGGGGTCCGAGTGGCGTCCGGGGCGCCGGATGAGGGCCACGCGGACGCCGGTGCCCCGGGCGGCCGCTGCCAGGGCGCGGCCGACCGCGGGATCGAGGTGGCTCGAGACCAGCGCGTCGGCCCCCCAGGGACCGGGCTGTTCCAGCAGGAGCCAGGTACTCGCCGTGGGCGCGGTTCCGGACATGGGCTCGTCGAGAGTCCGCGAGACGGCCGTGCAGGTACTCACGAAGGTGAGCCTAACCTGGCTTGACAGGGTGTGGCGCGCGGGGCGCACAGATGTCCCCTCTCCGGACCACGCTCCGGCCCACGCTCCGGCCCACGCGCGCGGAGGCGCGCCGCAACAGAGAAGTGGGCATGAGGGCCGCGCCGCCCGGCCCGGGTGACTCACGGCAGGACAGCGCCTTGCCCGACGTCCGCTCCGGGAGTGCTGCCGACCGGCGGTCACTTCGCGGTGATCTTTCCGGCTCGTATCCTGGGTCCGCACGCCCGTCCTCGGCCGTGCGCCGGGCTGAGAGCCGGTGCACGGGCAGGTCACAGAGAGGTCGCACGGTGACAGAGAGCCGCAGCCCGCATCAGATCCCGGTCGTCGTCCTCGCCGGATTCCTCGGCTCCGGCAAGACGACACTGCTCAACCACCTGCTCCACCGCAGCGGCGGCAGCCGGATCGGCGCGATCGTCAACGACTTCGGCGCCATCGAGATCGACGCCCTGGCCGTGGCCGGCGCGCTCGGCGACTCCACCGTCTCCCTCGGCAACGGCTGCCTGTGCTGCGCCGTCGACGGCGGTGAGCTGGACGTCTACCTCGAACGGCTGGCCCGCCCCGCTGTCGGCGTCGACGTCATCGTGATCGAGGCCAGCGGGCTCGCCGAGCCCCAGGAACTCGTCCGGATGGTGCTGGCCAGCGAACAGCCGGGGATCGTGTACGGCGGGCTCGTCGAGGTCGTCGACGGTGCCGAGTTCGACGCCACCCGTTCCCGGCACCCCGAGATCGACCGGCATCTCGCCCTCGCCGACCTCGTCGTCGTGAACAAGCTCGACCGTGCGCCCGACGCCGACCGGGTCCTCGGCCTCGTCCGCTCGCTCACCGACCGGGCCGCCGTCGTCCCCGCCACCTACGGCCGGGTCGATCCGGAGTTCCTCTTCGACTGCCGGCCGAGCGAGGAGCGCGTCGGACAGCTGTCCTTCGACGATCTGCACCTCCAGGACGACCCGGAGCGCGAGGACCACGACGAGGACCACGACGACCACCTGCACACCGCGTACGACAGCCTGTCCTTCGTCTCCGCGGTCCCCCTCGACCCGCGCCGGCTGATGCCGTTCCTGGACAGCCGCCCCGAGGGCTTGTACCGGATCAAGGGGTACGTCGACTTCGGCCCGCACGACCCCGGCAACCGGTACACCGTCCACGCCGTCGGCCCCTTCCTGCGCTTCTACCCCGAGCCCTGGGGAGCCGGGGAGGAGCGCCTCACCCAGCTCGTCCTCATCGGCTCCGGCATCGACGCGGACGCCCTCGGCAAGGAACTGGAGGCCTGCGCGAGCGACGCCCCGCACGCCGACGAGCACGGCATGTGGGGCGTCCTGCGCTACGTACAGGACCCTGAGGACCCTGCGGGCCCCGGAGATCCCCGGGCCCTCGATGCCCCCGAGGCCGCCGAGGACCGCGACGGCCTCGACGACCCCGGTGCCCCGGAGGACCTTGAGGACCCTGAGGACCTTGAGGATCGGGGCGGCCTTGAGGATCTGGACGGCCTTCGAGGACCTTGAGGATCTGGAGGGCTCCCGGGAGGAGCCCTCCACGGGGCCCCAGGTCCTGTCGTCACATTCCCGTCGTCGCCCGAAGGGCGGGCCTGGCGGCGTCAGGTGCGTGCTCTGGGGGTCCCCCCGGCCGAGGGCTGGGGGAGTGCCGGGCCCTGACCCTCGTACTGGATGTACTCGGGTCAGGGCCCGGTGCGGCGAGTGGGGGCACCGCCCACGCCGTTCAGGCAGTGGGGGAGCGTGCAGGGCGTCGCAGGGCAGACGGGAATGTGACGACAGCCCCTAGACCGGTCCCGCCACCACCGACACCGTCTTCGCCAGCGACACGCCCGAGCCGTCGCGGCGCGGGTCGATCTCCGGGAGCTCGGCGGGAGTGCCGTTCTTCTGCGCGGCTCGCGCCGGGGCGGCACCCGCCCAGGCCAGGGCCAGGCAGTCCTCGCCCTTGAGGAACCGGTGGCAGCGCACACCGCCCGTGGCGCGGCCCTTGCGCGGGTACTGGTCGATCGGCGTCAGCTTGGCGGTCGTCTGGACGGAGTCGTCCAGGGTGCCGCGCGAGCCGGCCACGGAGAAGACCACCGCGTCCACCGCCGGGTCCACCGCCGTGAACGAAATCACCTTGGCGCCCTCGGTGAGCTTGATGCCCGCCATGCCGCCGGCCGGGCGGCCCTGCGGGCGCACCTGCGAGGCCTGGTAGCGCAGCAACTGGGCGTCGTCGGTGATGAAGACCAGGTCCTCCTCACCCGTGCGCAGCTCGATCGCGCCGACGATCCGGTCGCCCTCCTTGAGGGTGATGACCTCCAACTCGTCCTTGTTGGACGGGTAGTCGGGCACCACGCGCTTGACGATCCCCTGCTCCGTGCCGATCGCCAGACCCGGGGACGACTCGTCGAGGGTGGTCAGGCAGACCACCGTCTCGTCGCCCTCCAGGGAGACGAACTCCGCCAGCGGGGCACCGCCCGAGAGGTTCGGCGCCGACGCCGTGTCCGGGAGCCGCGGCAGGTCGATGACGTTGATCCGCAGCAGCCGGCCCGTCGAGGTGACCGCGCCGATCTCCCCGCGGGCGGTGGCCGGCACCGCGGAGACGATCACGTCGTGCTTGGTGCGCCTGCCGTCCGCGTCCTCGGTGAAGGGCTCGGCGTTCGCCGTACGGGCCAGCAGTTCCGTCGAGGAGAGCAGCACCCGGCACGGGTCGTCGGCGACCTGGAGCGGTACGGCGGCGGCCGTGGTGCCCGCCGACTCCAGCAGGACCGTACGGCGCTCGGAGCCGAACTTCTTGGCCACCGCGGCCAGTTCGCCCGAGACCAGCTTGCGCAGCTCCGCGTCGGACTCCAGGATCCGGGTCAGCTCGGCGATCTCCTCGTTGAGCTTCTCCTTCTCCGCCTCCAGCTCGATGCGGTCGTACTTGGTCAGCCGGCGCAGCGGCGTGTCCAGGATGTACTGGGTCTGGATCTCCGACAGGGCGAAGCGCTCGATCAGGCGCTCCTTGGCCTGCGCGCTGTTCTCGCTGGAGCGGATGAGGCGGATGACCTCGTCGATGTCGACGAGCGCCGTGAGCAGGCCCTCCACCAGGTGGAGGCGGTCGCGCCGCTTGCTCCGGCGGAACTCGCTGCGGCGCCGGACGACCTCGAAGCGGTGGTCGAGGTAGACCTCGAGCAGCTCCTTCAGGCCCAGCGTGAGCGGCTGGCCGTCCACCAGCGCCACGTTGTTGATGCCGAAGGACTCCTCCATCGGCGTCAGCTTGTAGAGCTGCTCCAGGACCGCCTCCGGCACGAAGCCGTTCTTGATCTCGATGACCAGGCGCAGGCCGTGCTCGCGGTCGGTGAGGTCCTTGACGTCGGCGATGCCCTGGATCTTCTTCGAGCCGACCAGGTCCTTGATCTTGGCGATGACCTTCTCGGGGCCGACCGCGAAGGGCAGCTCCGTGACCACCAGGCCCTTGCGGCGGGCGGTCACGGTCTCCACCGACACGGTGGCGCGGATCTTGAAGGTGCCGCGGCCCGTCTCGTACGCGTCCCTGATGCCGGAGAGGCCGACGATACGGCCGCCGGTGGGCAGGTCGGGACCGGGGACGTGCCGCATCAGGGCGTCCAGGTCCGCGTTCGGGTAGCGGATCAGGTGGCGGGCGGCGGCGACGACCTCGCCCAGGTTGTGCGGCGGCATGTTGGTGGCCATGCCGACCGCGATGCCGGAGGAGCCGTTGACCAGGAGGTTCGGGAAGGCGGCGGGCAGTGCCACCGGCTCCTGTTCCTGGCCGTCGTAGTTGGGCGTGAAGTCGACCGTGTCCTCGTCGATCGACTCCGTCATCAGGCTCGTCGCCATGGTCTGACGGCACTCCGTGTACCGCATGGCGGCCGGCGGGTCGTCGTTGCCCAGCGAGCCGAAGTTGCCGTGGCCGTCGACCAGGGGCACGCGCATGGAGAAGGGCTGGGCCATGCGCACCAGGGCGTCGTAGATCGACGCGTCGCCGTGCGGGTGCAGCTTGCCCATCACCTCGCCGACGACACGGGCGCACTTCACGTAGCCGCGCTCGGGGCGCAGGCCCATCTCGTTCATCTGGTAGACGATGCGGCGGTGCACCGGCTTGAGACCGTCGCGTGCGTCCGGCAGGGCGCGGGAGTAGATGACCGAGTACGCGTACTCGAGGAAGGAGCCCTGCATCTCGTCCACGACGTCGATGTCGAGGATCTTCTCCTCGTACGAGTCGTCGGGCGGCGGGGTCTTCGTGCTGCGGCGGGCCATCGCTGCCGGCTCCTCCTGTTTCCTGGGCGCTCGCCTACGGGACGCTCGCGGCCCTTCGGCTCACTCTTGCTGAAGCGTGTGACGAGATCTGATGCGGACCATTGTGGACCGTGGCACTGACAGCGCGGGCCGGGGCCCGGGCGTCGGCGTCCGGCCCGGCCGGAGGGGTGTCTCCTGCACGGCTGCCCGCAGGCTACGCGATCTCGCTCTGGGCGTACGTCGTCCGGGAACTTCGCCGACGCTCCGCGCGCTTGCATACAGTGGCAGGACCGGCAGGAAAAGCGCGGTTTCGACGACCGCGTCCGCGATCGGAAGGGACGTACATGCCCATGGGTCACACGGCCACAGCCCAGGCAGGCTCCGGGGGCCTGACAGCGACCGAGCACCGCCTGGCCAACGGCCTGCGCGTGGTGCTCTCAGAGGACCACCTGACCCCTGTAGCGGCGGTGTGCCTCTGGTACGACGTCGGTTCGCGCCACGAAGTCAAGGGGCGTACCGGTCTTGCTCACCTTTTCGAGCACCTGATGTTCCAGGGCTCCGCCCAGGTCAAGGGCAACGGCCACTTCGAGCTGGTCCAGGGTGCGGGCGGCTCGCTCAACGGCACCACGAGCTTCGAGCGCACCAACTACTTCGAGACCATGCCCACCCACCAGCTGGAGCTCGCGCTCTGGCTGGAGGCCGACCGCATGGGCTCCCTGCTGACCGCCCTGGACGACGAGTCCATGGAGAACCAGCGGGACGTCGTCAAGAACGAGCGCCGCCAGCGCTACGACAACGTCCCCTACGGCACGGCCTTCGAGAAGCTGACCGCCCTCGCCTACCCGGACGGCCACCCCTACCACCACACCCCGATCGGTTCGATGGCCGACCTGGACGCGGCGACGCTGGAGGACGCGCGCGCGTTCTTCCGCACCTACTACGCGCCCAACAACGCCGTCCTGTCGGTCGTCGGCGACATCGACCCGGAGCGGACGCTCGCCTGGATCGAGAAGTACTTCGGCTCCATCCCCGCCCACGACGGCAAGCCCGCACCCCGTGACGGCTCCCTGCCCGACACCATCGGCGAGCAGCTGCGCGAGGTCGTCGAGGAGGAGGTCCCGGCCCGCGCCCTGATGGCCGCCTACCGTGTGCCGCAGGACGGTACGCGCGCGTGCGACGCCGTCGACCTGGCGCTCACCGTCCTCGGCGGCGGCGAGTCCTCCCGCCTCTACAACCGCCTCGTCCGCCGCGACCGTACGGCGGTGGCGGCCGGCTTCGGCCTGCTGCGGCTCGCCGGCGCGCCCTCCCTGGCCTGGCTGGACGTGAAGACCTCCGGCGACGTGGAGGTGCCCGTCATCGAGGCCGCCATCGACGAGGAGCTCGCCCGGTTCGCCGAGGAGGGCCCCACGCCGGAGGAGATGGAGCGGGCCCAGGCCCAGCTGGAGCGCGAGTGGCTGGACCGTCTCGGCACGGTCGCCGGCCGCGCCGACGAACTGTGCCGCTTCGCCGTGCTCTTCGGCGACCCGCAGCTCGCCCTGACCGCCGTCCAGCGCGTGCTGGACGTCACGGCGGAGGAGGTGCGGGAGATCGCCGAGGCCCGCCTGCGCCCCGACAACCGGGCCGTGCTGGTCTACGAGCCCGTTGAGGGCGCTGAAGAAGGCGCCGAAGGCGCCGAGGGCACCGACGACACCCCCGACGCGGACGAGAACGAGGAGGCGGCCAAGTGACCGAGCTCGCCACGATGGACTTCCACCCCCAGCCGCAGGCGGGCGACGCCAGGCCGTGGGCGTTCCCGGCCCCCGCGCGCGGGACGCTCGACAACGGCCTGACCGTCCTGCACTGCCACCGCCCGGGGCAGCAGGTGGTCGCCGTCGAGATCTTCCTCGACGCGCCCCTGGACGCCGAGCCGACCGGTCTCGACGGTGTCGCCACGATCATGGCGCGGGCCTTCTCGGAGGGCACCGACAAGCACTCCGCCGAGGAGTTCGCCGCCGAGCTGGAGCGCTGCGGCGCCACCCTCGACGCGCACGCCGACCACCCCGGCGTCCGGCTGAGCCTGGAGGTTCCGGCCTCCCGCCTGGCCAAGGCCCTCGGTCTGATCGCCGACGCCCTGCGGGCGCCCGCGTTCGCCGACAGCGAGGTCGAGCGCCTGGTGCGCAACCGCCTCGACGAGATCCCGCACGAGCTGGCCAACCCCTCCCGGCGTGCCGCCAAGGAGCTCTCCAAGGAGCTCTTCCCGGCCGGCACGCGCATGTCGCGTCCGCGCCAGGGCACCGCCGACACGGTCGAGAAGATCGACTCCGGGGCCGTCCGGGCCTTCTACGAGAAGCACGTCCGCCCCGCCACGGCCACCGCGGTGGTCGTCGGCGATCTGACGGACATCGACCTGGAAGGGCTCCTCGGGGACACCCTGGGCGCCTGGACGGGCTCCTCGGCGCAGCCGCGGCCGGTGCCGCCGGTGACCGCCGACGACACCGGCCGGGTCGTCATCGTGGACCGCCCCGGCGCCGTCCAGACGCAGCTGCTGATCGGCCGCGTCGGTCCCGACCGGCACGCGCGCGTGTGGCCCGCGCAGGTGCTCGGCACGTACTGCCTCGGCGGCACCCTCACCTCCCGCCTGGACCGCGTCCTGCGCGAGGAGAAGGGCTACACCTACGGCGTGCGCTCCTTCGGCCAGGTGCTGCGCTCCGCGCCGGACGGCACGGGCGCCGCGATGCTCGCCATCAGCGGCTCCGTGGACACCCCCAACACCGGCCCCGCGCTGGAGGACCTCTGGAAGGTGCTGCGCACCCTCGCCGCCGAGGGGCTCACCGACGCCGAGCGGGACGTCGCCGTGCAGAACCTGGTCGGGGTCGCGCCGCTGAAGTACGAGACCGCCGCGGCCGTGGCCGGCACCCTGGCCGACCAGGTCGAGCAGCACCTGCCCGACGACTACCAGGCGACGCTGTACCAGCAGCTCGCCGCGACCGGCACCGTGGAGGCCACCGCGGCGGTCGTCAGCGCCTTCCCGGTGGACCGCCTGGTGACCGTGCTCGTCGGTGACGCGGGCCGGATCAAGGACGCGGTCCAGGCCCTGGGCATCGGTGAGGTGAAGGTCGTCCCGGCCGAGTAGCCGCGGGGCTCCACCACCCACGGCGAGGCACGCGCCCCGAGGTGACACGGGTGTGTGCGGGGCCCTGGTGACCGGCCGGTCACCAGGGCCCTTCGATGTCTTCCGATGTCTGAAAGGGATGTCCGAATTGGGGGAGAGGCTGCCTGTCTGCCCTGTGGCATGCGCTACAAAAACCGCGGCACGTTTGGGGATTGATCGCGGGCGCGTCTAGGTTCGTCCGGGCTGTTCGTCGGGCAGTGCGCCGCATCCGCGGCACCGGACAGCCATCGCCGAGTCCCCGTACGGCGCGAGCCAGGGGAGCCGGGGACCCAACGATGAAGTCCCTGGGGTGAATCGGACGCCCGCGCGTGTCGCGAGGGGGTCCGTAGGAGACCTTCCTGCTCCGAACCCGTCAGCTAACCCGGTAGGCGAGAGGGAAGGAAAGGACCGCTCAACTTCATGGCGTTCACCTGCGCCACCGGGAAGCACCGTCGTCCCGGCCGGATGAAGCGCACCTCCGCCCGCGCGGCGGGCATCGCGGCGCTCACCACCACCGGCGTCATCGGCACCGCCGCCTCCGGTCCCGCCCTCGCCGCGGAGCCCTCCGCCGAGCAGACCGGCCTCATCCCCGTCGTCACCATCGGCGACACGGTCGCCGAGCGGATCGACGAGCAGGCCACCGCGCAGAAGCAGGCCGCCCAGGCGGCGGCCGCGCGCAAGGAAGCCGCCGCCGAGGCCGCCGAGAGGGTCAAGGAGGAGCGCGAGGCACGTGCCCGCGCCGCCCGTGAGGCCGAGCGCAAGCGCCTCAACACCTTCGTGGCGCCGATCACCGGCTCCTACGTCTCCACCTCCTACCGGGCGAGCAGCTCCCTGTGGTCGTCCGGGAGCCACACCGGCATCGACTTCCACGCCTCGACGGGCACCACCGTGCACGCGGTCGGGGCCGGCACCGTCGTCGAGGCGGGCTGGGGCGGTGCCTACGGCAACCAGATCGTGCTCCGGATGAGCGACGGCACGTACACCCAGTACGGCCACCTGTCGTCGATCAGCGTCTCGGTGGGGCAGAAGGTCACCGCCGGCCAGCGGATAGCCCTCTCCGGCGCGACCGGCAACGTCACCGGCCCGCACCTGCACTTCGAGGCCCGCACGAGCGCCGAGTACGGCTCGGACATCGACCCGGTCGCCTACCTCCGCAAGCACGGTGTGAGCCTCTGACGACGTCCGGGGGCTCGGCCTCCGGCGCCACCCGGTGACGCATGCGAACCGCCGGCACCACCGGCCGCCGGCACCACCCGCCCGCCGGCACCGCCCCGCGACGCGTGCCCGCCCGGCGACGCGTCCCCGCCCGGCGACGCGTCCCCACCTGTCACGGCACCCGGCGACACATCCTCCCGCCCCGGCCCCTGCGGCCGGGGCTTTCGCCGTTTTCCTGCGCCTCGCTGTCCAAAAAATATCCCTGGATTCCGGCTCACCGTCGGAATGTGCGGCTCACTGCAATAGAGTCACTGAACACACGTCATTCGTCGACGTTTCACGGGGATTAAGGCGGAGGTCGGTCATGCGTATTCCGGCGCACTCGGTGTGCACGGCCATCCGGGACGACATCGTCGCGGGTGTCTACGAGCGCGGCAGCCGCCTCACCGAGGAACTCCTCGCCCGCCGCTACGGCGTCTCCCGCGTCCCCGTCCGGGAGGCGCTGCGCACGCTGGAAGCGGAGGGATTCGTCGTCACGCGGCGGCACGCGGGCGCGTGCGTCGCCGAACCGACCGAGCAGGAGGCCGCCGACCTGCTGGAGATGCGCACGCTCCTGGAGCCGCTCGGCGCCTCCCGGGCCGCCCAGCGGCGCACCGAGGCGCACCTCAAGGTGCTGCGCGGCCTCGTCCGGCTGGGCCAGGAGCGCGCCAGAAGGGGCAGCAGTGAGGATCTGCGCTCCCTGGGCGGCTGGTTCCACGAGACGCTCGCCCAGGCCTCCGGCAGCCATGCCCTGACCTCGACGCTCACCCAGCTCCGGCACAAGATCGCGTGGATGTACGCGGTGGAGGCGCCGGCCAACCCGGTGGAGTCCTGGGCGGAGCACGGCGCGATCGTGGACGCGGTGGCGCGCGGGGACGGCGATCGCGCGCGGTCGCTCACGGCGCTCCACACCGAGCGCTCCTCCACCGCGCACCGGCTGCGCTTCGCGGGCGGAGAACGCCAGGACCGTGTGAGGACTTCGCAACACGTCGTAAACATGTCGGGCCCGCGTCATTAACACGAGGGCCGTATACAAAGAAGGGATATTCGGCGGAGGTGTATTTCCGCTGCCCATTTCTCGGCGCGCCGCAGAATTTCTGGTGGCGCGTCGTCCGCATGCTCACGCGCTTGATTCGGCCTGCTTCCGACAATTTCCCCCGGCAGGCCCTCCGAATCTCCCGGCAGGCCGTCGGAACCCTCGGCAGGCCCTCCGAACCCTCGGCAGGGCTCCGCATCTGCGGCAGGCCCTCCGAACCCTCGGCAGGCCCTCGAACCCTCGGCAGGGCTCCGCATCTGTCGGCAGGCAGGCCCTCCGAACCCCTCGGCAGGGCTCCGAATCCCTCGGCGCGCCTCCGAAAAGGGCGGAGCCGCGCCGCCCGGTGGGGGCGGCGCGGCTGCGTGCGCGCGGTGAGCGGGGCTCAGACGGTCTCGGGAAGCTCCTCGAGCCCCTCGGAGACCAGCTTGGCCAGCCGGTCGAGGGCGATGTCCGCGCCCTCGGCCTCGGAGGCCAGGACGATCTCCTCGCCGCCCTGGGCGCCCAGGCCGAGGACGGCCAGCATGGAGGCCGCGTTGACGGGGTTGCCCCCCGCCTTGGCGATCGTCACCGGGACGCCTGCGGCCGTGGCGGCTCGGACGAAGATGGAGGCGGGGCGGGCGTGGAGGCCCTCGGCCCAGCCGACGTTGACGCGGCGCTCAGCCATGTGTTGCTGCCCTTCGGTGTTCAGGGTTGTCTAGACCAGTGTTCCACACGTGAAGCGTGCCCGGAACGGTGCTGTCCCGTGCCGCCGTGGTCGCCGGGCCGCGGCCTCGGCCCGACGTTCCGTCCTCCACAGAGTGCCCCGCGCCGTTGTCGTACGCGAGCCGTACTCTGGGCCCCATGCAGAGCGCGCCGGACCGGCACGAGTACCCCGCCCACTGGGAAGCCGACGTGGTGCTGCGCGACGGCGGCACCGCGCGCGTCCGCCCCATCACCGTCGACGACGCCGAGCGCCTGGTCAGCTTCTACGAGCAGGTCTCGGACGAGTCGAAGTACTACCGCTTCTTCGCGCCCTACCCGCGTCTGTCCGCCAAGGACGTCCACCGCTTCACGCACCACGACTTCGTGGACCGGGTGGGACTCGCGGCCACGGTCGGCGGCGAGTTCATCGCCACCGTACGCTACGACCGCATCGGCGCCGACGGCATGCCCGCCTCCGCCCCGGCCGACGAGGCCGAGGTCGCCTTCCTCGTGCAGGACGCCCACCAGGGCAGGGGTGTGGCCTCCGCGCTCCTGGAGCACATCGGGGCCGTGGCGCGCGAGCGCGGCATCCGCCGGTTCGCCGCCGAGGTGCTCCCCGCCAACACCAAGATGATCAAGGTGTTCACGGACGCCGGGTACACCCAGAAACGCAGCTTCGAGGACGGCGTCGTCCGCCTGGAGTTCGACCTCGAACCCACCGAGCGCTCCCTGGCCGTCCAGCGCGCGCGGGAGCAGCGCGCCGAGGCCCGCTCCGTGCGCCGGCTGCTGGTGCCCGGCTCGGTCGCCGTCGTCGGCACCGGCCGCGCCCCCGGCGGCGTCGGCCGCAGCGTCCTCGGCAACCTGCGGCAGGCCGGCTTCACCGGCCGTCTGTACGCCGTGAACAAGGCGTTCCCCGAGGACCTGGAAGAACTCGACGGGATACCCGCCCACCGCTCGGTGCGCAAGGTCGACGGCCCCGTCGACCTCGCGGTCGTCGCCGTCCCCGCCGAGCAGGTGCCCGAGGTCGTCGCCGAGTGCGGCGAGCACGGCGTGCAGGGACTCGTCGTCCTCTCCGCCGGCTACGCCGAGAGCGGTCCCGACGGACGCGAGCGCCAGCGCCAACTCGTGCGGCACGCGCGCGCGTACGGCATGCGGATCATCGGTCCCAACGCCTTCGGCGTCATCAACACCTCACCCGGGGTGCGGCTGAACGCGTCGCTGGCTCCGCAGATGCCCCGCACCGGCCGCATCGGCCTGTTCGCCCAGTCCGGTGCCATCGGCATCGCCCTTCTCTCCCGTCTGCACCGCCGGGGCGGAGGAGTCACCGGCGTCACCGGCGTGTCCACGTTCGTCTCCTCCGGCAACCGCGCGGACGTCTCAGGCAACGACGTCCTCCAGTACTGGTACGACGACCCCGACACCGACGTCGCCCTCATGTACCTGGAGTCCATCGGCAACCCCCGCAAGTTCACCCGCCTGGCCCGGCGTACGGCGGCGGCGAAGCCGCTGGTGGTGGTGCAGGGCGCCGGATCCGCCCCCCAGGGGCACGCCGTACGCGCCACCCGGCTGCCGCACGCCACGGTGTCGGCGCTGCTGCGGCAGGCCGGCGTGATCCGCGTCGACACCATCACCGAACTGGTCGACGCCGGCCTGCTGCTCGCCCGCCAGCCGCTGCCGGGCGGCCCCCGGGTGGCCATCCTGGGCAACTCCGAGTCGCTCGGCCTGCTGACGTACGACGCGTGCCTCGCCGAGGGGCTGCGCCCGCTGCCGCCGCGGGACCTGACCACGGAGGCGTCGGCGGAGGACTTCCACACGGCGCTGACGGGCGCCCTGGCCGACGAGACCTGCGACGCGGTCGTGGTGACGGCCATCCCCGCGATCGGCGAGGCGTCGCCCGGTGACGCGGAGCTGGCGCAGGCGCTGCGCTCGGCCGCGGCCACCGGCCCCGCCAAGCCGGTCCTCGTGGTGCACGTGGAGCTCGGCGGCCTCGCGGAGGCACTGTCGGCCGCCACGAGCACCGCCCCCCGCCCCCGGGCCGCGGCGCCTGCCCCGGGAACGGCGGCGCCTGCCCCGGGAACGGCGGCGCCGGGGTCCCCGGACACCGCCGTCCCGGTCCCCGCCCTTGTGGCCAAGGCCCCTGCGACCGAGGCCCCCGTAACCGAGGCCCGTGTGGCAGAGGCCCCTGAGGCAGAGGCCCCTGAGGGCGCCCACCTCATCCCCGCCTACCCGGCCGCCGAACGCGCGGTCCGCGCCCTCGCCGAGGCCGTGAAGTACGCGCAGTGGCGCCGCGAGGCCGCCGACCCCGGCAAGGTGCCCGAGTACGACGACATCGACGAGAAGGGCGCCGCCGAGCTGATCGTCGGCCTCCTCGCGCGCGGGCAGGGCCTCACCCTCGGCACCGACGAGACCTGCGCGCTGCTCGGCCGGTACGGCATCGACGTACGCCGGGCGACCCCGGCCCCGACCCCGGACGAGGCCGCGCGGGCCGCCCGGGCCCTCGGCTACCCCGTCGCCCTCAAGGCCACCGCCCCCCACCTGCGTCACCGCGCCGACCTCGGAGGCGTCCGGCTCGACCTCGCGGACGAGGAGCAGCTGCGCCGGGCCTACGCCGAGCTGACCGGCCTCTTCGGCAGGCCGCAGGAGGTGCGTCCGGTCGTCCAGGCCATGGCCCCGCGCGGGGTGGACACCGTCGTCCGGGCCGTCATCGACCCGGCGGCCGGAGCCGTGCTCTCGTTCGGGCTGGCCGGCGCCGCCTCCCAGTTGCTCGGCGACATGGCGCACCGCCTGGTCCCGGTCACCGACCGTGACGCGACGTCCCTGGTCCGCTCGATCCGGACGGCACCGCTCCTGTTCGGCTGGCGCGGCTCGGCCCCCGTCGACACACCCGCGCTCGAAGAGCTGCTGCTGCGCGTCTCCCGGCTGGTCGACGACCACCCCGAGGTCGTCGCCGTCACGCTGGAACCGGTCGTCGTCGCCCCGCACGGCCTGAGCGTCCTGGGTGCCTCCGTCCGTCTCGCGCCCCCACCCGCCCGCGACGACCTCGGCCCGCGGACCCTCCCGGCGTACTGACGACCGCGAGCGCTTCCCGACGGCCCCGCCCGAAGCCCCGCCGCCGCGCGCTTCCCGGCGTCCTCGGCGCCCTCGGCGCCCTCGGGGTTCTCGCGTCGTTCTCCCGTCCGACGGGCACCCGGTGCCCCGGGTCCCCCACGTGCGGGTGCTCCGGTTCCCCCCGGGGTTCCTCACATGCGAGTGCCCCCTGGGTTCCCCGTACCCGGGTGGTTCCCGGCGCCCCTTGGTTCCCCGTGCCCGAAGGCACCCGGTGCCCCCTGGGTCCTCCACACGCGCGTGCCCCACACCCGGGTGGTTCCCGGCGCCCCTTGGTTCCCCGTGCCCGAAGGCACCCGGTGCTCCCCGGGGTCCTCCATACGCGCGTGCCCCACACGCGCGTGCCCCCTGGGTCCCCACACCCGGGTGGTTCCCGGCGCCCCTGAGTTTCCCCGTCCCGGGCACCCCCGGTGCGCTCGCCCCCGAGCACTCCCGCCCCCCAGGACCCACATCCGGACACTCCCGGCGGACGCGGCCGGCTCGCTGCTTCTGGCCTGGGCCGCGCCTCTGGCCTGGGCCGCGCCTCTGGATCGCCCTGGACGCACCCGGTGTCACGCGGCTCCCCGCGCCCGGACGCTCCCGGGGGACGTGAGGTTTCCCCTCGGTCGTGAGAGGTCCCTCGCAGTCAGTGGGTCCCCGTAGGATGGACCGCATGGCCAAGACCAGTACGACGACCCAGGGGCTGCGTGCGGCGATCGAGCGCAGCGGCTACTACCCGGCCCTCGTGGCCGAGGCGGTGGAGGCCGCCGTGGGCGGCGAGCCCATCCGGTCGTACCTGGTCCACCAGGAGACCACCTTCGACCAGAACGAGGTCCGCCGGCACGTGACCGTGCTGGTCCTCACCGGCAACCGCTTCATCGTCAGCCACACCGACGAGCAGGCCGCCGACACCACCTCCCCGACCCCCTACGCCACGACGTCCACCGAGTCCGTGAAGCTCGGCCGGATCTCGTCCGTCGTGGTCAGCCGCGTGGTCGCCAACCCCGAGTCGTACACGCCCGGCACCCTGCCCCGCGAGGTCGTGCTGACGATCGGCTGGGGCGCCGTGTCGCGCATCGACCTGGAGCCCGCCGCCTGCGGCGACCCGAACTGCGACGCCGACCACGGCTACACCGGCAACTCGACGGCGGACGACCTCAGCCTGCGCGTCAGCGAGGCCGGGGACGGACCGGAGACGGTGCGCCAGGCCCTCGTGTTCGCCCAGGCGCTCTCCGAGGCGACCGCGGACCCCACCCGCTGATGGCTCAGCCCGTCTGGGACCACCCGGAACCCCTCGCCCTCTCCTCCGCCCCCGTCCCCGAGTACGGCACCGGCTCCCTCGCCGACCTGCTGCCCACGCTGGCCGCCGGCATGGGCGTACCCGGTATGACCGCGGCGATCCGCGAACTGGCCCCGGCCGACCGCGCCTGCGTCTTCCTGATCGACGGCCTCGGCTGGGAACAGCTCAAGGCCCACCCGGACGAGGCGCCCTACCTGCACGCACTCCTCGGCAGTTCGCGCGGCGGCACCGGCCGCCCGCTCACCGCCGGCTTCCCGGCGACCACCGCCACCTCCCTGGCCTCCGTCGGCACCGGCCTCCCGCCGGGCGCCCACGGCCTGCCCGGCTACACCGTGCGCGATCCCGCCACCGGCGAGCTGATGAACCAGCTGCGCTGGCAGCCGTGGACCGAGCCGCGCGCCTGGCAGCCGCACCCCACGGTGTTCCAGCTGGCGGCCGCGGCCGGTGTGCACGCCGCGCAGGTGTCCTCGCCCACCTTCGAGAACACCCCCCTGACCAAGGTCGCGCTCAGCGGCGGAACGTTCCTCGGACGCCTGACCGGCGAGGAGCGGATGGACCTGGCGGCCGCCCGGCTCGCGGCCGGCGACCGCTCCCTGGTCTACACGTACTACTCGGAACTCGACGGCGCCGGTCACCGCTACGGCGTCGCCTCCGACACCTGGCGCGGCCAGCTCATGACCGTCGACCGGCTCGTCCAGCGCCTCGCCGAGCAGCTCCCGCCGCGCAGCGCGCTCTACGTCACCGCCGACCACGGCATGGTCGACGTGCCCTTCGACGAACAGCACCGCATCGACTTCGACGAGGACTGGGAGCTGAGCGCGGGAGTCGCCCTGCTGGGCGGCGAGGGCCGCGCCCGGCACGTCTACGCCGTACCGGGCGCCGAGAACGACGTCCTGACCTGCTGGCGCGAGGTGCTCGGCGAGCAGTTCTGGGTGGCCTCGCGGGACGAGGCGATCGACGCGGGCTGGTTCGGACCGCCCGCCGGGATCGACGAGCGCGTGTACGCCCGCCTGGGCGACGTGATCGCCGCCGCCCGGGACGACGTCCTGCTCATCGCCTCCCAGCGGGAGCCCAACGAGTCGGCCATGGTCGGCAACCACGGCTCGATGACCCCTGCCGAGCAGCTCGTCCCGCTGCTCGAAGTACGCTCCTGAAGCGCCGCATCCCCGTTCTCCTTCGCCGAAAGGTGCTCATCCCCCCATGCCCGAGCTGGTCTTCTTCTCCGGAACCATGGACTGCGGGAAGTCGACGCTGGCTCTCCAGATCGAGCACAACCGCTCCGCGCGCGGCCTCCAGGGCATGATCCTCACCCGCGACGACCGCGCGGGCGAGGGCAAGCTCTCCTCCCGCCTCGGCCTGGTCACCGACGCCGTCGAGGTCAAGGACGGACAGGACCTGTACGCCCACCTCGTCGACCACCTCTCCCACGGCGGGCGGGCGGACTACGTGATCGCCGACGAGGCCCAGTTCCTCGCCGAGGAGCAGATCGACCAGCTCGCGCGGGTGGTCGACGACCTCGGCATCGACGTCTACGCCTTCGGCATCACGACCGACTTCCGCTCCAAGCTGTTCCCCGGCTCGCAGCGGCTCGTCGAACTCGCCGACCGGGTCGAGGTCCTCCAGGTCGAGGCGCTGTGCTGGTGCGGCGACCGCGCCACCCACAACGCCCGCACGGTCGGCGGCGTGATGGTCGTCGAGGGGGCCCAGGTCGTCGTCGGCGACGTCGACCAGGCCGACACCGTCGGGTACGAGGTGCTCTGCCGCCGCCACCACCGCCGCCGCATGACGGCGGCGACGGCCCGGGCCGCGGCACTCTCCCCCGACGTGCTGCCGGTCACACCGGCCTGATCCCCGCTCAGCCGGCACGCGCGCACCGCGCCGGTCGACGGCGCGTCGCGAACCGCCGCCCGCGGCAGGCACCGCCGGCATGTCCGTTGCCCGGAAGCCGGTTGCCCGGAAGCCAGTTGCCCGGAGGCCAGTTGCCCGGAAGCCGGTTGCCCGGAGGCCGGTTGCCCGGAGGCCGGTTGCCCGAGGCCGGTTCCCGGGCGCCGAAGTCGCCGACAACTCCTCGCCGCCGCAACGAATATGGCTATGATCACCCCAGGCAAGGCTGTAGCGCAGAGGTCGTCGCGCCCTAGCATCGAGCTGGAGGACGTCGGTTCGAATCCGGCCAGCCTTGCCGCCCTTGTCGTGGAGGAAATCGATAGGCGTCGGTCCGTCCTGGGCGGGCGGGGGGCGATGCCGCCCTCGGCGAGCCGGGCACCGGCGATGGACCGGTGGAGTGGTGATGACGCAGCCGACACCCGTACGCTGCCCGGCGATCGAACACCCGGACATCCCGGTCGTCGATCCCACCCGGCTGGACCCGCTGCTGGCCCGGCTGAGGTCGGCGCAGACGGTCGACACCGACGAGACCTTCCCCCTCGGCACCGTGCGCGCCGACGGACGGGTCGACCTGTGCAAGCAGGGGCTGGGCCCGGCCGGAGCCGCCCGCCTGATGCCCGTCGCCGCCTCCTCCCCGCACGCCGCGCACGTCCTGCTCGGCACCAACTCCATCGGGGACGAGGGAGCCACGACGGTCGCGCGGGCACTCCTCGACGGCCACGGCCTGCGCACGCTCTACCTCGGCTGCAATCGCATCGGCCCGGAAGGAGCCGGCGCGCTCGCCACCGCGCTGTCGACGGACGACACGGTCCGCGCGCTGTGGCTCAAGCGCAATCCGGTGGGCGATGACGGCGCCCTCGCCCTCGCCGCGATGCTCCGCCGCAACACCACGCTGCGCACCCTCGACCTGGTCAACACCGGCCTCACCACCGAGGGGCTGCGCGCCCTGCTCGACGCCCTCACCAGCCGCCCCCGCCCGGTGGAACGCCTCTTCCTCGGCGGGAACGGCCTGACCGCGGAGGCCGCCGGGCTGCTGGCGGCACTGATCCGCGACGCGGGGGTGCGCGAGCTGTACCTGCCCGCCAACCACCTCGGCGACGAAGGTGCCGCCGTCCTCGCGGCCGCGGCCGACTCCACGCGGCCCGTACGTCTCGGACTGGGCGGCAACGGCATCGGCCCCGCCGGCGCGCGCGCCCTCGCCGGAGCCCTGGCCGGGATCGAGGCGCTCGACCTCGGCCGGCCGATGTCCGAGCGGAGCCTCGGCGCCACCACCAACTCCACCGGCGACGACGGCGCCCGCGCGCTGGCCGCCGCGCTCCCGGGCAGCCCCCTGCGCCGGCTGGAGCTGTGCCACACCGGGCTCACCGGTCGGGGCGCGAAGTCCCTGCTGGCGGCCGTGCCGGACGACTCGCCGCTGGAGTACGTCGGTCTGGGCCCCGGTCTGCCCCGGAAGGTCAAGCGGTCCTTCGGCCGGCGCCTGCGGCCTGCGGCCGGGGCCCACCCGGACCTGCGCGCGATAGGAAGTGTCTACCGTTGAGCCCCCGCCCCCGCCCCCGCCCCGAACTCCTGAGCTTCCCTCCTGAGGAGGCGGCGAGCCGACGGCGGATCCGCCGCTACGCGGTGCCCCGGGACATGATCGAGCGCGCGGCCGAACGCCGTGCGGCCGGCGACTGGCGCGGGGCGTGCGCGGCGGCCGGCGTGGACGTCGCCGTCGACCTGCCGGAGGTCGCCGAACACTGGGGCCACGACGTCGCCGCGGCTCTGGAGGACGACCTTCGCCACCTGGTACCGGACCTGGTGCGCTGGCACCTGCCCCGGCTGCTCGGCGGGCGGACCACACTCGACACCAGCCGGACCGTGGTCCTCGCCCGCTACCGTCCGGTGGACGCGGCCGAACGCCCCCGCTCCACGCCCTACCTCCACCTCACCACGCCCGAGATGATCGAGGGCCCGCAGCGGATCACCCTGCGGTTCGGGACGGGCGTGGGCGAGAAGGCCGTAGGCGTCTTCGGGCGCCTCACCGAGGACTGGCGCCACGCCCGGTACCTGTGGGACGCCCGGCACACCGCCGGACTGGCCTCGCGGTGCGGCGGCGAACGGCCGCCGTTCTTCCACCCCGACGGCAGGCCGCGCACCGCGGACGAACTGCCCACCGCCGACCCCGGCCCGGCGGACCCGGCGGCCCGCGCCGAGTGGGTCACCCTGCTGCACCAGAACGGCGACGTCCGGGCGGCCTTCGCGGTGGCCGGGATCGAACTCGACCTGACACCCCCGACCGGCCCCGGCTGGTACCGGGTCGACCCCGAGCAGCTCATCGGCGGACTCGCGCTCGACCACACCCGCCTGGCGCCGGAGATCCGCCGACTGGCGGACCAGGGCCTCGGGGACCGCTTCGTCATCGCCGGCGACTGGCGGACGAACGTCCTGCTGGAGCCGGCGGCGTCCGGTCCCGGCACCGGGCTGCGGGCCAGGGCCGCCGACCAGGGCGACACGGAGAACGTGCCCTTCCTGGCCGAAGCCCTCTGGCGCAGGCTCCCCGACCTCGACCTGATGCGGGCCGGCGGGGTCGAGCCGCAGCATCTGCACCCACTGGTCCGCGAGGCGCTGTTCCCCGCCCTCGACGTCACCGGCGGTCCCGTGGGCCCGCCCGGTCCCGCCACGCCCGCCCCCGTCCGGGTCAGGTGCCGCGGCGCATGGCACGAGGTGGGATTCCGCCCGGGCGGTCTGCTGACCATGCCGCACAGCGACGACGAACAGCGGCGCGAGCAGGCCCTGCGCGCGTTCGGCGGCGCCGTCGCCGGGTGCTTCGCCGTCCAGCAGACGTGGACGTCGGGCGAAGGCCGGCTGCCGAAGGCGCTGCGCGCCCAGCGCCAGGACCTCTTCCTGCGCGCCCAGCACGGCGACACCCACGGCGTGCTCGCCCTCCTGGACGCGGGCGTGGACCCCCGGGTCCGCGACGCCGGCGGGCGCACGCTGCTCCACGTGCTGCACCAGCTCGACCACGAGCCGCTCCTGCCCCGGCTGCTCGCCGAGGGACTAGACCTCGAGGCGCTGGACCACCGGCACCGCACACCGCTGTTCGTGGCGGTCAACGACGGTGGTTCCAGAGCCCTCGTGGAGGCGTTCCTCGCCGTCGGCGCCCGGATCGACGTGGTCGACGAGTCGGAGCTCTCACTGGCCCAGACCGTCCGCCGCTACAAGCGCCACGACCTGGCCTTCCTCCAGGAGCGCGTCCAAAAGGAACACCCGGGCGTCGGCGCCGACTGGTGGGACGAGTGGATGGACGAGAGGGAAGAGGACGACGAGGACGACGACGAGGACGACGACGGCGAGGACGAGAACGACGGCGAGGACGAGAACGACGGCGAGGACGAGGACCTGTGAGCACCGCCCCCACCACCCCCACCGCCGCCCGGACCGGGGCGAACCCGCTGGCCGCCGCGGACGACCTGGTCGGCAGGCTGCGCACCCGGCGCACCGAACCCGCCGCCAACCCCCAACTGGAGGCCCTCGCCCTGGCCGTGACGGCCAATCAGCCCGTCCTGCTGTGGGGTGAACCGGGCATCGGCAAGTCGGCCGGTCTGGAGCAGCTCGCCGCGGGGCTCGGCCTTCCGCTGGAGACGGTCATCGCCAGCGTGCACGAGCCGTCGGACTTCGCCGGGCTGCCGATCGTCGGGGACGACCCCGCCGTGACCGGTGTGCCCATGGCCCCGCCCGACTGGGCGGTCCGGCTGACCCGTGCCGGGCAGGGCCTGCTCTTCTTCGACGAACTGTCCTCGGCGCCTCCGGCGGTGCAGGCCGCGCTGCTGCGGGTCGTCCTCGAACGCCGGGTCGGCAGCCTCCTCCTGCCCGACGCGGTGCGCATCGTCGCCGCCGCCAATCCGCCGTCCAGCGCCGCGGACGGCTGGCACCTGAGCCCGCCGCTCGCCAACCGCTTCGTCCACCTCGACTGGACCCACGATCCCCGCACCGTCGCGCGCGGCATGGCGGGGACCTGGCCGGAGGTGGCCGTCCCCGCGGTCGACCCGGCCAAGGTGCCCGGCGCCGTCGCGCGGGCCCGCGGCGCCGTCTCCGGCTTCCTCACCGCCCGGCCGGGCCTGGTCCACCACATCCCGGCCGACGCCGAGAGCCGGGGTCGCTCCTGGCCGTCCCCGCGCACCTGGGAGATGGCACTGCGGCTGCTCGCGACGGGGTACGCGACCGGCGCCGGCCGCGAGGCGCTGGCCGCCGCGCTCACCGGCGCCGTCGGGGACGGCGCGGGCATCGAACTGCTGTCGTACCTGGAGAACCTCGACCTGCCGGACCCCGAGCGCGTCCTCGCCGACCCCGAGGCGTTCGCGCTGCCCGAGCGCGGCGACCGCCAACTGGCCTTCCTCATCGCGGTGGTCGCCGCCATCCAGAGCGATCTCACCCGGCCCCGCTGGGAGGCGGGCTGGACGGTCCTGGCCAAGGCGGTGGACGCGGGCGTGCCGGACGTGGCCGCCCGGGCCGCCACCGACCTGGCGGCGATGCGCCGGCTCGACTGGCCCGTGCCGGCCGGCATCGACGGCTTCCTGGACCTGCTACAGATGTCCGGGGCCCTGCCCGGCGGCCGGTGAGGCGCGCGGGCATGCCGGCATCCCGCGGGGACCTGGACATGACGAAGCTGCTCGCTGCCCGCTACCGGGCGGCGAGCGACCGGCCGTATCTCGCGTCGGCCCTGTACGCCCTGACCCTCGTGCCCAGCCCCGAGGTGCCGACGATGGGCGTCGACCGGCACTGGCGCTGCTACGTGTCACCCGCCTTCGTCGACGCGACCCCCGTGGAGGAGCTCGCGGGCGTGTGGGTGCACGAGGTGGCGCACCTGTTGCGTGACCACCACGGCCGCGCCGACCGGCTCCCCGCCGCCGACCAGCGCGACCGGCACCGCGTCAACGTCGCGCAGGACTGCGAGATCAACGACGACCTCCTCGCCGACGGTCTGCGCCTGCCCGACGGGCGCGCCGAACCCCGCCTCTTCGGCCTGCCCGCCGGTCAGTTGTTCGAGGCGTACCTGGAGCGGCTGCCGGCGCACGTACGCGGACACGACTGCGGATCGGGCGCCCACGGCTGTCCCACGCCCTGGGAACTCCCGGCATCGGCGGGCCCCGCCCGGCTCGGCGAGGTCGAGGCCCAGGCGCTGCGCCGGCACACCGCCGAGGCGATGCGCGCCCACCAGCGCAGCCGCGGCACCCTGCCCGCGGGCTGGCAGCGCTGGGCCGAGGAGGTCCTCGAACCCACGGTGGACTGGCGGCAGGCGCTGTCCGGCGCCGTCCGGGAGGCCGCCGCGTGGGCCGGCGGGGCCGTCGACTACACCTACCGCCGCCCGTCGCGCCGCACACCGGCGCTGCGCGGCGTCGTCCTGCCGAGCCTGCGCCGTCCGCTGCCCCGGGTGGCCGTCGTCGTCGACACCTCGGGCTCGATGGGCGACGCGGAACTCGCCGCCGCCCTGGGCGAGGTCACGGGCGTCCTGCGCGAGGTCGGGGTACGGGGCAACCGCGTCACCGTCCTCGCCTGCGACGCCGACGTGCACGCCGTCTCCCGGGTGACGGCCACCGAGCAGATCGCCCTCGGCGGCGGTGGCGGCACGGACATGCGCGTCGGCATCGCCGCCGCCCTCGCCGCCCGGGACCGCCCGGGCATCGTCGTCGTCCTCACCGACGGGTACACGCCCTGGCCCGACGAAACTCCGTCCTGCCGCCTCGTCGCCGCCCTGATCGGCCCCGAGGCACCCCAGCCCCCGGGCTGGGTGGAGACCGTGCGCATCCCCGCCGGCTCTCCCGAACGAACTTGACGCCCACTGAGAGCGGGGCAGCCGGTCCCGCCTCTTCGGGCACTCTTCTTGCCCCATTGCTTCCTGACTCGGCGCCTTTGCTGCGTTTAAAGTCCGGGAGTGAGCCTCTGGACTTCCCTCGAACCCGCCTCCGCGACCGTGGACCCGGGTGGCAGTACGACGGTACGGCTGCGTCTGCGCAACACCGGTGACGTGGTGGACGAGTACCGCTTCGAGGCGGTGGGCTCTGTCGCCCCCTATACCGTCGTGGAGCCGCAGTCGCTGCGGTTGTATCCGGGGACGACGGGGTCGGTGGAGCTGACGTTCGCTCCGCCGCGTACGCCGGACGCGACGGCGGGGCCGAATCCGTACGCGGTGCGGATCACGCCGACGGAGCATCCGGAGGCGACGACGGTTCCCGAGGGGAACCTCACCATCACTCCGTTCACGGAAATGCGGGCGGAGCTGGTGCCGCCGACGGTGAAGGGCCGTTTCCGTGGCCGTCCGAGACTGGCCGTGGACAACCTGGGCAACACGAAGCTGACGGCGTCGGTGAGCGGCAGCGACAACGGTGATCAGTTGTCGTACGAGATACGTCCGAGCAATGTGCAGATCGAGCCGGGCCGCGCGGCGTTCGTGGAGACGACGCTGAAGCCGCGGCAGATCACCTGGTTCGGGTCGGCGGAGAACCGGCCCTACACCCTGGCGGTGCAGCGGTCGGGTGTGCCGCCGCTGGCCGTGGAGGGCACGTATGTGCAGCGGGGTTTCCTGCCGCGCTGGCTGGCGGTCTTCCTCAGTTTCTCCATGGCGCTGGCGATCACGGCCGTGATGCTGTGGATCGCCTACAAGCCCCAGGTGCGCAGCGCCGCCACCGAAAGGCTCGAACAAGCCGCCATCAGTACGCTGCCGCCTTCCGCCTCACCGACCCCAGAGGCACCGAAGGCCCCGTCCGCCGACGTCACGGCACCCCCGGTCACGGCCGAGACACAGCAGGCCGACGGAGACGGAGACGGAGCCGGAGACGGGTCCGGGGGTGGTGGTTCCGAGGAGGAGGAGACCGAGGCACAGGAGGAGACCGCGGCGACCGCGGTCCTGCAACTGGCCGCGAAGGACCCGAGCGCACGGCACATCTGCTACCGCGTCTATACGTCGGACCAGGGCTGGTCCGAGGCCGTGTGCGACGGCGTGACGGCGGGCTCGGCGGGCTCGGGGACACCGCTCAAGGCCGTCAACGTCGCCGTGTCCGCAACCAACGGCACATCCGGCAACGCCTACGTCCATAACCCCGCGTCGACCAATGGCGAGGGGTACTACCCCGGTCCCTGGTCGAGTGCCGCCGACGGCGTCGACAACTACGTCGGAAGCACCGAGAAGGACGCCCCGAACATGCTGGGGCACATCATCAACGTCGATGACGGCGCCAGCACCGTCTGCCAGTCCGCCTACGTCAAGGACGACGGCTGGACCAGCTCGGTGTGCAACGACCCCGGCTCCACCACGTACAACTTCAGCTACGCCGGCACCTGGGACAACGACTCGTGGATCGAAGCGGTCAAGCTCACGGTGTGATCCGAAGCGCCGTTCCCCGGCATACGAGAGCCCTGCCGTCCGAAAGGAACCGGCAGGGCTCTCACGCCCGTACAAGGGTCAGACGGACGCCTCCGACGAGGCCAGCCCGACGAACCCCGCCCAGGCCTCACGCGAGACCGTGAGCATGGGACCGGCCTCGGCCTTCGAGTCCCGGACGTGCACAACTGCCGTAGCAGGCGCAACCTCTACACAATCACCGCCCTCGGTTCCGCTGTAGCTGCTCTTGAACCAGGCGAGGCCGGAGGCGACGGTCGAGGACTCAGCGTTGTTCATAGCGATCCCAGCAACCCTTCGATGAGCTCCAGTGACTCTCGCGGACTGAGAGCCTGTGATCGGATAATCCCATAGCGGGCGGCGGCCAGAACCCCTTGCTCCGGGTCGGTTTGTAGCGAGCCGATGCCTTGTGCCTCGGCATACACGAACTTCTTGCCGTCCTTCCGCGTCACCACGGTGAACGGTCCGTTCACACCGGCGTTGTCCTCCCGGTCGACCGGCATGACCTGGATCTCGACGTTGCGCCTCTGCCCGATCAGCAGCAGGTTCTCCAACTGCCCGCGCAGCACGGCCTTGCCTCCGTAGGGGCGCCGCAGGATCGCCTCGTCGAGCACGAAGCTCAGGAGTGGAGCGGGCCGACGGTCGAAGATGTCCTGCCGGGCCAAACGCGCAGTCACTCGCTGCTCGATGATCTCCTCGTCCAGAGGGGGACGCCTCATGGCGAGCAGTGCCCTCATGTAATCCTCGGTCTGGAGCAGACCCTTGACCACCAGGGTGTCGTAGGCGACCAGCTCGATGGCCTCCTTCTCCAAGGCGGCCATCCCCTGGAAGAACACCGGATACTGCGCCCGCTCCACCTGCTCCTTCCACAGGCACAGCAACCCGCCCGCCCCCAGCACCTCGTCGGCCCGCTCGATCGTCCGGGGTGACGGAATCCTCCGCCCCTGCTCGAACGACGCGACCGTGGACGCCGAGTAGCCGAGCCGCCGTCCGAACTCCCCGCGCTCCAGGCCCTCCCGCAGCCGCAGCGTCTTCATGGTCTGCCCGAACGCGACGACGACGCCTCGCCCGGCGTCCTCCTCCGGTCGCCGCCCGGCCGTCGTCGTTGTCCCAGCCGTCTCCAAGGCTCACGACCGTTCCCGAGTTGCCGTTCTCCTGCGATCCGGAAGCCGCCTCGGCCTCCGCCACCGCGTCCTCGCGCTCCGCCATGTCCATCACCGCCTCCTTGCCCCAACGCCCCGGCCCGGGGCGCCGTCACGGCGCGCAGCGCGTACTCGCGCGGACATGGCGCGTACAGCCGCCCCTGTCGCTGCGTCACCACTGGTCACGCTACGCGACCGACGGGATCGTGAGGGGCGTGACGACGAAACCCATCAATCCCACCGACACCACCCAACCCATCACCCAACCCACCACTCCCTGCACCTCCTTGAAGGCGCCCACGCCACCGGGCCGCTCCTTCGGGATGTGCTTCACCTCCACACCCCGCGGAGCCCGCCTCGCCCGCCGCCTCGCGGCCGACCGACTGGACGCGTGGGGCATCCTGTACGGCACCGACCCGCACGACGCGATCGTGCTGATCGTCGCCGAGCTCACCGCGAACGCTGTGAGCCATGGCCATGTCCCCGGCCGGGACTTCCGCCTCCGCCTCCACGCCACCCCCGACGGCCGCACCGTACGCGTCGAGGTCACCGACACCCGCACCGAACGCCGTCCCCGCCGCCCCACCGCCCCCGAACACGCCGGCGACGGCACCGAGGAGACCGGCCGCGGACTGCTCCTCGTCTCGCAGCTCGCGGCCCGCTGGGACTGGCACCCGTGCCCGGACGGACCGGGCAAGACCGTCTGGGCGGAGTGCCTCCTTCCGTCGCCTGGTGAGTGGTGAGCCAGCTCGGGGCTGGGGAATCCGCCGGTACCGGTACGTACCCGTACCCGTACCCTCGATGGGTGAGGAGGTCCGCATGTCCGACGCCACCATCCGCATCCCCGTCGAAGCCCGCGACCGGCTTGCCCGGATAGCTTCCTCCGAGGGCATGTCCCTGCGGGGCTACCTGTCGCACCTCGCCGAAACCCTGCTCACTAGTGCTCTGACCGGGAAGGTTCGCCGGGTTGGCGGTTGGAACGGTTGGATGGGCGATGACGTCCGTTCCGACCGCTGGAGGTGTGGTGGCTGAGCCTGTAAAGGTGCGCCGACTGACCGATCAGGAGGGGCAGAAGTTGCAGCAGATCGTGCGCCGGGGAAGTACAGGCTCGGTGCGCTGTCGGCGGGCGATGATGCTGCTCGCGTCGGCCGGCGGGAACCGCGTCCCGGTGATCGCCCAGCTGGTCCAGGCCGACGAGGACACGGTGCGGGACGTGATCCACCGGTTCAACGAGATCGGCCTGGCCTGTCTGGACCCTCGATGGGCGGGAGGCCGTCCCCGCCTGCTCAGCCCTGACGACGAGGACTTCGTCGTCCGGACGGCCACCACCCGCCCCACCAAGCTTGGCCAGCCCTTCACCCGCTGGTCGGTCCGTAAACTCGCCGCCTACCTGCGCCGCGTGCACGGACGCGTCATCCGTATCGGCCGTGAAGCCTTACGGTGCCTGCTGTTGCGCCGCAGCATCACTTTCCAGCGCACCAAGACATGGAAGGAGTCGCCCGACCTCGAGCGCGACGCCAAGCTCGACCGCATCGAGCACGTGCTGGAGCACTTCCCGGACCGAGTCTTCGCCTTCGACGAGTTCGGGCCCCTGGGCATCAGGCCGACCACAGGTTCCTGCTGGGCGAGGCAGGGCAAGCCCGACCGTCTACCGGCGACCTACCGCCGCACGCACGGCGTGACCTACTTCCACGGCTGCTACTCCGTCGGCGACGACCGGCTGTGGGGCGTCAACCACCGCCGCAAGGGCACCGCCAACACGCTGGCCGCGCTGAAGTCGATCCGCGCCGCCCGGCCCGACGGTGCCCCGATCTACATCATTTTGGACAACCTGTCCGCCCACACCGGCGCGGACATCCGCCGCTGGGCGAAGAAGAACAAGGTCGAGCTGTGCTTCACCCCGACCTACGCGTCCTGGGCCAACCCGATCGAGGCGCACTTCGGCCCGCTGCGGCAGTTCACCCTCGCCAACTCCAACCATCCGCATCACACGGTGCAGACCCGGGCGCTGCACGCCTACCTGCGCTGGCGCAATGCCAACGCCCGCCACCCCGACATACTCGCCGCACAACGCCGGGAACGCGCTCGCGTCCGCAGCGAGAAGGGCATTCGTTGGGGCGGATGCCCCCTCGCAGCCGCAGCCTGAACGGTCTGACGAATCCATGCGGTCGCAGCCCGATGGTGCAGCAGGGCACCGGACAGGCGAATCACTCGCGCATACGGGCTGACGCGGGCGAGGCGAGCATCGCTTTGAGGATGCGTTGCAGCTCAACGCGGTCCTGGGGGGTGACCCTCGCCAGCCTGCGGTCGTACTCCGCCGCGAGGGCTGCAAGTGCTCGATCGCGTGCTTTCGTGCCCTCGTCGGTCAGTACGAGCCGGTGACGCCGCAGGTCCGCCTCGTCGATCTCGCGGCGGATGAAGCCCTTGGTGACGAGGTTGCGGACGTAGACCGTCACGCTGGCCTTGGGCAGCAGGAGCGCGGTCGCGATCTCGGCCGGGTACGGCGATGCCTCCACCTCGGCCAGGACGAAAAACTCCTTCGTCTCCAGCCCGAGCTCGGCCAGCTCCTCCGTGCAGGCATCCATCACGACTGCCAGCAGCCGCTGGTTCAGCGTCCACAGCTGCGCCCCGTTGACCGACATGCGATCCTCCATTCCAGGTGGTACAGTTTCGTATTAGTTCCAGATCGTACAAGACATCGTCTTGTACTGGACTTCTATGGAACAACAATCTCACGAAGGAAGCCAGGCGTGATCCAGTACCTCACGATCCCGCGCGGTCCCATCGACCTCGCCGCGGACCTCCACCTGCCCGACAACGCCGACAGCAGCGCACCGCTGCGCGCCGTGGTGCTCTCCACCCCGGGCAGCAGCGTGAAGGAGCAGATCGGCGCCAACTACGCCTCCCGTCTCGCCGCCCGGGGCATCGCCGCGCTCGTCCTCGACCCCGCCCACCAGGGCCAGAGCCAGGGCGAGCCCCGCGACCTCGAAGACCCCTACCGCCGAGGCGAGGACATCTCCTACGCCATCGACCTGCTCACCACGACCCCCGGCATCGACCCGCAGCGCATCGGCGTCCTCGGCATCTGCGCCGGTGGCGGCTACGCCGTCCACACCGCCCGCACGGACCACCGCATCAAAGCGGTCGGCACGGTCGTCCCCGTCAACATCGGCAACGCGTTCCGCAGCTTCTCCCCCGACGGTCCGGCCGCTGCACTCGACGCCCTCGCGGGCGCACGCACCGAAGAGGCCCGCTCCGGCGAGACGACCCGCGTGAACTGGCTGCCCGACACCCTCGAGGACGCCGCGGCAGCGGGTCTGACCGACATCGACACCACTCAGGCCGTCACCTACTACCGCACCGAGCGCGGCGGTAACGAACACTCCACGAACCGGCGCCTCTTGCGCAGCGACTCCCTCCTGCTGGGCTACGACGCCTTCCACCTGGCCGATCGGCTCATGACCCAGCCCTTGCAGGTCGTCCTCGCCGGACGCATCGGCAACACCGGTTCCTACGACATGGGCATGCAGCTGTGGAAGCTGGCCCTCAACCCCGTCGACCTCATGGTGATCGACGGCGCCGGCCACTACGAGATGTACGACGAACCCGCATACGTCGACGCCGCCGTCGAACGACTCACCAGCTTCTACGCGAACAACCTGTAAGGCATCCGAACCGGCGAACCTATGCGGTCAGAGCACTAGCGAGGAACGAGCCGCCCGCGCCGACCAGGCACGCGCCGCCCTACGGGCATGGAACGGCTATGACTCGAGCGCGAGCGAACAGGTGGAACTCGACGCCGAGTTGGACCGACGACTCGGTGAGGCGGGGCCCAGGTGACCGAGGGTCTGCACATCGTCCTGGACGAGACGGCGATGGTGGCGGCGGGCCGGGGAAACACGCTCGCCTCACGCCTGATCCACCGTGCGCATTCCGAGGCGGGCTGGTTCCTGTACGCCCCCGCTTGTGCGCTGGTGAAGGCCGATCGGGTGCGGCCCGGTACGGCGGAGCACGTCGCCGCGCTTCCCGGCGTCACGCTGCTGGACCTGGATCTGCCCGCCTCGCTCGCCGTGGCCCGTGAGACGTCCTGGGCTCCCGCTCACGCCCGGTATGCCGTCGAGCCGACGGCGAAGCGGCCGAACGGGGCTGTGATCGCCACGGCAGCGCCCGACGTGTGGAAGGGACAGCCCGCACGAGTGATCGATCTCAGCTGACCTGTTCCGGGGCGACGTCAGGGGCGTTCCGCCGTCCTGCGCCACGAAGCCGTGCGCTTCGAACTGATGGCGGCGCTCCTGCGCGCGGACCGCCAGCCCGAGGCCTCCACCGTCGTCGACGTCAGGTGCGTCGACCACACCCGGTCGGCCAAGATCGACCACCTCTGTCTCGTACTCACCGGACCACCGGCCGAACCGTGGTCCGCCGACTCCATCCGTGATGTGTTCACGATCGACGTGATGTGGCGCACCCCCGGCGGCTGGGAGGGCGGCGAAGCCAGGACGGCCCTGGGAGCGGGCTGAGGGGCACACGAGCCGCCGGGGTTACGGCTGGGGGACGGTCGGTCCCCCTTGCCCGAGCGACTTGGGGGCCGGCCTCCGGCCCGCCCCCCGTCTCCGTCAGCGCGGGCTCCGGACCAGCGCGAACCGCGCCCCCTCCGGGTCGGCCACCGTCGCCACCCTGCCGTGCGCCGTGTCGCGCGCCGGTGCGAGGACCTGCCCGCCCAGGTCGCTCAGCAGAGCGAGCGCCTCCTCGACGTCGGCGACCTCGAAGTACGTCGTCCAGTGCGGTCCCCGCTCACGGGGCAGCGTCCGGCCGAGGCCGCGGATGCCGGCGACCGGGCGGCCGGCGACGCGCAGGGTGACGTAGTCGGTGTCGTCGGAGGCCGCGCGCTCCCGCTCGTAGCCGAACACCGTCTCGTAGAACTTGGCGACGCTCGCCGACTCGAAGGTCAGCAGTTCGTTCCAGGCGGGTGTGCCGGGCACGCCGCTGATGTTCGTGCCGAGGTGGGCGGCCGCCTGCCAGATGCCGAAGACGGCGCCGGAGGAGTCGGAGCCGATGGCCATGCGTCCGGCCTCGGCGGCGTCCAGCGGGCCCACTCCGATCGTGCCGCCGCACAGGCGCACCGTTTCGGCCGTCCTGTCGACGTCGTCCGAGGCGAGGTAGGGGGTCCAGGCGATGGGCAGGCGGCGGTCCGGGGGAAGCTGGCCGATGCCGGCCACCTCACGGCCGTCCAGCAGGGCCCGCACGTACGGGCCGAGTTGCTGCGGGCCGGGCCGGAACTCCCAGCCGAACAGGCCGCCGTAGAACTCCTGGGTGGTGGTCAGTCCGTGCACCATCAGGCTCACCCAGCAGGGTGTGCCGGGTGCGTACCGGGCGTGTGCCTCGCCGTCTCGTCCGGCCGATCCACGTGCCTCGGTCATCGTCGCTCTCTCCTCGGCCCCTCGCGGTGGCCGCGTCGCTGCCGCCCTCCGGCCCTCGTGCCGATGCTCGCACCACCCGGGACGCCGCGCGCCCCGGGCGCGCCGCCGCAGCGCGGCCCGCGCCGGGAGGGTGCCCGATAGGCAGTTAATGATCCGTTTCCGTGATATTTCCGGCGACTGCCGATCGACTGGTACGGCAGGTGCCCGACTCTGCACGCCAGGTGACCGGTCCTGTCCGGCGGAGCAGAGTAGCCGGACCTCGGCGGCGGGGCCACCCCGTGCGCAAGGATGGGGCCATGAACGCCATCATCTCCGCATCCGAACTCGTGAGCGCCCTGGCGGGGGAGAACCCGCCGGTCGTGCTCGACGTCCGTTGGCAGCTCGGCGTGGCGAAGGCGGCCGGGGAGCCGCCGTTCGACGGCCTCGCCGCGTACGCCTCCGGCCATCTGCCCGGCGCCGTCTACGTCGACCTGGACCGGGAACTGGCCGGAGCGCCCGGCACGGGCGGCCGCCATCCCCTGCCCGACGTCGAGGAGTTCGGCGCCGCGATGCGCCGGGCGGGCGTGTCGGCGGCCCGGCCGGTGGTCGTGTACGACGGAGGCCAGGGCTGGGCGGCGGCCCGCGCGTGGTGGCTGCTGCGCTGGACGGGGCACCCGGATGTGCGCGTCCTGGACGGCGGGCTGCCCTCCTGGACGGGGGACCTCTCGACGGACGCGCCCGTGCCGGCGGAGGGCGACTTCCGGCCGGTGCCCGCGTCCGACGGCCTCCTCGACGCGGACGGCGCCGCGGCGCTCGCCCGTTCCGGTGTGCTGTTCGACGCCCGCGCGGGGGAGCGGTACCGGGGTGAGGTCGAGCCGATCGACCCGGTCGGCGGGCACATCCCGGGCGCCGTCTCCGCGCCGACGAACGAGAACCTGGGCCCGGACGGCCGGTTCCTGCCCGCCGAGGAGCTCGGGGACCGTTTCAAGGCGCTGGGAGCGGTCGACGGCACGGCGGTGGGCGTGTACTGCGGCTCCGGCGTCTCCGGCGCCCACGAGGTACTGGCGCTGGCGGTGGCGGGCATTCCGGCGGCCCTGTACGTCGGCTCGTGGTCGGAGTGGTCGTCGGACCCGTCCCGACCGGTCGCCGTGGGTCCCGACCCGCAGTGATGTGAGGCACGCTCGGGGGTCCGCACCGAACGGTGCGGACCCCCCTCACGTATGACTCCTCGTGCGAACCGGCGACGTCCCTGGGGACCTACTCCTGCTTCTTGCGCCGGGTGCCGAACACGATCTCGTCCCAGCTCGGCACCGCCGCACGGCGGCCCGGACGGACGCCGTCGGCCTCGGCCTGGCGGTCGGTGGCACCGACCAGGCGGTCGCGGTGGCTGGTGACGGAACGCGGCATGAGGACGTCGGCGTAGGCGGAGCCGGCGGACGCGGCGGGTGCCGGGGGCTCCTCCTCGACCGGTTCCTCGGCGGGCTCCTCCGGTTCCTCCGACGGCCGTTCGGGCACGACCAGGTCGCCGCGGAAGCTCGGGACCGCCTCCAGCAGGCTGGTCAGCGAGTCCCGCTCCCGCTCGCCGGTGCTCTCCTCGGCCGGTTCGGAGGCCTGCGCGGGCAGCGTCGGCCGTTCGAGAGCGCGGTCCATCGAGCGGTCGCGCGGCAGCCGGGCGATGCGCGGCACGAACGGAAAGCTGGGCTCCGGAGCGGCCAGGTCGTCGGACTCGCCGATCAGGGACCGGGCCTCGTCGTCGACGGCCTGGACGAGCCGGCGCGGCGGGTCGTACGTCCAGCTAGCCGAGTGCGGTTCATCCGCGACCCGGTAGACGAGGAGGACCTCCCACGTGCCGTCGTCCCGGCGCCAGGAGTCCCACTGGACGGTGTCCTTCTCGGCGCCGCGCAGCAGCAGCCGCTCCTGGACGGCCTCGCCGAGCTGGGGTCCCGCGTTCTCACCGGGGCGGCGGACGGGCGTCTTGCGGGCACGCTCGGCCATGAAGGCGCGTTCGGCGAGAACCGGACCCTCGAAGCGGCGGACGCGGTCGACGGGAATGCCCGCCATCTGCGCGACTTCCTCCGCCGTGGCACCTGCTCGTATACGCGCCTGGATGTCGCGGGGGCGGAGATGGCTCTCCACCTCGATCTCGATCTGGCCGAGGCGGGGACGGTCGCCGCGGACGGCGGCGCGCAGACGCTCGTCAATCGGAAGCGTGTACTCCGTGCTGTCCGCAGCCTTCAGCACCAGCCGTGTGCCGTCATTCGAGACGGCCACGACACGCAGTTCGGGCATGGGGACCTCCCGGGTGGTGCCTGCCGACGTCACGTGCGTCGCTGCTTCCGCTAGTCGAGTGTGGCCTGCCCGGGTGCAGCCTGCCACAACCTTGCCGAGTTGCCCGGCGTGTCGGGCACAGGCCCTGGTTCGCCGTTATGACACGGTTACCATTTCACCACGCTGAGTGACCGATCGGCCACTCTGTGCAAACTCGTCCCCTCCTGGCGGTCCAGCAAGGCCCCGGACATCCTGGTGGGAGACCGGGCCCAGGGCTCGAAACAGTACTCCATTCGGGCCACGCGCGTGGATCGGCGCGCCGCCCAACTTCTGGCAAGAGGTGCGACTTGGCCGCCCCCTGCCCGATTTCCGCGATCTTGAACGTGTCGAACTTCACCCAACCGTCCGAAACGGAACCGGCCGCCCGCCGGGGCCGCTACGCCCCCAGGACCCTCCTCAAGTAGTCGTTCCCGAACAGACGGTCGGGGTCCAGCCGGTCCCGCAGGGCGGTGAACTCCGCGAACCGCGGGTAGACCCGGGCGAGGTCCTCGGCGTTGCGGGTGTGCACCTTGCCCCAGTGCGGCCGCCCGTCGTGCGCGGTGAAGATGCGCTCGGCCGCCGTGAAGTACGGCTGGTACGGCGTCCCCTTGGCCATGTGGACGGCGATGTAGGCGCTGTCCCGTCCGGAGGCGGTGGACAGCGTGATGTCGTCGGCCGGCGCGGTGCGCACCTCGACCGGAAAGCTGACGCGCAGGCCCGAGCGGTCCACCATCGCCTTCAGCTCGCGCAGCGCCCCGGTCACGGCCGCCCGCGGCACGGCGTACTCCATCTCCACGAACCGCACGCGGCGCGGGGAGGTGAAGACCTTGTACGGCACGTCCGTGTAGGTGCGCGCGGACAGCGCCCTGCTGGAGACCCGGGCGATCGCCGGGATCGTGGCGGGTGCCGCCCGGCCGGCCCACTGGGCCGCCTGGAAGACACCGTTGGAGAGGAACTCGTCCTCGAACCAGCCCGCGAGCTGCCCCACCGGCCTGCGCGGGCCCGCGCTGCGGTTGTTGCGCTTGGTGTTGGTGCTGCCGGTGTGCGGGAACCAGTAGAACTCGAAGTGCTCGTTCTCCGCCCAGAGGGCGTCGAAGTCGGCGAGCACCGCGTCGAGCGGCATCGGCTCCTCCCGCGCGGTGAGCAGGAAGACCGGCTCCACGGCGAAGGTGATCGCGGTGACGACGCCGAGCGCGCCCAGTCCGATCCGGGCCGCGGCGAAGATCTCGGTGTGCCGGTCCTTCGAGCAGGTGAGGATCGAACCGTCGGCCGTGACCAGCTCCAGCGCCGTGATCTGGGCGGCGATGGAGCCCGATGTGCGGCCGGTGCCGTGGGTGCCGGTGCTGGTGGCCCCGGAAACGGTCTGCTCCATGATGTCGCCCATGTTGGTGAGCGACAGGCCCTCGCGCGCCAGGGCCAGGTTGAGCCGCTTGAGCGGGGTGCCCGCCTCGACCGTGACGGTCATGTTCTCGCGGTCGACGTCACGGATGCCGGTCAGCAGGTGGGGGCGGATCAGCACCCCGTCGGTCGCGGCGATCGACGTGAAGGAATGGCCGGTGCCGACCGCCTTGACCTTCAGCCCGTCCTCGGCGGCCCGGCGCACGACCGCGGCCAGCTCGTCGGCGGAGGCGGGCACGACCTCCCGGGCGGGGCGCGCGACGACGGTGCCGCCCCAGTTACGCCACGTGCCGTTCTTCCCGCTCGCTGTGCTGCTCAACGGTGCCTCCCCGACCCGGAGCCGGCCTGCCGAGCCGGCGGTACCCCAGGAAACCGACGGCGGCCGCGACGGCACCGGCCACCGCCGGCACCCCGTACCCGGCCCGCGCGCCGGCCGCGTCGATGACCCAGCCGGCTACGGAGGAGCCGAGCGCGACGCCGACGGCGAGCCCGGTGCTCACCCAGGTCATGCCCTCGGTCAGTTGCGCGCGAGGTACGTGCTCTTCGATGAGGGACATGGTCGTGATCATCGTCGGAGCGATGGCCAGACCCGCAACGAACAGCGCCACGGCCAGGAACGGCAGGTTCCCGACCAGTAGGAGGGGGATCATACTCACGGCCATCATGAACACGCCCAGCAGCCAGCGTCGTTCCGGCGCCCCCTTGAAGCGCAGCAGCCCGAACACCAGGCCCGCCGCGCAGGATCCCGCCGCGTAGAGGGCCAGGACGAGGCTCGCGGCGCCCTTGTGGCCCTGCTCGTCGGCGAAGGCGACGGTGACCACGTCGACCGCGCCGAAGATCGCCCCGGTCGCCACGAACGTCGCCACCAGGACCTGCAGGCCCGTCGAGCGCAGCGCCGTGCCGCCGCCGCCCCGCGCGCGCGGGTGCGGCGGCGGTTCGGTGGCCCGCTGGGCGGTCAGCCAGAAGACGCCGACGGCGAGGAAGCCCGCCGCCAGCAGGGGCCCGGCCTCGGGGAACCAGGCGGTGGACAGCCCGATGGAGATGATCGGCCCGAAGATGAAGCAGACCTCGTCCACGACGGACTCGAAGGAGTACGCCGTGTGCAACTGGGGAGTCCCCCGGTACACGGCCGCCCAGCGCGCCCGGATCATGGCGCCGAGACTCGGCACGGAGCCGATCCCGGCAGCGCACACGAACAGCACCCAGTCCGGCCAGTCGAAGTGCGCGGCCAGCAGGAGCCCGGCCGACGCGGCGAGCGCGACCAGGGTCGCGGGGCGCAGCACCCTGCGCTGTCCGTACTGGTCCACCCAGCGTGAGATCTGCGGTCCGATCGCCGCGGCCGCCAGCGCGATGGCCGCCGAGAGCGCGCCCGCGAGCCCGTAGCGCCCGGTCAGCTGGGAGACCATCGTGACCACGCCGATGCCCATCATCGACAGCGGCATCCGGCCGAGGAACCCCGCGGCGGAGAAACCCTTGGAGCCGGGAGCGGCGAACAGGGCGCGGTAGGGGCTGGGCAACGGAGGTCTCCGGGGGGTCCGGTCACGCGTGCGGGGCGGCTGGGCACGGCGCGAGGAAAGGCGGCTCTGCGGGGCTCGGTCGGGCATGCGGGGGACGCGACCGCGGGGGTAAGGCGCGAACGCAGCTCATACAGCTTACGAGTTAGGCAACCCTAACGCACCTCCCCTTCACACCCTCCACGCGGGCGCCACCCCCGTCCGGTGGCCCGCCGACCGCGGCTCCCCTGTCCGCCGCCCCGAGGCGTCCGGTCCGCCTCCCGCGGCGCCCCGGCCCGCCGCTGTCGGCGGCCCCGGCCGCTCCCGGCCCGCCGCCGTCCGCAGGCGCGCGCCCCGCCGCCGTCCGCCGCCCCGAGGCGTGCGGTCCGCCTCCCGCGGCGCCCCGGCCCGCTGCCGTCGGCGGCCCCGGCCGCTCCCGGCCCGCCGCCGTCCGCAGGCCCGCGCCCCACTGCCGTTTGCCGCCCCGTCCCGCCGGCGGCGCGCGGGGCCTTCCCCCCGTGCCGCCGCGGGCGTCGCTTTTGTGCGGCACCCCGCCGTTTTCCGGCTGTCAGTGCCGGGTGGCAGGATCGAGACATGCCAGACGCGCTCGATGCCACCCCCTACGACGCCCTGCTCCTGCTCTCCTTCGGCGGACCGGAAGGCCCGGACGACGTGGTCCCGTTCCTGGAGAACGTGACGCGTGGGCGCGGCATCCCCAAGGAACGCCTCAAGGAAGTCGGCCGGCACTACTTCCAGTTCGGCGGGGTCAGCCCCATCAACGACCAGAACCGCGCCCTGCTGGACGCCCTGCGCAAGGACTTCGCCGACCACGGCCTGGCCCTTCCGGTCTACTGGGGCAACCGCAACTGGGCCCCGTACCTGACGGACACCCTGCGCGAGATGGTCGAGGACGGCCGCCGCCGCATCCTCGTCCTCGCCACCAGCGCCTACGCCTCCTACTCCGGCTGCCGCCAGTACCGCGAGAACCTCGCCGACTCGCTGGCCGCCCTGGAGGCCGAGGGCCTTCCCCTGCCGAAGATCGACAAGCTGCGGCACTACTTCAACCACCCGGGCTTCGTGGAGCCCATGACCGACGGTGTGCTCCGGTCCCTCGCCGACCTTCCCGAGGACGTCCGGGACGGCGCGCACATCGCCTTCACCACCCACTCGATCCCCACCGCCGCCGCCGACACCTCCGGCCCCGTGGAGGACCACGGCGACGGCGGCGCGTACGTCCGGCAGCACCTGGACGTCGCCCGGCTGATCGCCGACGCCGTCCGCGAGCGCACCGGCGTGGACCACCCCTGGCAGCTCGTCTACCAGTCGCGCTCCGGGGCCCCGCACATCCCGTGGCTGGAGCCCGACATCTGCGACCACCTGGAGGAGCGGCACGCGGCCGGCGTCCCGGCGGTCGTGATGGCCCCCATCGGCTTCGTCTCCGACCACATGGAGGTCCTGTACGACCTCGACACCGAGGCCACCGCCAAGGCCGGCGAACTGGGCCTTCCCGTGCGCCGCTCGGCCACCGTGGGCGCCGACCCGCGGTTCGCCGCCGCCGTCCGCGAGCTCGTCCTGGAGCGCGCCTCCACCGAGAGCGGCCGGCCGGTCACCCCGTGCGCCCTGGGCGCGCTCGGCGCGAGTCACGACCTCTGCCCGGTCGGCTGCTGCCCGGCCCGTGCCCCTCGGCCCGCCGCGGCGGGCGCCGACAGCCCCTACGCGTGAGGACCGCCGTGACCGACCCCCTGCACACGGACCTGCTCGACCTCGCCCTGACGGCCGCCCGCCGGGCCGGCGAGCTGCTGCGCGACGGCCGCCCGGCCGACCTCGCGGTCGCCGCCACCAAGTCCAGCCCCATCGACGTGGTCACCGAGATGGACATCGCGGCCGAGAAGCTGATCACCGGCCTGATCGCGGAGCACCGCCCCGACGACGGCTTCCTCGGCGAGGAGGGCGCCTCCAGCGAGGGCAGCAGCGGCGTCCGCTGGGTGATCGACCCGCTCGACGGCACGGTCAACTACCTCTACGGACTGCCCACCTGGGCCGTCTCCATCGCCGCCGAACAGGACGGCGAGACGGTCGTCGGAGTCGTGGAGATCCCGATGCGCGGCGAGACCTTCCACGCGGTGCGCGGAGGAGGGGCCCGGGCGACCGGCGCCTGGGAGGGCGAGCGCACCCTCGCCTGCCGCGCCACGGCGCCCCTCGACCAGGCGCTGGTCTCCACCGGGTTCAACTACGTCACCGAGGTGCGCGCCCACCAGGCCGACGTCGCGCGTCGGCTGATCCCGCTGCTGCGCGACATCCGGCGCGGCGGCTCCGCGGCCGCCGACCTGTGCGACGTGGCCGCCGGCCGCCTCGACGGCTACTTCGAGCGCGGACTGCACCCCTGGGACCTGGCCGCGGGCGACCTGATCGCCCGGGAGGCGGGCGCGCTGACCGGTGGACGCCCCGGAGAGCGCCCCTCACGCGATCTGGCGGTCACGGGTACCCCGGGCGTCTTCGAGCCCCTCCAGCGGCTGCTGGAGGACTTCGGGGCCTGGCACGACTGAGGCGGGCGCCGCCCACGCGAAGGGGCCCCGGCGCTGGATTCGCCGGGGCCCCTCGCATGCGCGAACTGCTTCAGACGGCGTACGCGCCGACCTCCACACCGTGCTCGGCGGCGAGGCGGCGCAGGTCGTCGAGCTCGCCCTGCTCCACCTCGACGAGGAAGTCGTCGCCCTCGTCGCGAGCCCGCGTCAGGTCGGACTCGGTCGCCTTTATGCGCTGCAGAAGTCCTGCGGTGAATGCGTCCATGCTGCGCCCCCTCGTCCTTGGGTCGTGGGTCGGTGGCACGGGGGTGTGCCGGTTGGGAAGAGGCGATCACGTCTCCGGTGGATGCCCAGCGCGCTGCCCCGCTGGGCGGCGACGGTGCCGGGCACCCACGCCCGCTCTGCGGAAAGCGGTCGGAGTGCCACATGGTGCTACGGCACATGCAGAGCGTGATCGCGGGGTGTAAAGCCGTCCTCCCCCAGCTCTCTTCCGCGGAAACCTCAACCCGACGAGAAAATCTCGCATTCCCGGGCCCCTCACCCGTCGTTCATCGCCCGGGACCCCCGCCTTACCGCCGACTTATGGCCGAAAAGGGCAGGATGGGACCACACACTCACCAAGACCCCTGCCCGCGTGCGCCCACGGAGCGCCCCGCGGGCAGACACAGGAAGGACAAGCGACGTGCGCGTACTCGTCGTCGAGGACGAGCAGCTGCTCGCCGATGCGGTGGCCACCGGACTGCGCCGGGAGGCCATGGCCGTCGACGTCGTGTACGACGGTGCGGCCGCCCTGGAGCGCATCGGCGTCAACGACTACGACGTGGTCGTCCTCGACCGCGACCTCCCGCTCGTGCACGGCGACGACGTCTGCCGCAAGATCGTCGAACTCGGCATGCCCACGCGCGTGCTGATGCTCACCGCGTCCGGCGACGTCAGCGACCGGGTCGAGGGGCTGGAGATCGGCGCCGACGACTACCTCCCCAAGCCCTTCGCCTTCAGCGAGCTCATCGCCCGCGTGCGCGCCCTCGGCCGGCGCACCAGCGTGCCCCTGCCGCCCGTCCTGGAGCGCGCCGGCATCAAGCTCGACCCCAACCGCCGCGAGGTCTTCCGCGACGGCAAGGAGGTCCAGCTCGCCCCCAAGGAGTTCGCCGTCCTGGAGGTGCTGATGCGCAGCGAGGGCGCCGTCGTCTCCGCGGAGCAGCTGCTGGAGAAGGCCTGGGACGAGAACACCGACCCGTTCACCAACGTCGTGCGCGTGACCGTCATGACCCTGCGCCGCAAGCTCGGCGAACCCCCGGTGATCGTCACCGTCCCCGGCTCCGGCTACCGGATCTGATCCCGTGGCCGCCACCCCGGCGCCTCCCCAGGCGCCTCCGAAGCCCACCTGGGACCCCAGGAGGCCCCAAGCCCCCTTTCCGTGGCTGCGCCCGACCATCCGGATACGGCTGACACTGCTGTACGGCGGGATGTTCCTGATCGCGGGCATCCTGCTGCTGTCGATCATCTACCTGCTCGCCGCGCACGCGCTGAACGTGGGCAGCGACCTGCCCTTCAAGATCGTCTCCGGCGGGGTGACGAGTGACGTCTGCAAGGTGCGCAGCGCCGAGCTGCCCGCGTCCGAGCTCAACCAGGCGCTGAACGACTGCGTCAACGAGCAGCGCCAGCACGCCCTGGACGACCTCCTCAGCCGCTCCCTCCTCGCCCTGCTCGGTCTGGCCGTCATCGCCTTCGCCTTCGGCTACGCGATGGCCGGCCGCGTCCTGAGCCCGCTCGGCCGGATCCTGCGCACCGCCCGCGCGGTAGCAGGCTCGGACCTGTCCCGCCGTATCGAGCTGGACGGACCGGACGACGAGCTCAAGGAGCTGGCCGACACCTTCGACGACATGCTGGAGCGACTGCAGCGCGCCTTCACCGCCCAGCAGCGCTTCGTGGGCAACGCCTCGCACGAGCTCAGGACCCCGCTCGCGATCAACCGCACGCTCCTCGAGGTGCACCTGTCCGACCCGAACGCGCCCGTGGAGCTCCAGCAGCTCGGCAAGACGCTCCTGGCCACCAACGAGCGCAGCGAGCAGCTCGTGGAGGGCCTGCTGCTGCTCGCCCGCAGCGACAACCAGATCGTCGAGCGCAAACCGGTCGACCTCGCCGAGGTCGCCGGGCAGGCCATCGACCAGGTGCACGGCGAGGCCGAGGCCAAGGGCGTGGAGGTCCGCGGCACCCGGGAGACGGCGATCGTGCAGGGCAACGGCGTGCTGCTGGAGCGGATCGCCCTGAACCTGCTGCAGAACGCCGTGCGCTACAACGTCCCCGAGGACGGCTGGGTCGAGGTGAGCACCGAGGTCCGGCACGGGCAGGCGGTGCTCGTCGTGTCGAACACGGGACCGGTCGTGCCGGCGTACGAGATAGACAACATCTTCGAGCCGTTCCGGCGGCTGCGCACGGAGCGCACGGGAAGCGACAAGGGAGTCGGCCTCGGCCTGTCCATCGTCCGGTCCGTGGCGCGGGCGCACGGCGGTCACATCACGGCCCAGCCGCGTGAGGGGGGAGGGCTCGTGATGCGGGTCACCCTTCCTCTCTGAGATCATGTCGCCGACACACGCGGGGATGTTCGCTTTGCGCGGAATTTTCGGGGCTGTGATCCAGCTCCCTCGTGTGTGATCGATCACAAGGGCGATTTTCCGGCCATCTACTCAGAGTGATCATGGAGGTGGCCGGAAAGCCCGGAAACTCCGGGTTTTCGGGGGTCCTGATCACGGGAAGTACACGGTGAGGCCCCTTTGAAGTGCGACATTCGGACCGTGTACGGTCCCCATCGCCATCCAACCCGATCACTCAAGAGGAGTCCGGTTGGGTGTCGATTGAGTAACAGACCTTGATGTGAGGCAAAATCTCCGCCTCGAGGCGGGCACAAGTCCGGCCTCTCACGCGTTACGTGCGCTGGAGACACCGCAGACACCCAGAGGGGGAGAGGCGAAATGGCAACCGATTACGACACCCCACGCAAGACCGATGACGATGTCGATTCCGACAGCCTTGAAGAACTGAAGGCCCGGCGGAACGACAAGTCCGCCTCCGCCGTCGATGTTGACGAGTTCGAGGCCGCCGAGGGGCTGGAGCTGCCCGGCGCAGACCTCTCCAACGAGGAACTGGCCGTCCGTGTGCTGCCGAAGCAGCAGGACGAGTTCACCTGCATGAGCTGCTTCCTCGTGCATCACCGCAGCCAGCTGGCCCGCGAGAAGAACGGCCAGCCGATCTGCCGCGACTGCGACTGAGGGCGGGTCGGCCGTGACTGGCTCGACCCCTCCTCGGAAGCGCCGCTTCCCCTTTCCGGGAGCGGACAAGGGGCCGTCCGACGGCCCTCACGGCGTGCGTGACGACGAGCGAGGCTCATCCGGCCAGGGAGTGGTCCCGGCGGGATCGGCCTCGCTCGAAGCTACGGGTGACCGGGGTGGCCTCCCGGCACCGGGCGCCGCGCCCGTCGCCCGGCGACGGGCTGCGGTGGTCCGGGACAAGGCCGTGGACCTGGCCAGAGAAGGCGTCCGCAAGGGCGGCGGCCGGGCCAGGGCGGGCTTGGCCCATCTCACCGACCGTGTCATCGAACTGGCCCCGCGGGTCCCCGTACGGGATCTCCGGACGCTCCGCAGGCAGTTCCCCGGCCTCGGGCCCGAGCAGCTCGCCGACAAGCTGGTGGCGGGCGCCGCGCACGCCACGTCCACTGTCGGAGCGGGTATCGGCGCGGCGGCGATGATGCCCGTACCGCTCGCGATGCCGACCGAGATCGCCGCGGAGATCACCGGCGTCGCGGCGATCGAGCTGAAGCTGATCGCCGAACTGCACGAGGTGTACGGCGTCCGCCCGCCGGGGAACCTCAAGGACCGCAGCACCGCGTACCTGCGCTCGTGGTCCGGCGAACGCGGCGTCGACGTGCTGAAGCCCGCCTCCTTCAACGGGGCGCTGGGCGGCCAGATGAAGCGCGAACTGCGCCAGCAGATCATGAAGCGCATGGTGCGCGACCTGCCGAATCTGATGCCGTTCCTGGTGGGCGCCGCGGTCGGCGCGCTCATGAACCGGCGCGACACCAAGAAGCTCGCCGCCAAGGTCCGGACCGACCTGCGCAAGATCCAGGTGCCGTGGGACGCGCTGCCCGCCCTCCCGCCCCTGGAGAAGCCGGAGAACCCGCTGCCCATCGGCGACGAGACCCCCGGACCGTCGGAGGACTGAGCACATCTCGTGCGGTGCGGGTGAGGCGTTCCGCGCGGTGTGGGCGACAGCTGCGAGTGCCTTTGCCGCCGTCCGCGGTACCGTCCGCCGTCCGCGGCACCGTCCGCTGCCCGCCGACTCTGGCGCCGCCTGTTGTGCCTGTTGTGGGCTGCCCGCGGCTGCCCTGCCCCGGCGCCCCGAGCGCCGTCCGCCGCGCTGCCCGCAGTGCCCTGGCCCACTTGCCCGGCCCCGCCGCCCCCGGCGCCGTACGCCGCGCTGACCGCGCGTGACGGCCCTCCGGGTGCCCCTGCGCCGCCCTCTTCTCTCCGTGCCGCCCACACGCCCGGCGCCGTACGCCGTGCAGCGCGTGCGGCGGGGCACCGGAAGTCCCCGCGCCGTTGCCTCCTCGCGGCGCCGCACGCCCCGGTGCCGTACGCCGCGCACCAGGGCGCCGGCAGGGGGCCTTGCCGGTCGTGTGCGGCGGCCTGCCGGTGGGGCTACGCCGCCGTCTCCCGGGCCGTACGCAGGGCCTCGGCCAGGCGTTCCGGCTCGCGCGTCGACAGGTACAGGTAGGGGGTCGGGTCGTCCGGGTCGGTGACCTGCACGCGCAGCGCGGTCGGGATGTAGGCGCGCAGCAGCAGGAAGGCCCGGGTGTCGGCCTTGTACGTGCGCCAGGCGCGCGCCTCCTCGCGGTCCAGCACCTCCGCCTCACCCAGCGCCGTGACGGGCACCTTCGCGTCGCCCGCGATCAGGGAGTCCCCGACGACCCGGATGCGGACGGAGCCGTAGGAACTGGCCACGACCGCCGCGAAGGCGGTGCCGCCCACCAGGCCGCCGAGCAGGGGCAGGGTGCCGAACGGCAGCAGGATCAGGGCGAAGGAGACGCCCACGAGGAACGAGACGAGCCACCACGAGCGGGGGGCGGTGAGACGTTCTTCGTAGGGGGTGGCGGAGAGCTGCATGGAGCCAAGCTTGGCACGGTGACCGGTATCGGCCGACGCGCGGGTAAGGTCTGCGGCTGTGAGTGGTACTTCCGCAGCTCTTCAGCCTCCGGCCGACGCCGTGAAACCGGTTCGGCACCCCGATGCCCCCGCGCCCGGCGAGCTTCTCGGTGCCCACTACGAACAGTGTTTCGGTTGTGGCGGCGCGCAGTCGCACGGGCTGCACCTGGAGGCGCGGGCGGGCGAGGGAGTCGCCGTCACCGCCGAGTTCACCGTGCGCCCCGCACACCAGGGCGCGCCCGGTCTCGCCCACGGCGGTGTCCTGGCCAGCGCGCTCGACGAGACGCTCGGCGCACTGAACTGGCTGCTGCGGACGATCGCCGTGACGGGACGGCTCGAGACCGACTTCCTGCGACCCGTACCCGTCGGCACGACACTGCACCTGGAGGCCGAGGTGACGGCGGTGGCCGGGCGGAAGATCTACTCGACCGCGACCGGGCGGATCGGCGGCCCCGACGGGCCCGTCGCCGTCCGTGCCGACGCGCTCTTCGTCGAGGTCAAGGTGGAGCACTTCGTCCACCACGGCCGCGAGGAGGAGATCCAGGCCGCCATGAGCGACCCGGACCAGGTCCGGCGCGCCCGCGCCTTCGAGGTGAACCCGTGAGCCGGCCTCCCCTGACCGTGCAGATCCGGCGCGTCGACCCCGACGTCCCGCTTCCGGCGTACGCGCACCCCGGGGACGCGGGGGCCGATCTGCGGACCACCGAGAGCCGGGAGCTGGCGCCCGGGGAACGGGCGGTCCTGCCCACGGGAGTGTCCATCGCGCTCCCCGAGGGGTACGCGGCCTTCGTGCACCCTCGTTCGGGGCTCGCCGCCCGGTGCGGCGTCGCCCTCGTGAATGCCCCGGGGACGGTTGATGCCGGGTACCGTGGGGAGATCAAGGTGATCGTGGTGAATCTCGACCCGCGCGAGTCCGTGCGGTTCGAGCGCTTCGACCGGATTGCGCAACTGGTCGTCCAGCAGGTCGAGAGGGTCCGCTTCCAGGAGGTCGCGGAACTTCCCGACTCGGTGCGGGCCGAGGGGGGCTTCGGGTCCACCGGTGGCCACTCCGCGGTGGACGGCGGGAGCGGCACAAGCGGTCAGGCCGCCGTGGGCGGCGCGACGGGTGGGAATCGATACGCTTCGGTCGTATCCGACCGGGAAGGACAGTGACGTGTTCGGACGTCGCAAGAAGAAGGGTGCCGCCGAGGACGCGGCCGGCGAGGCCGAGCAGGTCGTCGACAGTGTCGACACTGAGGCGGACGAAGTAGAGGGCGAGGGCGAACGCGAGCGCGTCCGGCTGGAGCCGGAGCCCCGTCCCGACGGGCCCTGGGACAGCTCGGAGGTGCGTGACCCCGCCGAGGGCCGGGTGGACCTGGGCGGGCTCTTCGTGCCCGGTGTCGACGGCATGGAGCTGAGGGTCGAGGTCGCGGGCGACGCGATCGTCGCGGCCACCGTCGTGCTGCGCGACAGCGCCATCCAGCTCCAGGCCTTCGCCGCGCCCAAGCGCGAGGGCATCTGGGGCGAGGTGCGCGAGGAGATCGGCTCCGGCATCACCCAGCAGGGCGGCATCGTCGACGAGGTCGAGGGCCCGCTGGGATGGGAGCTGCGGGCCCAGGTGCCGGTGCAGCTGCCGGACGGCACCGGCGGCTTCCACGTCGTGCGGTTCGTCGGCGTGGACGGCCCCCGCTGGTTCCTGCGCGGTGTGATCTCGGGCCAGGGCGCGGTGCAGCCGCAGGCGGCCGGCCTGCTCGAGCAGATCTTCCGGGACACGGTCGTGGTCCGCGGCGATGGCCCGATGGCCCCCCGCGACCCCATTGTCCTCAAGCTCCCGAACGACGCCCAGATGGTTCCGGAGGGCGTCCAGCAGGAGGAGGCCGGCTCTCGTTTCTCCGGCGGCATGGGCCAGCTCCAGCGCGGACCGGAGATCACCGAGGTCCGCTAGGCGTACCGCCGCCCGGTCCGCCGGGCGTGCCGGCCGCCAGGTTCTCCGGAAAGGGCCGCACCCGACTGTGGGGTGCGGCCCTTTCCGCTGCCCAGGAGACGCTGATGCCCGGGGACAGCACCGTGTGAACCGAGCCGTCCGGCGGCCCGGAAGGCGGGTACGGTCGTGACAGTGCGCCCCGGTACGCTTCTGGTATGAGTGCTGTTCCTCGTTCCGAAAAGCCGGCAGGCCGGTTCCGGCGCATGCTCGACCGGCTCTCCTCGTCGCAGGAGGACCTGGAGTCCGAGGAGCTGCGGGAGGACGCGGACACCGCCGGCTGTATCCGGATCGGAGACTGCCAGGACCGGCAGATCGTGACGGTTACTGGTACCTTGCGCACGGTCACCCTGCGGCCGCGCGCCGGAGTCCCGGCCCTGGAGGCCGAGCTCTTCGACGGCACGGCCGCACTGGACGTGGTGTGGCTGGGCCGGCGTTCCATAGTCGGGATAGAGCCGGGGCGCCGCCTCATCGCATCGGGCCGGATCTCCATGAGCCGGGGCCGCCGGGTGCTGTTCAACCCCAAGTACGAACTGAGACCCCTCGGTAGGGAGTAGCCGGTGACGTCGCTCGACAAGCCGACCGAAGACACTCAGCAGGACGACGCCCGCACGGTGACGGAGGCCGCGCTGTTCGAGGCGTTCGGCGGGGTGCGGGGCATGGTCGAGACGGTGCTGCCCGGCCTGCTCTTCGTCACGATCTACACGGTCAACAAGGACCTGCACATGTCGGCGATCGCCGCGCTCGCGGTGTCGCTGGTCCTGGTCGTGGTCCGTCTCGCCATGAAGGACACCGTGAAGCACGCCTTCAGCGGTGTCTTCGGTGTCGCCTTCGGTGTCGTCTTCGCGATGATGACCGGCAACGCCAAGGACTTCTACCTGCCCGGCATGCTCTACACGCTGGGACTGTCGCTGGCGTACCTCGTGACGACCCTGTGCGGGGTGCCGCTCCTCGGGCTGATCCTCGGGCCGGTCTTCAAGGAGAACCTCTCCTGGCGCACCCGCAACCCGGGCCGCAAGAAGGCGTACGCCAAGGCCAGCTACGCCTGGGGTCTGATCCTGCTCGGCAAGTGCGCCATCCTCTTCCCGCTGTACTGGTGGGCCGACACGACCCAGTTCGGGTGGGTGCTGATCGCGCTGAAGATCCCGCCGTTCCTGCTGGCCGTGTGGCTGACGTGGGTGTTCCTGGCGAAGGCCCCGGCGCCGATCGACGTGTTCGCGGAGATGGAGGCCGCCGAGAAGGCGGAGGAGGAGCGCAAGGCGACGGCGGCGGCGGAGCGGGGCGAGACCGAGAGCGGGCGTCACCGCCGGGGGATGTAGGTCCCGGCGCCCGGCCCCCCGTCCCGCCCGAGGCAAGCGAGAGGGCGCCCCCGGAGACCGGGGGCGCCCTCGTCGTCGTATCCCCGGGGAATCGGTCGTATCCCGAGGGATCGGTCGTGTCCCCGAGGGATCAGTCGCCGGTCTCCTGCCGCCGCACCGACAACAGGTCCTCCAACTGCTCCTCCCGCGCCGGCGCGGCCACGAACAGCAGCTCGTCGCCGGGCTCCAGCGAGTCCTCCCGGGACGGGGTCAGGACGCGCGTGCCGCGGATGATGGTGACCAGGGAGGTGTCCTCGGGCCACTCGACATCGCCGACCTGGGTGCCGGCCAGCGCCGACTCCTCGGGCAGGGTCAGCTCGACGAGGTTGGCGTCGCCGTGGCTGAAGCGGAGCAGACGGACCAGGTCACCGACGCTCACCGCCTCCTCGACCAGGGCCGACATCAGACGCGGGGTGGAGACGGCGACGTCCACGCCCCAGGCCTCGTTGAACAGCCACTCGTTCTTCGGGTTGTTGACCCGGGCGACGACGCGCGGAACGCCGTACTCCGTCTTCGCCAGCAGGGAGACGACCAGGTTGACCTTGTCGTCGCCCGTCGCGGCGATCACGACGTTGCAGCGCTGGAGCGCCGCCTCGTCCAGGGACGTGATCTCGCAGGCGTCGGCCAGCAGCCACTCCGCCTGCGGGACGCGCTCGACCGAGATGGCGGTCGGCGCCTTGTCGACGAGCAGGACCTCGTGGCCGTTCTCCAGCAGCTCGCCCGCGATCGAGCGGCCCACGGCACCGGCCCCGGCAATGGCGACCCTCATCAGTGACCGCCCTCCGTCGGACCCTCGGCGAACGACGCCTCCACTTTTTCCACCTCGTCGGTGCGCATCATCACGTGCACCAGGTCACCCTCCTGCAGCACCGTCTGCGAGGTCGGCAGGACCGCCTCACCGAGGCGGGTGAGGAACGCCACACGGACGCCCGTCTCTTCCTGAAGCTTGCTGATCTTGTGGCCGACCCAGGCGGCGGAGGCGTGCACCTCGGCGAGCTGGACCCCTCCGGTCGGGTCGGTCCACAGCGGCTCGGCGCCCGAGGGGAGCAGACGGCGCAGCATCTGGTCGGCCGTCCAGCGGACCGTGGCCACCGTCGGGATGCCGAGGCGCTGGTAGACCTCGGCGCGGCGGGGGTCGTAGATGCGGGCCGCGACGTTCTCGATGCCGAACATCTCGCGGGCCACCCGGGCGGCGATGATGTTGGAGTTGTCGCCGCTGGAGACGGCGGCGAACGCGCCGGCCTCCTCGATGCCGGCCTCGCGCAGGGTGTCCTGGTCGAAGCCAACCCCGGTGACCCGGCGGCCGCCGAACGAGGAGCCAAGACGTCGGAAGGCGGTGGGGTCCTGGTCGATGACGGCGACCGTGTGCCCCTGCTGCTCCAGGGTCTGGGCGAGAGCGGAACCCACTCTGCCGCAGCCCATGATGACGATGTGCACGACCGTCCTTCCGAGGTCAAGTGTTGCTGACTTGGCTGTAACAGGGTCTCAGACCGCCGACCAAGCTACACACGTGCGGTCGGTGGACGGCACCCCCGTGCAGGGTCGGCGGCCTCAGCGACGGCTGATGCTCCACAGGCTGAGGGCGGTGAGAATGCCGAGGCCGACAAGGGTGCCTGCGGCACCGATCAGCTCCGCGGTGGTGTGCATGGAACCTCCCAGGGACGGGAGCGGGCGGGGGATTGTCATATAGGCATGGCGATCGCTCCGGGTGCACACTCCGTAGCCGCGCCGTGGCTGATTTCACCCGTGAGGCAGACGCGGCACGGCATCACCCGCCCGACCCCGGGGGAGGGTGGGCGGCCCGGTGTTCGAAGGCATACGATCCACTGTTGTGTCCAAACTGACCGACGTGCCCAAGCGGATTCTGATCGGGCGCGCACTGCGCAGTGATCGGCTCGGAGAAACGCTCCTGCCGAAGCGCGTCGCCCTACCCGTCTTCGCCTCCGACCCCCTCTCCTCCGTGGCCTACGCGCCCGGGGAGGTGTTGCTGGTCCTGTCCATCGCGGGTGTGTCGGCCTACCACTTCAGCCCGTGGATCGCGGTCGCGGTCGTCGTCCTGATGTTCACCGTCGTCGCCTCCTACCGGCAGAACGTGCACGCCTACCCCAGCGGCGGCGGTGACTACGAGGTGGCCACCACCAACCTCGGCGCCAAGGCCGGCCTCACCGTCGCCAGCGCGCTGCTTGTCGACTACGTCCTGACCGTCGCCGTCTCCATCGCCTCCGGCATCGAGAACCTCGGCTCCGCGGTGCCCTTCGTCGTCGAGCACAAGGTGGCCTGCGCGGCCGCCGTCGTCGTGCTGCTGACGCTGATGAACCTGCGGGGCGTCAAGGAGTCCGGGAAGCTCTTCGCGATCCCGACGTACGTGTTCGTCGCGGGCGTCTTCATCATGATCGCGTGGGGTGCCTTCCGGGGGCTGGTGCTCGGTGACACGATGCAGGCGCCCACGGCCGAGTACACGATCAAGCCCGAGCACCAGGGGCTCGCCGGGTTCGCCCTGCTCTTCCTGCTGCTGCGGGCCTTCTCCTCCGGCTGTGCCGCGCTCACCGGCGTGGAGGCCATCTCCAACGGCGTGCCGGCCTTCCGCAAGCCCAAGTCGAAGAACGCGGCCACCACGCTCGCCCTCATGGGCCTGCTGGCCGTCACGATGTTCTGCGGCATCATCGTCCTGGCCCTGGTCACCGACGTCCGCATGGCCGAGAACCCGGCCGCCGACCTGATGAAGAACGGCGTGGCCGTAGGCTCCGACTACGTCCAGAACCCGGTGATCACCCAGGTCGCCGAGGCCGTCTTCGGCAAGACCAGCTTCTTCTTCGTGATCCTCGCCGCGGCCACCGCCCTGGTGCTCTTCCTGGCGGCCAACACTGCCTACAACGGGTTCCCGGTGCTCGGCTCCATCCTCGCCCAGGACCGCTACCTCCCGCGCCAGCTGCACACCCGCGGCGACCGCCTGGCCTTCTCCAACGGCATCGTGCTCCTGGCCGGCGCGGCGACCCTGCTGATCGTCCTGTACGGCGCCGACTCCACCCGTCTGATCCAGCTGTACATCGTCGGCGTGTTCGTGTCCTTCACGCTCAGCCAGACCGGCATGGTCCGCCACTGGAACCGCCACCTGGCGACCGAGACCGACCCGGCCAAGCGCCGCCACATGATCCGCTCGCGGGCGATCAACACCTTCGGCGCCTTCTTCACCGGCCTGGTCCTGATCGTCGTCCTCGTCACCAAGTTCACCCACGGCGCCTGGGTCGCCCTGCTCGGCATGGTGATCTTCTACGGCACGATGACCGCGATCCGCCGCCACTACGACGGCGTGGCCGCCGAGATCGCCGCCCCCGAGGGCCCCAGCGACGACAGCGTCCGCCCCTCGCGCGTCCACTCGGTGCTGCTGATCTCCAAGATCCACCGGCCGACGCTGCGCGCCCTCGCCTACGCGAAGCTGATGCGCTCCGACACCCTGGAGGCACTCACCGTCAACGTCGACCCGGCGGAGACGAAGACGCTGCGCGAGGAGTGGGAGCGGCGCGGTATCGAGGTGCCGCTGAAGGTCCTGGACTCGCCCTACCGGGAGGTCACGCGACCGGTCATCGAGTACGTCAAGAGCCTGCGCCGGGAGTCGCCGCGCGACGCGGTGTCCGTGATCATCCCCGAGTACGTGGTCGGCCACTGGTACGAGCACCTGCTGCACAACCAGAGCGCGCTGCGGCTGAAGGGCCGGCTGCTGTTCACGCCGGGCGTGATGGTGACGTCGGTGCCCTACCAGCTCCAGTCCTCCGAAGCGGCGAAGAACCGGGCCCGCAAGCGGCAGGACTGGAGCGCACCGGGCTCGGTCCGGCGCGGCCCCGTGGTCGAGGGGCAGGCGAAGGAGCCGTCGGGTTCGAGCGCCCCGGGGCCGGGTTCGCCGGGCTCGGGTTCGCCGGGGACGGGCCCCACGAGCTGACCGGGCCGATCCCCGTGCGGGGCGGCTCATGGTGAACGGCCGGACGACAGCCACGTAGACTGGTGGGCTGTTGTCCGGCCGTTCCTCGTTCGACGTTGTGGAGTCACCCCGCCATGCAGGCAGAACCGAAGAAGTCGCAGGCGGGCTCCCCGGCGGGCGCCCCGGAGGGCTCGCTGGTGGGCTCGCTGGTGGGCGAGGAGTACGAGGTCGAGATCGGCCCCGTCGCCCACGGCGGCCACTGCATCGCCCGTACCGACTCGGGGCAGGTGCTGTTCGTCCGGCACACGCTGCCGGGCGAGCGGGTCGTGGCCCGGGTGACCGAGGGCGAGCAGGGCGCCCGTTTCCTGCGCGCGGACGCGGTGGAGATCCTGGAGGCCTCCAAGGACCGGGTCGAGGCCCCCTGCCCCTTCTCCGGCCCCGGCCGCTGCGGCGGCTGCGACTGGCAGCACGCCAAGCCCGGCGCCCAGCGGCGGATGAAGGGCGAGGTGATCGCCGAGCAGCTCCAGCGGCTCGCGGGCCTCACGCCCGAGGAGGCCGGCTGGGACGGCACGGTGATGCCGGCCGAGGGCGACAAGCTGCCGGCGGGCCAGGTGCCGCAGTGGCGCACGCGCGTGCAGTACGCGGTGGACGCCGACACGGGCCGGGCGGGACTGCGCCGGCACCGCTCGCACGAGGTCGAGCCGATCGACCACTGCATGATCGCCGCGGAGGGCGTCAGCGAGCTGGGTGTGGAGAAACGCGACTGGAGCGGCATGGCCTCGATCGAGGCCATCGCGGCGACGGGCTCGCAGGACCGTCAGGTGATCCTCACTCCGCGGCCGGGCGCACGCCTGCCGATCGTGGAGCTGGACCGGCCGGTGTCGGTGATGCGGGTCGGCGAGAAGGACGGCGGCGTCCACCGCGTCCACGGCCGCCCCTTCGTCCGGGAGCGCGCCGACGGCCGTACCCACCGGGTCGGCAGCGGCGGCTTCTGGCAGGTCCACCCGAAGGCGGCGGACACCCTGGTGACCGCCGTCATGCAGGGCCTGCTGCCCCGCAAGGGCGATACGGCCCTCGACCTGTACTGCGGCGTGGGCCTCTTCGCGGGCGCCCTCGCCGACCGGCTCGGCGAGAAGGGCGCGGTGCTCGGCATCGAGTCCGGCAAGCGCGCCGTCGAGGACGCCCGCCACAACCTCGCCGACTTCGACCGGGTCCGGATCGAGCAGGGCAAGGTCGAGAGCGTCCTGCCGCGCACCGGGATCACCGAGGTCGACCTCATCGTCCTGGACCCGCCCCGCGCGGGCGCCGGACGGGCGACGGTGGACCACCTGACCTCGCTCGGGGCACGGCGGATCGCGTACGTGGCGTGCGACCCGGCGGCCCTGGCGCGGGACCTGGGGTACTTCCGGGACGGGGGGTACCGGGTGCGGACGCTGCGGGCGTTCGATCTGTTTCCGATGACGGCGCACGTGGAGTGCGTGGCTATTCTTGAGTCTGCCGAGAAGGGCGTCTGAGCTGCTGTTCTTCCTTGGTTCTCAGGTTTCCGGCAGGAGCGCTGACCTGTTTCCCGGAGCGTATGACGTGAAGCGCGTAGTATGCGGGGCGCACCGTCTGACCTGGCGTTCCAGGAGGGGCGTGCCGGGATGGCGGTGCGGTCTTCCCTCGCTCGTACGAAGAGAGGCCGAGCGCCTCGACGCTCAGTTGACGCTCGTTCTGAACGGGGCGTATGGGTGTTGTGCACCGTCGGCCCCGATGGGCTCATGGAGCGGCCCGCTCCCTTCGCCGTAGGCGCGCCGGGCATCCGAACGTGGGGATGCGTTCCGTTCGGGCAGGAGTCAGGCCGCGGTGGCCCAGGTGAGCGCCGCGAGATGAGGTATGTCCTGCGACGCCGTGATGGCCCAGAGAATGTAGCGACAACGCCGACGGGCGCCGTAAGGAGTGGTGGCAGCGGTCAGGCGGTCCTCGGCGTCCCACTCCTAGCGTCATGTGTCGGGTTCGCGGGAGAACCGGGTCCTCTGGTGGAGGGGTGAGGCGGCCGAGGGCATCGTGTTCGTGGCGCATCCCTCCAGTGCAGGTGAGGCGCCGATGGTACGTCCGGGGTGCAGTGGCTTCCTGGCGGAACGGGAGGCGGCCCAGAAGGGGGCGACCTGGTGAGTCGGGTCCTCTGACCGGCGGGACGAGCTCTCAGGGTCGGTCGGGTGGTCGTGCCCGTGGCGGCCCGGCCGGCGCGGCAGTGGATCGGTCACGTGGTCGGCGACGACCCGGACTTCCGGTGGTTGAAGGGCGCTGGGCTCATGGAAGCAGTGGGCCGCGTCCTGCGCGTACCCGCTGACGTGTATCAGGTCGAGCAGAGGAGGCAGGACCATCTGGCCGGGGGCCGGTGATCGTGCCCGTGCGGTTTGTCGCCTTCGTGGTCCGGCGGCTACAGCCGGTGGAGAACAGAGTTCAGTGTTTCGATCTCCTGCGCGGAGAGCTTGTCGGTGAAGTGGCGGCGTACCGCGGCGTCGAGGCCGGGGTGCACGGCGGTGATGGCCTGGCGTCCGGTGTCGGTGAGGGTGACGATGACACCGCCGGCGCGTTCGCGGATGACGAGTTGACGCTTGCTCATGCGGGTGAGCTGGTGGGAGACGCGGGTGCGGTCCCAGCCGAGCGATGCGGCGAGCTCGCTCTGGCGCAGGGACCCCCCGCCCTTGTTCAGGGCGGCGAGGATCGTCAGGTCCGGCTCGGAGAGGCCCGCCGCCTCGGCGGCGTCCGCGATCACACGGGTTCGGACGATCTCGTGGGCGCGCTTGAAGGCAGACCAGAGGGCGACGGGATCCAGTGCGGCCTCGGTCAGTGCGTCGTCCGGCTCGGGAGTCCCGACGTCCCGTGTTGACATATCAACTCACCTTTTCTAGTGTTGAGATGTCAACGCTAGCAGGTGTCTGCCGCTTCGTCGGCCCCTGACGGCCGTGCTCATCACTCCATCCCGCAGAAGGATTCATGCGAACCCGGACCCTTGGAACCGGCGGCCCGCAAGTCGCCCCTCTCGCATTGGGCTGCGCCGGTATGTCCGACCACACCGCGCCCGCTGACGAGGCCGATGCCATCGCCACGATCCACGCGGCCCTCGCGGCCGGCGTGACCCTCCTCGACACCGCCGACTTCTACGGCATGGGTCACAACGAGGACCTCATCCGTCGCGCCCTCCGCGACGGCGATCGCGAAAAGGCGCTCCTGAGCGTCAAGTTCGGCGGTCTGCGCGGCCCCGACGGAAACTTCGTCGGCATCGAGGGCCGTCCCGCCCATGTGAAGAACGCGCTCGCCTACTCGCTGCGCCGCCTCGGCACCGACCACATCGACATCTACCGCCCTTCCCGGCTCGCCCCCGACACTCCGATCGAGGACACGATCGGTGCCGTCTCCGAACTGGTCCAGGCCGGATACGTACGCCACATCGGGCTCTCCGAGGTAGGGCCGGAGACCATCCGCCGTGCCCACGCCGTGCACCCGATCTGCGACGTACAGATCGAATACTCCCTGTTCAGCCGTGACCCCGAGACCAACGGCATCCTGGACACCTGCCGCGATCTGGGGATCGGCGTCACCGCTTACGGGGTCCTCGCACACGGTCTGCTCACCGGCACCTACCGACAACCTGCCGGAGGTGACCCACGCGCCCACTGGCTGCCCCGCTTCCACCCCGACAACCTCGCCGCGAACCTCACCCTGGTCGACCGGCTGCGACCGTTCGCCGACGCACACGGCATCAGCGTCGCGCAGCTCGCCACCGCCTGGGTCATCGCCCGGGGCCGCGGGCGCGGCACCATCGTGGCCGTCCTGGGCGCCCGCCGACCGCACCGCATCGAGGAGGCTCTGACGGCGATCGACGTCACCCTGACCGAGGCTGACCTCGGCAGGATGGACGAGGCCGTCCCGGCCGGTGCGGTGGCCGGGACTCGTTACGCCGCAACCCTCATGGCTTTGCTGGACAGCGAGCGCGGTCCGAAGTCATCTGCACGCACGTGGAACTGACCGCCGACGGCCAGGCCGGCTTCAGGCTTCGGGCCTTCCGGCGACACGGTCTCCGTCAGCGTGTTCGGTGACCCGAACCGGAAGTTCCGCGACACCCACAACGCACCGTGTCCTGCACGTCCGTCCACGGCGTCATCCGCTGACCTCCGCACCCACCGGGCGTGCATCTCCCACACGGGCGCCTGCTCGACACGCGACCCCGCCTCTCATGAACCGGGCGCGTGAAGGGTCACTTCCGTATCTGCTCCATGGCCACTGCGAGTGACGCCCGTGCCCTTCACACAAAGAAACAGGTGACGCATCATGAACACATCTGAGTCACTGCTTGCCGAGCTGGCCCGGTCCGGGAAGCCGATCGGAGTAGGGATCATAGGACTTGGGGCGCACGGTAGCTGGGCCGGGCGCTCTCACCTGCCTGCTCTGCGCGCCGTCCCGGGTTATGAGCTGAGGGCCCTGAGTGCGAGTTCGAAACAATCGGCGGAGCGCTCCGGACAGAAGCATGGTGTGTCCAGTGCCTTCGGGACGGCTGCCGAACTGGTGGCCTGCGACGAGGTGGACCTGGTGGTCGTGGCGGTGAAGGTGCCGCACCACCGGGAACTGGTGCAGACGGCGCTGAGCGTCGGCAAGAGCGTGCTGTGCGAGTGGCCGCTGGGCAACGGGCTCGCGGAGGCCGAGGACATGGCGCAGTCGGCGCGCGGTCGCGCCGTGCCGACCGTCGTCGGGCTCCAGGCGCGGTCGCACCCGGTGCTCGCCTACGCACGGCATCTCGTGGCCGACGGCTATGTGGGGGAGGTGCTGTCCACGACGGTGGTCGGCTCCGGTGGCGCTTGGGGTGCCACCGTTGGCCCCGGCGATCACTATGTGCTCGACGCCGCGAACGGCGCGACACTGCTGACGATTCCCTTCAGTCACGCTCTCGACGGACTCGCGTCGGTCCTGGGAGAGCCCGAGGAACTGCGGATCCAACTGGTGTCGCGGCGTACGTCGGCCGTGGACACCGAGAGCGGACGGCCCGTGCCGATGACCGCCGCGGACCAGGTGGTGGCCTCGGGGCGGCTGCCGGGCGGAGCGGTGGCCACCTTCCACTACCGCGGAGGCATGTCCCGAGGAACCAACTTTCGCTGGGAGATCAACGGCACCGAGGGCGACCTCGTCCTCACCGCCCCGATCGGCCACCCGCAGCTCAGTCCGCTCACCCTGGAGGGCGGTCGCGGAACGTCCACCGCGCTCGCCCCCATGACGGTGCCGGAATCGTATGTTCGCGTCCCGCGACTGGACTCCCGAGCCGACGCGTCGGCCTACGCAGTTGCCCACGCCTACCGGCAGTTCCTGGAGGACCTGCGGGAGGGCACGTCACGCGTACCCGATTTCGCGCACGGCGTCGTCCGGCACCGCAGCATCGCATCCGTCATTGCGGCAGCGTGACCGGATGTGTGGGTCTCGGGCGGACGAGCCGAGCCGGTGATGAACAGTTCCCACAGGTCAGTACGTCCGGGTTGCCTGCACTCGACGGCTGTCGGGTAGTTGGTTCGCTGACGCTCCGGCTCCCGGATGGCCGACGAGAAGAGCTGAAACGCGCCTCTGACCAGGTGTTTTGCTTGCTGTGGTGCCAGCTGACGTCTTTTCGATGACGTCGCATGTGGAGTGCGTGGCTATTTTGGAACCGGCTGCAAAGAGGCTCTGAAATGCAATGCCGGTGATTTAGTGCATCAGCGCAGGTGGAGCGCGCGTTGACGGCTGTTCTGGGTGAGTAGAAACCTGGGATGCACAGGCGGTCCGCCACGATCTGATGATGTGCCGGATGATCTCGGGACAGAGCAACGGGGCTCCCGGTAGGACAGGAGATCGACCAAGATCCGACTGTCTGCGAGGGAGCCCCGTTGGGCGCTCAGTCTGCCATCACTGCTGCCCCAGCCGTCACCACGGCGGTCCGGCCGGTGCCGTCCCGAAGCCCCCGGAAGCGGTCGGAGCCGCAGTTCGGCGACCGGATCCGGCTCGGCGTACTCACCGAGGAGATCACACCCGAAGCAGTCGACGAAGTACTGGAGTTGACCGGAAGGACTGAGCGCCGCCGCAGGCTTCTGCCGGCCCGCGCGGTGGTCTACTTCGTCCTGGCCCTGTGTCTGTTCAGCAGTTCCGACAGCGCCGGGCCGCCGGGATACCGGGCGGTCCTGCGGGCTCTGACCGGGAAACTGCGGCACCTGCCTGGCGGGCTCGTTCAGCGCCTGCCCACCAGCTCGGCCCTCACCCGAGCCCGCCAGTGTCTGGGCGGCAAGCCGTTCCAGGCCCTCTTCGAACGCCGGTGCGGTGCCCAGGCGGCCCCCACGACCCCGGGAGCATTCGCCTTCGGTTTGCGGCTGGTCGCCTGGGACGGCACCGCGCTGGACGTACCGGACACCCCCGAGAACGCCACCGAGTTCGGGTTCACCGGCCGCGACGGCACCAACAAGAGCGGAAACCCACAGGTCAGACTGATGGCCCTCGTCGAGTGCGGCACCCACGCCGTCATCGACGCCGCCTTCGACTCGATTGCCCAGTTCAGCGAGCACAAGCTCGCCCGCCGCCTGCTCGCCTCCCTGCGGCCCGGCATACTGCTGCTGGCCGACCGCAACTTCGCCGGCCATGAACTGTGGGGCCTGGTCGAGGGGACCGGGAGCCACCTCGCCTGGCGGATCAAGAAGAACCTTGTCCTGCCGCCGCTGTGGGTTCTGCCCGACGGTTCGTACGTGTCCGTCATGCCCACCCCCGCCGAAAGCCAGCGCCTGGGCAACGCCCGCTTCCAGGGCCGCACCCCGACAGGGCTGCCCGACGGGCACCTCGTGCGCATCGTCGACTACACCGTCACCGTCCACCCCCGGCACGGGCCGGTGCAGGTGGAGAAGTTCCGCCTCGCGACCAGCCTGCTCGACCACAGGCAAGCAACCGCACGGCAGTTGGCCCAGCTCTACCACCAGCGCTGGGAGATCGAGAACGGCTTCGCCGAACTCAAGAACCGACTGCGGGGCGCCGGCTTCATCCTGCGCTCCAGGACCCCCGAGCTCATCTGCCAGGAAATCTACGCACTGCTCACCGTCTACCAGGCACTGTGCGTGCTCAAGGTCCACGCGGCCGAACAGGCAGAGATCGATCCCGACCGGATCTCCTTCACCACGATGGTGCGGCTCGCCCGGCTCACCACCGCCGGACAGACCGCAGCGAACCCGCAGGCCCTGGGCGCCGCCCGGCTCGAAGTCGTCCAGGAACTCCTCCACGACCTCCTGCCCCCACGCCGTGACCGCCGCTGTCAACGACTGAAGAAACCACCGAGGAACACCTTCGAAGCCAAACGCCGGGATGAACCCCGCCCTCCCAGCCGCGTCAGCTACTCACTCAAAGTCACGCGGAACCCGGGACACCCACCCTCACCTGCAGAAACGCCCTGAATCACCGGCATTGCTCTGACCTGGTCTTTTCTGCGACGAACTCAGGCCGATATCTTTTCGATGACCCATCATGTGGAGTGCGTGGCGATTTTGGAACCTGTGCAGAAGGGCTTCTGACCTGTGGACTCTCCTGGATCGTCGAAGCGCGCCGGAATGCTCGACCTGTTTCCCGAACCGCACGACGTGAAGCGCGCCGTACGCTCGCGAACGTCGTCCGACCTGGTGTTCCAGGGGGGCCGTGTCGGGGGCGGCGCGGTCTTTTCCCTCTCCGGGCTCGAAGGGAGACCGATCGTCTCGACGCTCGGTTGACGCTCGCTCTGATGGCTCATCACCGAGCGGCGACGGCCGGACAGGCCGGCAGCCGAGGAGTCTCGGCGACGGTCGAATGCTGACCCTCTGACGGCGGATCAAAAGTGACCCACTTGGTGATCTTCGTCTGACTCTGGCCTTGGTGATCAAGGTCA
>NZ_JBIVJP010000022.1:120524-191911 GCF_044750285.1 Streptomyces sp. NPDC088812 | reverse complement strand
GCCCGCAACGCGGTGTGCAGCACCGCCCGCTGCTCGGTGGTGTTGATCCGCTCGCCACGGAACATGGCGTCCCGCAGGCCGAACACACCGGTCGCAGCGGCCAGCTCGCGCAGCAGCCGCAGCGTCTCGTCGGTGATCAGGTGCTTGGAGTAGTCGATGTGCAGGTCACCGACCTGCAGGGTGTACCCGCTGCCGCGTCCGGGGTCGGCGGCGAACAGCTCCCGCAGCCGCACCTCGCCGAGTTCGTCGCGGTGCTTGGCCAGTGCGGTCCACTCGGGCGTCTGGTGGAGCCTGGAACGGACGTCTGCGTTCATGTCGGACTTCAGCCTTCTTTCCTACACCTGTCCTGCTGCGTACTACCTGCCCCGCTGCCGGTCCCAACCTAGTTGATCAGCGCATTGGGTGACGTGTTGCGGCGTCGTCCTGCGGTGCAACAACAGGTACGTCCGGGCGGCGCGCGGGTATCAGCGCGGCGACGGCCAGAACGAAGAAGGCCGCTGGCGACGGCGACCAGCATGGCAGGCCATCGCGGGCCACGGCGGGCCGCCGTGGCGGGCGATGGCCGGACATGAGGGCCTTCGCGGGGGACGGCCGGACATGACGGGCCGTCGCGGGTGACGGCGGTGACACGGCTCCGGCCAGGCGCCCCGTGGGCACCTGGCCGGTCGTCAGTTCCTAGATCTCGCCCCGCAGTTTGGCGAGCGCCTCGGCGAGGATCGCCTCGCCGTCCGCGTCGCTGCGCCGCTCCCGCACATAGGCGAGGTGCGTCTTGTAGGGCTCGGTGCGCGGCGGGTCCGGCGGGTTGTCCCGGTCCTGGCCGGCAGGGAAGCCGCAGCGCGGGCAGTCCCAGGTATCGGGCACCTGCGCGTCGCTGGCGAAGCTGGGCTGCGTCTCGTGCCCGTTGGAGCACCAGAAGGAGATGCGCAGACGCGGCGCGGACTCGCCGCGCTCGGCCTCGCCCATCGGCCCCGCCCCGACCCGGCTTCCTCGGATCGCGTTGCCACTTGCCACGGTCGTAACTCCCTGCGTGATGGTGCCGCGAAGCGAGTCGGCGTTTCGCTTCGCCGCGAGCGCCTCAGTCTACGTAAGGCCCAACGCGCGTCCAGTGATTGGAGTTACAGCCCCCACACATAGACGCAAGCCCCATGATAGGCCGCGCTCAGCTGCGCGTACCGAACATGGGGCGTTACGTACGGAATGTGCGTCTGCACGCTTCGTCGATCAGCTGTTCGTCTTCATCAGGATGCCGAGGACCACGATGCACGCGAACCAGAGCAGACCGATCACGAGGGTGATGCGGTCGAGGTTGCGCTCGGCGACCGAGGAGCCGCCGACGGAGGACTGCATGCCGCCACCGAACATGTCGGAGAGGCCGCCGCCCTTCCCCTTGTGCATCAGCACCAGCAGCATCAGCAGCAGGCTGAAGACGATCAGGGCGATCGAGAACCCCAAAACCACGGCTGGACCAACTTCCTCGGATTCGGATGACGACGGGGGCGCAGCGACGGCGCCGCGCCCCCGCAAGGGTACGACGGATCGCGTCTACCGCATACTCACAGCCGGTATCACTGGTCGCGGAAGCGCACGATCTTGACGAACTCGTCGGCGTCCAGCGAGGCACCTCCGACCAGGGCGCCGTCGATGTCGGCCTGAGCCATGATCTCGGCGACGTTGCCTGCCTTCACGGAGCCGCCGTACTGGATGCGGACCTTGTCGGCCACGTCCTGGGAGTACAGCTCGGCGATCTTGCCGCGGATGGCGGCGCAGACCTCCTGGGCGTCCTGGGCGCCGCAGACCTTGCCGGTACCGATGGCCCACACGGGCTCGTAGGCGACCACGACCGTCTCGGCCTGCTCGGCCGGGATGTCCTTCAGACCGCCCTCGACCTGGGCGAGGGTGTGGGAGACGTGGTTGCCCGCCTCGCGGACCTCCAGCTCCTCGCCGACGCACAGGATCGGGGTGAGGTCGTGCTTGTAGGCGGCCTTGACCTTGGCGTTGACCAGTTCGTCGGTCTCGGCGTGGTACTGGCGGCGCTCGGAGTGGCCGATCGCCACGTACGTGCACTTCAGCTTGGCCAGCATCGAGCCGGACACCTCTCCGGTGTAGGCACCGGAGTCGTGCGCGGAGATGTCCTGGGCGCCGTACTTGATCTTCAGCTTGTCGCCGTCGACCAGGGTCTGCACGGAGCGCAGATCGGTGAAGGGCGGCAGGACGGCGACCTCGACGGCCTCGTAGTCCTTGTCGGCCAGGGCGAAGGCGAGCTTCTGGGTGTGGGCGATGGCCTCCAGGTGGTTGAGGTTCATCTTCCAGTTGCCCGCCATCAGCGGCGTGCGCGTGCTCATCTGGGTCAGTCCTCCAGTGCGGCGAGGCCGGGGAGCGTCTTGCCCTCGAGGTATTCGAGGGAGGCGCCGCCGCCGGTCGAGATGTGGCCGAATGCGGTCTCGTCGAAGCCCAGGAGGCGGACGGCCGCGGCGGAGTCGCCGCCGCCGACGACCGTGAAGGCCGGGGAGTCGATGAGGGCCTGGGCGACCGCCTTGGTGCCCTCGGCGTAATCGGGGTGCTCGAAGACGCCCATCGGACCGTTCCAGAACACGGTGGCCGCGTCGGCGAGCTTCGAGGCGTACAGCTTGCGGGTCTCGGGGCCGATGTCCAGACCCTCCTGGTCGGCGGGGATCGCGTCCGCGGCGACGGTGGTGGGATGGGCCGGGGCCTTGGTCTTCAGGTCCGGGAACTCCGTGGAGACCAGCACGTCCACGGGCAGGACCAGCTCGACGCCGGTCTTCTCCGCGCGCTCGATGTACTCGGTGACGACCGGGACCTGGTCCTCCTGCAGGAGGGAGACGCCGACCTCGTGGCCCTTGGCCTTGAGGAAGGTGTAGGCCATGCCGCCGCCGATGAGGATCCGGTCGGCCTTGCCGAGCAGCTGGTCGATGACGGCGAGCTTGTCGGAGACCTTGGCGCCGCCCAGGGCGACGACGTAGGGGCGCTGCACGTCCGCGGTGAGCTTCTTCAGCACGCCGACCTCGGTGGCGATGAGGAAGCCGGCGGCGTGCGGCAGGCGGGCGGGCAGGTCGTAGACCGAGGCGTGCTTGCGGTGCACCGCGCCGAAGCCGTCACCGACGTAGACGTCGGCGAGTGCGGCGAGCTGGTCGGCGAACGCGCCGCGCTCGGCGTCGTCCTTGGCCGTCTCGCCCGCGTTGAAGCGCAGGTTCTCGATGACGGCGACCTGGCCGTCGGCGAGGTCCGCGACGGTGGCACGGGCGGACTCGCCGACCGTGTCGGTCGCGAACGCCACGGCGGAGCCGAGGAGTTCACCGAGGCGGGCGGCCGCGGGGGCGAGCGAGAAGGCCGGGTCCGGGGCGCCCTTGGGGCGGCCCAGGTGTGAGGCGACGACCACCTTGGCGCCCGCGTCCGCGAGGGCCTTGACGGTCGGCAGCACGGCGCGGATGCGGCCGTCGTCGGTGATGGTGGTGCCGTCGAGCGGCACGTTCAGGTCGGCGCGGACGAAGACCCGCCGGCCGGCCACACCTTCGGAGAGGAGTTCGTCGATCGTCTTCATGAAAGCTGCTCCCGGGAGGGCTGGTGGTACTCCGTGATCGTAGAGAGGCTCGATCCGTACGTGAGTCAGGGCTCGGGCAGCGCGTCCCTGCGCTGCCCGAGCCCTGCTCTCACATCGAGCTGCCCGCTCTGTCGGTCAGAGCTGGCCGCCGACGAAGACCGTGAGGTCGACGAGGCGGTTGGAGTAGCCCCACTCGTTGTCGTACCAGCCGAGGATCTTCACCGACTTGCCCTCCTGGACCATGGTCAGGGAGGAGTCGAAGGTGCAGGAGGCCGGGTCGCTGACGATGTCGGAGGAGACGATCGGGTCCTCCGTGTAGGACAGGTAGCCCTGGAGCTCACCCTCGGAGGCCTTCTTGAACGCGGCGTTGACCTCGTCCTTGGTGACCTCGCGCTCCAGCTCCACCACCAGGTCGGTGGCCGAACCGGTGGGGACCGGGACGCGCATCGCGATGCCGTCGAGCTTGCCCTTGAGCTGCGGCAGGACCAGGGCGGTGGCCTTGGCGGCACCCGTCGTGGTCGGGATGATGTTCTCCGCGGCGGCGCGGGCGCGACGCAGGTCGGAGTGCGGGAAGTCCAGGATGCGCTGGTCGTTCGTGTACGCGTGGACCGTGGTCATCAGGCCCTTGACGATGCCGAAGTTCTCGTCGAGGACCTTGGCCATCGGCGCCACACAGTTGGTGGTGCAGGAGGCGTTCGAGATGACGTGGTGGTTGGCCGCGTCGTACTTGTTCTCGTTGACGCCCATCACGATGGTGATGTCCTCGTCCTTGGCCGGAGCCGAGATGAGGACCTTCTTGGCGCCGCCGGCGAGGTGCTTCTCGGCGTCGGCCTTCTTCGTGAAGATGCCGGTCGACTCGATGACGATGTCGACGCCCAGCTCGCCCCACGGGATGTCGGCGGGGTTGCGCTCGGAAAGGACCTTGATGGTGTGGCCGTCGACGGTGATCGTGTCGGCGGTGTGCGACACCTCGGCCTTGAGGCGGCCCAGGATGGTGTCGTACTTGAGCAGGTGAGCGGTGGTCGCGGTGTCACCCAGGTCGTTGACAGCCACGATCTCGATGTCAGCACCCTGCTCCAGCAGCGCGCGGAAGTAGTTACGACCGATGCGGCCAAAGCCGTTGATGCCTACGCGGATCGTCACGAACCGATCTCCTCGTTGGTACGCCGGCCATGCGGTGCCGGCGAGCTGTATTTGGGATGTCCCCGACCACCCACGACCCTACCTCTCCGCGGCCTCCGGGGTGACATCGACTTGTCCCATACACGGCAGGACGGCCCGTACCCACCAGTAGAGGTACGGACCGCCCGAGTCTGAGCTCACGCCCGCTCGTTTGTCGCTCATTTAGGTCACGATGGGTCGGGCGGTGTTGACCTCAGCGTGTCGTCTTCTCACCTGAGGCGAGCCTCCTTCCTGTGAGCGCTGTGCGCCGAGGGCTGCGGCTGTGCGCGCCGGGGGCTGCGGCTGTGCTCCGGGCCGAAGCCGGGTGGCACGGTGTCGTCCGGGACGAGCGAGGCAGGGCCGGGCAGGGCTCTGCGGCCGCCGGAGCCACGGCCGGTGATACGGGAGAGCGTCGCCTCGGGGTGGCGCGGGAACGTCTCGGCGTGCGGGGTCCGGTTCCACGGAAGGACGCCGGCGCCGACGGCCTCGACGGGCTTCGGTACCGGCGTGTCGACGGGCTGGGGCAGGTGGCGGCCGACCCGGCCGGTGAGCCGGGAGGCCGGTGAGCCGGGAGGCCGGTGTTAGGCCGGTGTCCCGGGCGGCGTGCGGCGGGCCCGGTGGCGTGCCGTGCCCGGGAGGTCCGGCGACCGGGGCGGGCGGGGCGCCGGTTCCGCCCGCTCAGCCCACCAGGTTGTCGGCGAGCTCCTCGCTGAGGTTGGCCTCGGTGCCCGGGATGCCGAGGTCGGAGGCCCGCTTGTCGGCCATCGCCAGCAGCCGGCGGATCCGGCCGGCGACCGCGTCCTTGGTCAGCGGGGGGTCGGCGAGCGCACCCAGTTCCTCCAGGGAGGCCTGCTTGTGCTCCATGCGCAGCCGGCCGGCCGCCGCGAGGTGTTCGGGCACCTCGTCCCCGAGGATCTCCAGGGCCCGCTGCACACGGGCTCCGGCGGCGACGGCGGCCCGGGCGGAGCGGCGCAGGTTGGCGTCGTCGAAGTTGGCGAGACGGTTCGCCGTGGCACGCACCTCGCGGCGCATCCGGCGTTCCTCCCAGGCCAGCACCGACTCGTGCGCGCCCAGGCGGGTGAGCAGGGCACCGATGGCGTCGCCGTCGCGGACCACGACCCGGTCGACGCCGCGCACCTCACGGGCCTTCGCGGCGATGGACAGCCGGCGGGCGGCGCCCACGAGGGCCAGCGCCGCCTCCGGGCCGGGGCAGGTCACCTCCAGGGAGGAGGAACGGCCCGGCTCGGTGAGCGAGCCGTGTGCCAGGAAGGCGCCGCGCCAGGCAGCCTCCGCGTCACAGGTCGCGCCCGAGACCACCTGCGGGGGCAGACCCCGGATCGGCCGGCCCCTGCCGTCCACCAGTCCGGTCTGGCGGGCCAGTTGGTCACCGCCCGCGACCACGCGCACGACGTAGCGGGAGCCGCGGCGCAGCCCGCCGGGCGCCATCACGATCAGCTCGGAGCTGTGCCCGAAGATCTCCAGGATGTCCCGCTTGAGCCGGCGGGCCGCCATCGCGGTGTCCAGCTCCGCCTCGATCACGATGCGCCCGCTCACCAGGTGAAGGCCGCCGGCGAACCGCAGGACGGCGGAGACCTCCGCCTTTCTGCAGCAGGTCCGGGTGACGGGGAGCCGGGAGATCTCGTCCTTCACCGCTGCCGTCATCGCCATGGGCCGATCCTTCCATGCATCCGAAAAATACGGTCGTACGCGGCGGCCAGCAGCTCCGGATCATGCCGCGGAGTCCCGTCGGGCCGGGCCACCGGCGCCAGCTCGACCGCGGCCCCGAACCGCTTGGCGGCGTCGGTCAGGGAGTCGCGGTCGGGCACGGCGGCCTCGTCGGCCAGCACCACGTCCAGGGCGAGTTTAGGGGCGTGTCGTCCCAAAACCTCCAAATGACGCTGCGGGGAGAAGCCCTCGGTTTCTCCGGGCTGCGGCGCCAGATTCAGGGAGAGTACCCGGCGTGCCTTCGTCTCCGTGAGGGCGTCCAGCAGTTCGGGCACCAGCAGGTGCGGCATCACCGAGGAGAACCACGAGCCGGGCCCCAGCACCACCCAGTCCGCGTCCAGGACGGCCGCCACCGCCTCCGGGACGGCCGGCGGATCGGACGGCACGAGGTGCACCGAGTGCACCTCGCCGGTCGTCAGCGCGACGGTCGCCTGTCCCCGCACGGTGTCGATGTCCTCGGGACGCGCGGGATCGTGCCCCTTGACCAGGGCCTGCAACTCCAGCGGTACGGCGGACATGGGCAGCACGCGCCCCTGCGCGCCGAGCAGCTTGCCGACCAGGTCCAGGGCCTGGACATGGTCGCCGAGCTGCTCCCACAGGGCGACGATCAGCAGGTTGCCGACCGCGTGGCCGTTGATCTCGCCCTGCGACTGGAAGCGGTGCTGGATGACCCGGGCCCAGGTCTGGCCCCAGTCGTCGTCGCCGCACAGCGCGGCCAGTGCCTTGCGCAGGTCGCCGGGCGGCAGCACGCCCAGCTCGTCGCGCAGCCGCCCGCTGGAGCCGCCGTCGTCGGCGACCGTGACGACGCCGGTGAGGTCACCGGTGATCCGGCGCAGCGCGGCGAGCGAGGCCGACAGGCCCATGCCGCCCCCGAGGGCGACGACCTTCGGCTGGGTGCCGCGGCGGCGCGGTTTGCCGCCCCGGGCCACGGCCGGCCGGCTCACGCGCCCTTCGGGCATCGCCCTGCGCAGCCGGCCAAGCCGCGGTGTACGTCCTGTCATTCCCGTCCCATGTCCCGGTGTACGACCACCGTCTCCACGCCCTCGGCCGCGAGCCGCGCGGCGAGCTTCTCCGACATCGCGACCGAGCGGTGCTTGCCGCCCGTACAGCCGACCGCGATGGTCACGTACCGCTTGCCCTCCCGGCGGTAGCCCGCGGCGATCAGCTGGAGGAGCTCCGCGTACCGGTCGAGGAACTCCTTGGCGCCGGGCTGGTTGAGGACGTACGTCGCCACCTCCTCGTTCAGGCCGGTGTAGGGGCGCAGCTCCGGGACCCAGTGCGGGTTGGGCAGGAACCGCATGTCCACGACGAGGTCGGCGTCGACGGGGAGGCCGTACTTGAAGCCGAAGGACATGACCGTGGCCCGCAGCTCGGGCTCCTCCTCGCCGGCGAACCGGGCGTCCATCTTGGCGCGCAGTTCGTGCACGTTGAGGCTGGAGGTGTCGATCACCAGGTCGGCGTCGCCGCGCAGTTCGCGCAGCAGCTCGCGCTCGGCGACGATGCCGTCGACGATGCGGCCGTCACCCTGGAGGGGGTGCGGACGGCGCACGGACTCGAAGCGGCGCACCAGGGCTTCGTCGGAGGACTCCAGGAAGACGATCCGCCGGGTGACGTTCCGCGCCTCCAGGTCGGCGAGGGACTCACGGAGGTTGTCGAAGAAGCGCCGGCCGCGGACGTCGACGACGACCGCGATGCGTGCCACGTTGCCCTGGGAGCGGGCGCCGAGCTCCACCATGGTGGGGATCAGCGCGGGCGGGAGGTTGTCGACGACGAACCAGCCGAGGTCCTCCAGACACTTGGCGGCCGTCGAGCGGCCCGCCCCGGACATACCGGAGATGATCACCAGCTCGGGGATGGCCGCCTCCGGGATACCGGGTGGTGTCACGTCCGTACTCACCTGCGCTCCGTCTTCGTGGCCTGCGGTGTGCTCGGCGCTGCCGTGGCCCGTGTCGGGCGCGGCGGCGTCGTGCCGGGTGGCATCCTCGCCTGTCCGCCTGGGCGGTGACTGGGAGGACGCTGTGAGCTTCTGATCTTGGTTCGCCGCGGGCGGCTGGTCCTGGTTCACCGCGGGCGTGCGACCTGGGTCGGCTGTGTGCTGCGCGTCGTGCTCGGTCATGTCTCCTGCCCCCGTCGTTCGTGCGGGGCGCCCGTGGTGGCGGGTTCCCCGGGGGAGCCCGCCGTCGTGCCGGGCTCCTCCTCGTCCATGATTTCTCCGGTCGCCGTGTTCACGGCGGGTGCGGCCGGAACCGCGCGGGTGAGGGCCGCGACGATCGTCTCGGCCGTCCTGCGACCTATGCCCGGTACCTCGCAGATCTGGTCGAGCGTCGCGGAACGCAGTTTCTTCACCGAGCCGAAGTGTTTGATCAATGCCTGTTTGCGGGTCTCGCCGAGCCCCGGGACGTCGTCCAGGGGGCCGGAGCGGAACCGCTTGGCGCGCTTGGTGCGCTGGTAGGTGATCGCGAAGCGGTGGGCCTCGTCGCGGACGCGCTGGAGGAGGTAGAGGCCCTCACTGGTACGGGGCAGCACGACGGGGTCGTCGTCGTCCGGCAGCCAGACCTCCTCCAGTCGCTTGGCGAGGCCGCAGACGGCGATGTCGTCGATCCCGAGGTCGTCCAGGGCCCGCCGGGCCGCCGCGACCTGTGGGCGGCCGCCGTCGACGACGACGAGCTGCGGGGGGTAGGCGAAGCGCTTGGGCCGGGCGTCGTCCTCGGTGAGGGTGTGGACGGGGGCGTCGGGCAGGGCTCCGTCGGCACCGGGCTCGCCGTCGGTCCACTCCCCCGTCCTCTCCTTTTCCACGAGGTAGCGCCGGAAGCGGCGGGTGATCACCTCGTGCAGGGAACGGACGTCGTCCTGCCCCTCGAAGCCCCTGATCTGGAAGCGGCGGTACTCGCTCTTGCGGGCCAGACCGTCCTCGAAGACCACCATGGACGCCACCACGTCGTCGCCCTGGAGGTGGGAGACGTCGTAGCACTCGATGCGCAGGGGGGCGCTGTCGAGGTCGAGGGCGTCGGCGATCTCCTCCAGGGCGCGCGAGCGCGTGGTCAGGTCGGAGGCGCGCTTGGTCTTGTGCAGGACGAGCGCCTGCTGGGCGTTGCGCTCGACGGTCTCCATGAGGGCCCGCTTGTCGCCGCGCTGCGGGATGCGCAGGGAGACGTTGGAACCGCGGCGTGCGGTGAGCCACTCCTGGACGGGCCCCACGGGCTCGGGGAGGGCCGGGACGAGAACCTCCTTGGGGACGGCGTCGCCGGTCTCCTCGCCGTAGAGCTGCTGGAGGGCGTGTTCGACGAGGGCGCCGGTGGTGATCTCCTCGACCTTGTCGGTCACCCAGCCGCGCTGACCGCGTACGCGTCCGCCGCGGACGTGGAAGATCTGGACGGCGGCCTCCAGCTCGTCCTCGGCGACCGCGACGAGGTCGGCGTCGGTGGCGTCGGCGAGCACCACCGCGTTCTTCTCCATGGCCTTCTTCAGAGCCTCGATGTCGTCGCGCAGACGGGCGGCCCGCTCGTACTCCATCTCCTCGGCCGCTTCCATCATCTGCTTCTCCAGACGGCGGAGGTAGGTGCCGGTGCGGCCGGTCATGAAGTCGCAGAAGTCCTCGGCGAGATCGCGGTGCTCCTCCGCGGGAATCCGGCCGACGCAGGGCGCGGAGCACTTGCCGATGTAGCCGAGCAGGCAGGGGCGGCCGGTGCGGGCCGCGTTCTTGAAGACACCGGCGGAGCAGGTGCGCACCGGGAAGACCCGCAGGAGGAGGTCGACGGTGTCACGGATCGCCCACGCGTGCGCGTACGGCCCGAAGTACCTGACGCCCTTCTTCTTGTGGCCGCGCATCACCTGGACGCGGGGGAACTCCTCGTTCATCGTCACCGCGAGGTACGGGTAGCTCTTGTCGTCGCGGTACTTGACGTTGAACCGGGGGTCGTACTCCTTGATCCAGGAGTACTCCAGCTGGAGCGCCTCGACCTCCGTGGACACCACGGTCCACTCCACGGACGCGGCCGTGGTGACCATCGTGCGGGTGCGCGGGTGGAGGCCCGCCAGGTCCTGGAAGTAGTTCGCCAGGCGCTGGCGCAGGCTCTTCGCCTTCCCGACGTAGATCACCCGGCGGTGCTCGTCGCGGAACCTGTAGACCCCGGGAGAGTCCGGGATCTGTCCCGGCTTGGGGCGGTAGCTGGAGGGGTCGGCCATGTCTCACACCCTACTGGCGCGGAGTGACAGCCCGGCGGGGCTGTGGACAACCGTGGAGCGTCAGGGGCGGGGGTGCGCTCGGTTGGCGGAGCCGTGGACGGTCCAGGGGTGTGACGATGCCGGGAAGGCAGCAGGAGCACGGGGGCGGGTGCGGGAGCGGGAGCGGCCGGGAAGGGGGCCGGCGGCGACGGACCGCGGGGGGCGGCCCGGCGGGGTGATGCGGAGAGCGGGGCCGGGCGAGGCCGAGCGGCGCGGGGGCGGCACCGGGGGACCGTGACACCCGCCACCGGACTCATGGTCCCCAACCGGTGTCGGAGTCCCGGAGCTCCCCCACAGCCAAGGGAATGCGCACGCCGGCCCGCGGCTCCGATGAGGGCCCGGCGGTGTCCGGGGCGTGGGCAGGGGCACCGACTCGGCCACCGGCGGACCGCGTTCGGGCGTCAGGTGTTGTCGGGGCCTGGGCAACACGCTTCAATGCGGGGGAACTCCGGGCGGTGAACCGCGCCCTACGGATGTGAAGGCGCCCCCGTGTCGCGGGGGCCCGGCCACCGACACGAACGGTCCGTCCAGCCGTCGTGAGCATTCACAGAGAGGCCTGTGCATGCCGTACGCCCCACACCACGCGGACTCCGGCACCGACGCCGCCGCGGACCTGGACGCGGCGCTGCGCGACGGCCCCTTCCACGTCGCCCTGCGCGCCGCGATCGCCGCTCGGGGGCTTCCCCTGCAACGCGTCCAGCACCACCTGTCACGGCACGGCGTGAGAGTCGGGATCACCAGTCTGAGTTACTGGCAGCAGGGCGCCCGTCGTCCGCAGCGTCCCGAGTCGATGAGGGCGGTCCGGGCCCTGGAGGAGATCCTGCGTCTGCCTCGGGAGTCCCTGATCCGGCTGCTCGCGGAGGCCCACGGGGGCACGGCCGCCGGGCAGCCGTCGGGTCGCTCGGACCGTTCGTTCCCGGAGGGTTCGGAGGGCTCGGAGGGCTCGGATGCCCTCACGGAACTGCTCATCGAACTGGAGTGCCCTCCGGACGGCGGGCTCGATGCCCTCGGCCACCACGAGCGCGTCCGCATCGGCGCGCGCCGGGAACTGCGGGAACGGGAGTCCCAGCACATCGTCCGCGCCCACCGCGACGGCGTCGACCGCTTCGTGGCCATCCACCACGGCGACTCCGGGTGCGACCCGGAGCGCATGACGCTGCACGCCCTGGAGAACTGCCGCCCCGGCCGGGTCCGGCGGCACCTCGACACCGGCATCCTCGTCGCCGAGCTCCTCTTCGACACCCGCTTGCGGGCCGGCGACACCTTCCTCTTCCGCTACGGCGTCGAGGACGGCACCGCCGGTACCTCCCGGGAGTACGTCCGCTGCTTCGGCACGCCGGGCGGCCAGTACGCGCTGCAGATCCGGTTCGACGAGAACGCGCTGCCCGCACGCTGCCACCGCCTCACCCGTCCCTCGGCGGCGGCACCGCGCGGCGGCCGTCAGGAACTGGCGCTCAGCCGACGGCACCACTCCGTGCACCTCGTCGAGCCTCGTGTGCGGTCGGGCGTGATCGGCATCGGGTGGGACTGGGAGTGAACGGGCGAGCCGTCCGGGAGGCGGCACCCGTGGGCATCAGGCGCCCGGCCCGGCGACGATCCTGCCGTTCTCGGCCGTGACGGGCAGTGCGTTCAGCGGCACGGTCGCCGGTTCCCGCAGTACCTCGCCGGTCGTCGCGTCGAACTCGCTGCCGTGGCAGGGGCAGATCAGGGTCGTCCCGTCGAGCCTGTTGACGGGGCACCCGGCGTGTGAGCAGACCGAGCTGTACGCCTTCAGCTCTCCGTGCTCGGACCGGCTGACCACGACGTTGTGGTCGCGGTAGAGCTTCGCGGTTCCCGGCGCCACCTCACTGTCCGCGCCGAGTTCCACCGGAGCGGTGGGCGTGGGTGGTGCCGCGGCTTCGCCGGTCGGCGCGCAGGCGGCCAGACCGAGTCCCGCAGCGGGCGCGAGAGCCGATGCCGGAGCGAGCCCGGCGGCGGGCGCGAGAGCCGATGCCGGAGCGAGCCCGGCGGCGGGCGCGAGAGCCGCTCCTCGCAGGACGGTACGGCGGCGCGCGGAGGATCGGCCGGGCATTGGGGGGCTCCACTGGTCGGCGGGTGGCAGGACGGCGGGCTCCGTGCGGCGGCGCCTCCGGTCCCGGCCCGTGGCACGCGCGGAGGCCGGGCGCGGGAGCGTGTGCGCCTCGGTACATGCGCACGATATCGCCGGGGGTGGTGCCTTCGGACGGCGGGTTGCGTGGACTTGTAAGGGGTTGCGTGGGGCGTAAACGCTTGCGCAAGCGTTTACGCGCATCTCCGGATGGGATAGCTTCCCGCCGGGAACGGCACCGCCGCAGGCGACAGAGGGGGACTCCTTGGCCACCATGGCCGACGTTGCACGGCAGGCGGGGGTCTCCGTGGCGACCGTCTCCCATGTGCTGAACGAAACCCGCCCGGTCCTCCCCCACACCCGCCAGGCGGTCCTCGACGCCGTGGAGGAGCTCGGCTACACGCCCAACTCCCTCGCCCGTTCCCTGGTGACCTCCCGCACCCGCTCCATCGGGCTCGCCGTGTCGGCGATCAGCAACCCGTACTTCACCGAGCTCCTCCAGGGGGTCGAGGCCGCGGCCTTGGAGCGCGGATACAGCCTGCTGATCGCCGACCCGCACGACGACCCGGTGCACGAGCGGAAGGTCGTCCAGCTCCTGCACGAGCGGCGGGTGGACGGTGTGATCGTCGCACCGTCGGCGGAACCGGACGGACTCCTTACCTACCTCACGCGCCACAGGGTGCCCACGGTCCTCCTCGACCGGACCGCCGGCACACCGGCCGACGGCGCACCGGCCGACGGCGCACCCCGCTTCGACCAGGTCTGTGCCGAGAACACCGAGCCCACGGCCCGGCTGGTCACGCATCTGGCGGGACTCGGCCACCGGCGCATCGCGTTCGTCGCCGGCCTGCCCGGCCTCAGCACCACCGCTGAACGGATCATCGGCTACCGGCGCGGTCTGGCGGCCGCCGGCCTGCCCTGCGACGAGCGCCTTCTGGTGCACGGTGACTCCGCGTCGGCCGGTGCGGAACGGGCCACTGCCGCCCTGCTGTCCCTGGACACCCCGCCGACCGCCCTGGTCACCGGCAACAACGCGATGACGCTCGGCGTCCTGCGTGAACTGCGCGCCCGGGGTCTGACCGTGCCCGACGACCTCGCGCTGTGCTGCTTCGACGACTTCGCCTGGGCGGACCTGTTCTCGCCCCGGCTGACCGCGATCGCCCAGCCCAGCAAGGACATGGGCGTCCAGGCCGTCCGCGTCCTCCTCGAACGTATCGCCGCACCCCACGGACCCGCCCGGACCGTGCGGCTCCCCTGCACCGTCGTGCACCGCACGTCGTGCGGCTGTGACCCGGACCGGCCGTCCGCGCCGTCCGAGAAAGGAATCGCCCCGTGATCGTCGTCGCAGGTGAGGCCCTGATCGACCTGGTACCGCAGGAAACGGGCGCCCTCGCCCCGCTGCGGCCCGCCCTCGGCGGCGGCCCCTACAACACGGCCGTGGCCCTCGGCCGACTCGGTTCTCCCACGGCCTTCTGCTCCCGTGCCTCCTCCGACGCCTTCGGCGAGGCGCTGCTGGCCGGACTCCGGGAGGCGGGCGTGGACGTGTCGGCGGTGACGCGTGGTCCGGAACCGACCACCCTCGCCGTCGCCACGATCGACGGGAGTGGCTCGGCCGCCTACTCCTTCTACGTCGAAGGCACCGCCGACCGGCTGTTCACCGCCCCGGCCGCACTGCCTGCCGGGACGCGGGCGGTGTCCTTCGGCACCTGCTCGCTCGCCCTGGAGCCGGGTGCGAGCGCCTACGAGGAGCTGATGCGGACCGCCGCGGCGCAGGGCCTGTTCACCGCGCTCGACCCGAACATCCGGCCCGGGCTGATCCCGGACGCCGACGCCTACCGGGCCCGTTTCAAGAGCTGGCTTCCGTCGGTGTCCCTGCTGAAGCTCTCGGAGGAGGACGCCCGATGGCTGGGCGGCACGCCGCGCGAGTGGCTGTCCGCCGGTCCTGCGGCCGTCGTGATCACTCACGGCGGCGACGGACTGACCGCCTTCACCCAGGACGGCGCGGTGTACCCGGTGCCGGGCGAGGAGGTCGAGGTGGTGGACACCATCGGCGCCGGCGACACCGTGAACGCGGCTCTTCTGCACGGTCTGTCGGCGCGCGACGCGCTGTCTGCGGCGGCGCTCGCGAGTCTGGGCCGCGAGGGCTGGGAGCGGCTCCTGCGGTTCGCGGCCCGCGCCGCGGCGGTCACCTGCTCCCGGGCGGGCGCCGAGCCGCCGTACGCCGCCGAAGTCGGCGAGCCGTAGCGGGTGGTCACGGGGGGAGCGGCCTGCATCCACCGGCCGGGGTCCCGGACGGCCGGTGTGCATCAGCCGCTTCCTGGGCGCGAGCGCCCCTGACCGGACTTCTGCTTCTCTCGGTGGTGTTGTCAAGGTGCGACCGGCCCCGCCTTTCGTCGCATGCAGGGCCAGGGTGGCTGCTGGTGGAACGGACGGCGCCCCGCGGGGAGTTCCCGCGGGGCGCCGTACTTTTCCGGAACATCCTTCGTTTTCAGGACTGTTCGGAAGTGGTCATGTTCTGTCGGCTACGGATGGTTGCTTGTGCTCAGCCGGAGGCCGGGCACAGCTCGGCTCGGCTCAGCTCGGCTCAGGCCTTGCGGGCCCGCACCGTCTTCTTCGCCGGCGTCGCCTTCTTGGTGGTCGAGGCCGCCTTCTTCGTCGCCGCGTTGTTGACGGACGTCGTGGCGGACGCCGTCTTCCGCGCCGTCGACCTCGCCGCGACCGCCTTCTTGGCCGCGGTCCCGCGCGCCGGCTTCACCGGTGCCGCGTCGCTGATGCGGTCGGCTCCGAGGATCTCCCGCAGGAACTTGCCGGTGTGACTGGCCGGGACCCCGGCGACCTCCTCCGGTGTGCCCTCGGCGACGACCAGGCCACCACCGGCGCCACCCTCGGGGCCCATGTCCACGACCCAGTCGGCGGTCTTGATCACGTCGAGGTTGTGCTCGATGACGATGACCGTGTTGCCCTTGTCGACCAGGCCTGCGAGGACCTTGAGGAGCTTGCTGATGTCCTCGAAGTGCAGACCCGTGGTCGGCTCGTCCAGGACGTAGACCGTGCGGCCGGTGGAACGCCGCTGCAGCTCGCTGGCGAGCTTCACGCGCTGCGCCTCACCACCGGACAGGGTGGTCGCGGACTGCCCGAGCCGGACGTAGCCGAGGCCGACGTCCTTGAGGGTGTTGAGGTGCCGGGCGATCGCGGGAACGGCCTCGAAGAACTCCGTGGCCTCCTCGATCGGCATGTTGAGCACGTCGGCGATGGACTTGCCCTTGTAGTGGACCTCCAGGGTCTCCCGGTTGTAGCGGGCGCCGTGACAGACCTCGCACGGGACGTAGACGTCCGGAAGGAAGTTCATCTCGATCTTGATCGTGCCGTCGCCCGAGCAGTTCTCGCAGCGGCCGCCCTTGACGTTGAAGGAGAAGCGGCCGGGCAGGTAGCCGCGGACCTTCGCCTCGGTCGTCTCGGCGAAGAGCTTGCGGATGTGGTCGAAGACGCCGGTGTACGTGGCGGGGTTCGACCGGGGGGTGCGGCCGATGGGCGACTGGTCGACGTGGACGACCTTGTCGACGAGGTCGTCGCCGTCCACGCGCGTGTGCCGTCCCGGCACGTTCCTCGCGCCGTTCAGTTCGCGGGCCAGGTGGGTGTACAGGATGTCGTTGACCAGCGTCGACTTGCCGGAGCCGGACACACCGGTGACCGCGGTGAACACGCCCAGGGGGAAGGAGACGTCGATGTCCTGGAGGTTGTTCTCGCGGGCGCCGTGGACCGTGAGCTGCCGGGACGGGTCGCGCGGGCGCCGTACGTCGGGCACCGGGATGGCCTTCTTGCCGGACAGGTACTGACCGGTCTGCGACTCGGCGTTCGCGAGCAGTTCCTTGAGGGAGCCGCTGTGGACGACCTTGCCGCCGTGCTCGCCGGCACCGGGGCCGATGTCGACGACCCAGTCGGCGATCTTGATGGTGTCCTCGTCGTGTTCGACGACGATGAGCGTGTTGCCCATGTCGCGCAGCCGCACGAGGGTCTCGATCAGCCGGTGGTTGTCGCGCTGGTGCAGGCCGATGGACGGCTCGTCGAGGACGTACAGGACACCGACGAGGCCGGAGCCGATCTGCGTGGCCAGGCGGATGCGCTGGGCCTCGCCGCCGGAGAGCGTGCCGGCCGCGCGGTTGAGCGAGAGGTAGTCGAGGCCGACGTCGACCAGGAACCGCAGCCGCTCGTTGACCTCCTTGAGCACGCGCTCGGCGATCTTCTTGTCGCGGGCGTTGAGCTTCAGCTCACCCAGGAACTCGGCGCAGTCGCTGATGGACATGGCGGCGACCTCGGCGATGGACTTCTCCATGATCGTGACCGCGAGGACGATCGGCTTCAGTCGGGTGCCCTCACAGATGGGGCAGGGCACCTCACGCATGTAGCCCTCGAAGCGCTCGCGGCTGGCGTCACTCTCGGCCTCGCTGTGCCGGCGCTTGACGAAGGGCACGGCACCCTCGAAGGGCGTCGTGTACACGCGCTCGCGGCCGTACCGGTTGCGGTAGCGGACCTCGATCTGGGTCTTGTGGCCGTACAGGAGCGCCTTCCTGGCGCGCTGCGGCAGGCCCGCGAAGGGGATGTCCGTCCGGAAGCCCAGCGCGTCCGCGAGGGCGCCGACGAGGCGGCCGAAGTAGTCCTTGGTGTGGCCGTGCGACCAGGGGTGGATGGCCCCCTCGTCCAGGGACTTGTCCTCGTCGGGGACGATCAGCTCGGGGTCGACCTCCATGCGCGTTCCGATGCCGGTGCACTCCGGGCAGGCGCCGAAGGGCGAGTTGAAGGAGAAGGAGCGGGGCTCCAGTTCCTCGAAGGACAGGTCGTCGTACGGGCAGTAGAGGTGTTCCGAGTACATGCGCTCGCGCTCGGGGTCGTCCTCGGGGAGGTCGACGAAGTCGAGCACGACCATGCCGCCGGACAGCCCGAGGGCGGTCTCCACGGAGTCGGTGAGCCGTCGCTTGGCGGACTCCTTCACCGTGAGGCGGTCGACGACCACCTCGATGGTGTGCTTCTCCTGCTTCTTCAGCGTGGGCGGGTGGGAGAGCTGGACCGTCTCGCCGTCCACGCGGGCGCGGGAGTAGCCCTTGGTCTGCAGATCGGCGAACAGGTCCACGAACTCGCCCTTGCGCTCGCGCACGAGCGGCGACAGCACCTGGAAGCGGCTGCCCTCCGGCAGCTCCAGGACCCTGTCGACGATGGCCTGCGGCGACTGGCGCGAGATCGGGCGGCCGCACTCGGGGCAGTGCGGCTTGCCGATGCGCGCGAAGAGCAGACGCAGGTAGTCGTAGACCTCGGTGATGGTGCCGACCGTGGAGCGCGGATTGCGCGACGTCGACTTCTGGTCGATGGAGACGGCCGGGGAGAGGCCTTCGATGAAGTCGACGTCCGGCTTGTCCATCTGGCCGAGGAACTGGCGGGCGTACGAGGAGAGCGACTCCACGTAGCGCCGCTGGCCCTCGGCGAAGATCGTGTCGAAGGCGAGCGAGGACTTGCCCGACCCCGACAGACCCGTGAAGACGATGAGCGAGTCGCGCGGCAGGTCGAGCGAGACATTCTTGAGGTTGTGCTCGCGCGCGCCACGGACGATGAGACGGTCGGCCACGCCGGTCCGCACCTTTCTTGAGAGAAGTGACAGGGGCGGGGCCCCCGTCTTCCTCAGACTAGGGGGAGCCACTGACAGCGCCGGTCGGGATTCACCGGATGACAACAATCCCCGGCCTTCCAGCATGCCCCATGCCGCCACCGACCATATAGCACGTGCATTCGATTTACGGCCGCGGTCCGTCACCTTCACCCGAAGGAGTGGCAGCGCTAGTGTCAGCGCCATGACTGATCACGCTCATGACCTGGGGTGTGTACGGGAAGCGACCGAGCGGCTGCTCGCCGCGGTCGCCGCGCTGGACGACGCGGCAGTGACCGAGTCGTCACGTCTGCCGGGCTGGAGCCGGGGACACGTCCTCGCCCATCTGGCACGCAACGCCGACGCTCTGGTCAACGTCCTTCAGGGCCGGCCCATGTACGCATCGGGCGCGGCCCGGGAGGCGGACATCGAGCGGGACGCTTCCCGTCCCCCGGAGGTCCAGCTGGCGGACGTCCGGGACAGCACGGCCCGCTTCCTGGAGGCGGGCGCCGCGCCCGCCGACTGGTCGCGCACGGTCGAGCTGCGAGGCGGGGTCACCGACTCGGCGGCCCGGGTTCCGTTCCGGCGGTGGGCCGAGGTCGAGCTGCACCATGTGGACCTCGGGATCGGTCACGAGCTGGAGGACCTGTCGGCGGAGTTCACCGAGCGGGAGATCGACTTCCTGGCCCGGCGGTTCGCCGGGCGTCCCGACGTGCCGCCGACCCGGCTGACGGACGGCACGCGCGCGTGGCACACCGGCCGGGAGACCGGCGATCCCGAGGTGACCGTCGCAGGGTCCCGCGCGGACCTCCTGGGCTGGCTCGCCGGGCGCCGCGACGGCTCGGCCCTGGACGTCGACGGAGGTCCCCTCCCGTCCCTCCCGCCGCTATAGGCTGCCGTCATGACGTACAGCGGAGAGGTGAGGGTCGGCGGCCCGGCCGACGTGCACGAACTCAAGGACCTCATGATCACCAAGATCGCGGTCGGTCCGATGGACAACAACGCCTATCTGCTGCGCTGCCGGGCCACGGACGAGCAGCTGCTGATCGACGCGGCCAACGACGCGCACACGCTCCTCGGCATGATCGGTGACGACGGCATCGCATCCGTCGTCACCACCCACCGTCACGGTGACCACTGGCAGGCGCTCGCCGACGTCGTGGCGGCCACGCGCGCGCGTACGTACGCCGGCCGGGACGACGTCGAGGGCATCCCCGTGCCGACCGACGTCCCCGTCGACGACGGCGACGTCGTCCGGGTGGGGAACGTGGAGCTCACCGCACGCCACCTGGTCGGACACACCCCGGGCTCGATCGCCCTCGTCTACGACGACCCGCACGGCCACCCGCACGTCTTCACGGGCGACTGCCTCTTCCCGGGAGGCGTGGGCAACACCTTCAAGAACCCCCAGGCGTTCACCAGCCTGATCCACGACGTCGAGACGAAGCTCTTCGAGGTGCTCCCGGACGAGACCTGGGTCTATCCGGGACACGGCAACGACACCACCCTGGGCGCCGAGCGCCCGCACCTGCCGGAGTGGCACGCGCGCGGCTGGTGAGCCACCCCGCACGCCAGCGGTGTCGTGCGCACCTGCGCGCCCGCGGCGTGGCGCACGCCCGCGCTCCCGCGACGGCGCACGCCCCCTGTGTACCTGCGCAGTGCGTACACAGGGGGCGTGCGCCGTCTTATGCGCACCCCGTATGAACGACGTGCACGTGCTGGTGCCCCACGCGTGCTCCCCCCGCACCTCCCCGCGCGGTCGACCGGTGGCACCCCCACGCGGGACGACGCCCCCGCACGGCCTGGGCCGCCGACCTTCTCCCGCCCCTCGGCCGGCGAGGGCCCAGGTGCTCTCGAACGCCCCTTTCACACGGCCGCAACACCCGTTCCCACAGGGTGGACAGTCGCTGATGTGATCTCGACAGAACACGGCCTTCACTGCCACTCTCCCGCCATGCCTTCTGACCCTCGTCTCCTGCGCCGCGCCGCCGTCGGCGTCACCTCGGTCCTCCTCGCCACCGCAGTCGGCTGCGCACCGCAGCCGGAGGACAACGCGGCCGCCGCGCCGTCCGGTTCGGCCGGGAGCACCTGCGCCAAGAGCACGCTGGCCACCAAGACCTCCGGCAAGCTGACGATCGCCACCGACTCACCCGCGTACGAACCGTGGTTCAAGGACGACAAGCCCGCCAACGGCCAGGGCTTCGAATCGGCGGTGGCCTACGCCGTGGCGGAGCAGCTCGGCTACGCCGAGAACGCCGTGGTGTGGCAGAGCGTGCCGTTCAACAAGGCCTTCGCGCCGGGTGAGAAGACCTTCGACTTCGACATCAACCAGGTGTCCATCAGCGACGAGCGCAAGAAGGCCGTGGACTTCTCGTCCGGCTACTACGACGTGCGCCAGGCCGTCATCGCGCTGAAGGGCACGAAGGCCGCGAGCGCGACGAGCATCGCGGACCTCAAGGGCCTCAAGCTGGGCGCCCAGGTCGGCACCACCAGCCTGGACTACGTCGACGACGTCGTACAGCCGACGCGGGCCGCCGCCGTCTACGCCAAGAACGACCAGGCCAAGTCCGCGCTGAAGAACGGCCAGGTCGACGCCATCGTCACCGACCTGCCGACCGCCTTCTACATCACCGCCGCCGAGGTGACCGACGGCACCATCGTCGGCCAGTTCGAGAACCAGGGCGGGACGCCGGAGCAGTTCGGGCTGGTGCTCGACAAGGGCAGCGCGCTCACCTCGTGCGTGACGGCCGCCGTCGACGCCCTCCGGCAGAACGGCACCCTGGCGAAGATCGAGCAGCAGTGGCTCTCCGACGCCGTCGACGCCCCGGTGTTCAAGTGACGGTCACCGAGGAGGAGCCCGGCCCCGAGGGCGCGGACGACAGCCCGAACGTGCCCGACAGCGGCCCCGGGAACGGCGAGGAGGGGCCCGGCCGCGGGTACGTCCCCTCGCGGCGGCGGCTGGAGCGCGAGCGCTACCGGCGCACGCGAGCCCGCCGCGCCACGGCGATCGCCGCGCTCTCGACCCTGGTCACCGCCGTCGCGCTCTATCTGATCGTCGTCAGCGCGCCCGGTTGGCCCCGCACCAAGGAGACGTTCTTCGACGGGCGGTACGCGCGCGAGGCCTTCCCGAAGGTCCTGGAAGGGCTCTGGCTGAACGTCCGCCTGCTGTTCGTCTGCGGCGCCGCCGTACTGGTCCTCGGCATGGTCATCGCCGTGGCCCGGACCCTGCGCGGCCCTCTTTTCTTCCCCCTGCGCGTACTGGCGGCGGCGTACACCGACTTCTTCCGCGGACTGCCGCTGATCATCAACCTGATGATCGTGGTGCTGGGTGTCCCGGCACTGCGTCTGCAGGGGGTCACCGTCGACCCGGTTCTGCTCGGCGGCACGGCACTGACCCTGACCTACTCGGCGTACGTCGCCGAGGTGTTCCGCGCGGGCATCGAGTCCGTCCACCCCTCGCAGCGCGCGGCGGCCCGCTCGCTGGGCCTCACCAACCGGCAGGCCCTGCGGTACGTGGTGCTCCCCCAGGCCGTGCGCCGTCAGGTGCCCCCGCTGCTGAACGACCTGGTGTCGCTGCAGAAGGACACCGGTCTCGTGTCGATCGGCGGCGCCATCGACGCCGTGCGCGCCGCCGACATCATCGTGGGGCGCAGCCTCAACTACACGCCGTACATCGTCGCGGGTCTGGTGTTCGTGGCGCTGACCATTCCAATGACGCGTTTCACGGACTGGGTGACGGCCCGGATGGACCGTCAGCGGGCCCAGGGAGGAACGACATGAGCGACACGTCCGCACGGCCCGGCGGTCGGCCCGCTTCCCCCGACGGCTCACCCGTGCTGCGGATGGAGTCCGTCCGCAAGACCTTCGGCGGTTCCGTCGTCCTCCGGGACGTCGATCTGGAGGTCGCCCCGCACACGGTGACCGCGCTGATCGGCGCCTCCGGCTCCGGCAAGTCCACCCTGCTGCGCTGTGCCAACCTGCTGGAGGACATCGACGACGGGGCGATCTGGCTGGACGGTGAGGAGATCACCGATCCGCGCGCCGACCAGGACGCGGTACGGCGCCGTATCGGCGTGGTCTTCCAGGCGTACAACCTCTTCCCGCACATGACCGTGCTGGAGAACATCACGCTCGCCCCGCGCCGCGTGCACGGCGTCGCCCGATCCGAGGCCGAGGAACGCGCGCGGGAGCTCCTGGAGCGGCTCGGGCTCGGCGGCAGGGCGGGCGAGTACCCCGACCGGCTCAGCGGCGGCCAGCAGCAGCGTGTCGCCATCGTGCGCGCCCTCGCCGTACGCCCACGGCTGCTGCTCCTCGACGAGATCACCGCGGCTCTCGATCCGGAGCTGGTGGGCGAGGTCCTGAACGTCGTCCGCGACCTCAAGGACGACGGCATGACCATGGTGCTGGCCACGCACGAGATGGGCTTCGCCCGGGAGGTCGCCGACCAGGTGTGTTTCCTGGACGCGGGTGTGGTGCTGGAACACGGCACCGCCGCCCAGATCTTCGGCGATCCCCAGCGGGAACGCACCCGACGCTTCCTGCGACGGATCGTGGAGGCGGGCCGCCTGTAAGGAGCGGGCACCTGGAGGGCGCGGCTTACACCGGCAGGCGGGTCACGCGTCCGCCCGCGCCGGCCCCGCCAGTGCGGCGACCCGCTCCACGCCGAACACGTACCCCTGCACGCCGCAGCCCGCGATGACGCCGTCGGCGCGCAGGGAGACGTACGAGTGGTGCCGGAACGACTCGCGCCGGTGGATGTTGGAGATGTGGACCTCCAGCACGGGCAGACCGTCGCAGGTGTTGAGCGCGTCCAGGATCGCGACCGAGGTGTGCGAGTAGGCGCCCGGGTTGATCACGATGCCGCAGTGGTTCACACGCGCCTCGTGGATCCAGTCGATCAGCTGGCCCTCGTGGTTGGACTGCCGGAAGTCCACCGTGCCCCCGTGCGCGGCCGCCGCCTTGACGCACAGCTCCTCGACGTCGGCGAGGGTGTCGGCCCCGTAGATCTCGGGCTGGCGCTGCCCCAGCAGGTTCAGGTTGGGGCCGTTGAGAATCATGATCGGGGCGTCTGCCAGGGTGCGGGGCACGGTTCCTCCGGTCCGTTCGACGTGGGGCGGCCCGTCGGGGACCGCTGCTCGAACCCGGTTTATCACGGTGGGACCGCAGGGCAGCAGGCCGTACCCTCCCTGCATGACGCCCCCTTCGTACCCGCCCAAACCCTCGCCCGGTGACCGCGTAGCCGTCCTCTCGCCGTCCGCGGGTCTGCCCGGGCTCTTCCCGCGCCCCTACGAACTGGGCCTGCGACGGCTGCGCGAGGAGTTCGGCCTCGAGCCGGTCGAGTTCCCGACGACCCGGACGATGGGTGCGACCGCGCAGCAGCGGGCCGACGACATCCACGCGGCGTTCGCCGACCCCGAGGTGAAGGCGGTCATCGCGTCGATCGGCGGCGACGACCAGATCACCGTCCTGCCGCTGCTGGACCGTGAGCTCCTCCGCGCGAACCCGAAGCCGTTCTTCGGGACGAGCGACAACACGAACCTGCTCGCCCACCTGTACAACACAGGCATCGTCGGCTATCACGGCGCGAGTGTGATGGTGCAGCTCGGCCGGCCCGTGGCCATGGACAAGCTGACCGCGGACTCCCTCCGGGCGGCACTGTTCACCTCCGGCGCGTACGACCTGCGGCCCGCCGAACGCTGGACGGACGTCAACCGCGACTGGGCCGACCCCGCGACGTTCGAGACGGAACCGGAGACCCGGCCCGGCACCGGATGGACCTGGCACAACGCCGACCGCGTGGTGGAGGGCCGCAGTTGGGGCGGCAGCCTGGAGATCGTCTCCTGGCTGCTGATGGCCGATCGGGAGATCGCGCACGACCTGTCCGAGTACGACGGTGGCGTGCTGTTCCTGGAGACCTCGGAGGAGCTGCCCAGCGCCACGGAGGTCTTCCGGATCCTCCGCAACATGGGCGAGCGCGGCCTGCTGCGGCGCTTTCCGGCATTGTTGATGGGCCGCGCCAAGACGTGGTCGTTCGAGCGTCCCCACAGCACGGAGGAGGGCGCGCGGTACGCCGCCGAACAGCGCGAAGCGGTGCTGCGTGCGCTGCGCGTGTACGCCCCTGACACCCTGGCCGTCTTCGACGTGGACTTCGGCCACACCGACCCGCAGCTCGTCATCCCCTACGGCGGGACGGTCCGCGTCGACGGGCCCGCACGGCGCATCACAGTCACCTACTGAGCCGACCGCCCACGGCGCGCGCTGCCGTGCGCCCCCGTAACCCCTCGTGACGGCGGGTAGTTGACGCGACATGCACGAAGCACGCACGGTGACCGCGCCCTCCATGACCCGGCTCGCGTCCGCATCGCTCGCGGGAACGGCCATCGAGTTCTACGACTTCTTCGTCTACGGAACGGCAGCAGCGCTGATCCTGGGTCCGTTGTTCTTCCCGACGTTCTCGCCGCTCGCCGGGACGCTGGCCGCCTTCGGGACGTTCGGCGTGGGCTTCGTGGCCCGGCCGCTGGGGTCGGTGCTCTTCGGGCACCTCGGGGACCGGCACGGACGGCGGCCGGTGCTCGTCGTCTCCCTCCTGCTGACCGGCGCCTCGACGGTCGCCGTCGGGTGCGTGCCGACGTACGGCTCGATCGGGGCGACCGCTCCCCTGCTGCTGCTCCTGCTGCGGTTCCTGCAGGGGCTCGGGCTGGGCGGCGAGTGGGGCGGCGCGGTTCTCCTGACCGCGGAGCACGCGCCCGCCGAGCGGCGCGGACTGTGGTCCAGCTTCCCGCAGGTGGGGCCCGCGGTGGGTTTCGTGCTGGCCAACGGGGTGGTGCTGGCCCTGTCGGCGACGCTCACCGAGGCGCAGTTCGCTCAATGGGGCTGGCGGGTGCCCTTCTGGGCGGCCGGGGTGCTGGCAGTGCTCGGGCTGTGGCTCAGGTCGTCGCTTCCCGAGAGCCCCCGGTTCCTGGAGATCGACGATCACGCGCGCGTGCCGCTCGTCGAGGTCGTGCGCTCCCACTGGCGGCTCGTCCTGCTGACCGCGGGAGGTATGGCCGTCGGGTACGCGATCTTCTACGCCGTGACGACGTGGTCGCTCGCCTACGCCACGGAGCGGCTCGGGGTGAGCCGCAACGTCATGCTGGCCTGCATCCTGGCCGCGGTGGTGGTCAAGGGCGCACTGACGCCCCTGGCAGCCCTGGCCGGTGACCGCCTCGGCCGACGGCCGCTGTGCCTCACCGGGTGCGCGGCGGCCGTCGTGTGGATGTTCCCGATGGTCGCGCTCCTGTCGACCGGCCGGCCACTGCCGATGTTCGTGGGCCTCCTGGGGGCGCTGATCGCGTTCATCACGATGTTCGCCGTGATCGCGGCGTATCTGCCGGAGTTGTACGAGCCGCGCGTGCGCTGCACGGGCGCGGCTGTCGGCTACAACCTCGGTGGTGTACTCGGCGGCGCGCTCACGCCCCTCGTGGCCACGGCCCTCGCGGAGCAGTCGGGGCGGGTGCCGTGGGGTGTGGGCGCCTATCTGACGGGCGTCGCGCTGCTCAGTCTGGGCTGTTTCGCCCTGCTGCCGGAGACCCTGCCGACACCGGTGGCGGCGACGGGTGCCGCTTCGAAGACGGCACCGGAGGCGGCCGCGGGGTGAGGCGGGGCGGCCGTCGTCCGTGGACGCGTCCGGGTGTGCCGACCGGCCTCACGGATTGATCGCGAGTTCCAGATAGGCGGCGAAGATGACCAGATGCACACCGCCCTGGAGCGGCGTGGCCCTCCCCGGCACCACCGTCAGGGAGGCCACCACGACCGTCAGGGCGAGCAGCACCATGTGGGTGGCGCTGAGGCCGAGGACGAGGGGGCCGGAGAGCCATATGGACGCGAGGGCGACGGCAGGGATGGTCAGGCCGATGCTGGCCATCGCGGAGCCGAGCGCGAGGTTGAGGCTGGTCTGCACCCGGTCGCGCCGGGCGGAGCGCAGCGCTGCGATGGTCTCGGGAAGCAGCACGAGCAGGGCGATGATCACACCCACCACCGCGTGGTGCAGGCCGGCCGCCTCCACGCCGGACTCGATGGTGGGGGAAACACCCTTGGCGAGCCCGACCACGCCGATCAGGGCCAGGCCGAGGAGCCCGAGGCTGATCAGGGCGGTCCGGGAGGACGGGGCGTCGGCGTGGTCGTCCGCGGTGATGACGCCGCCCTGCCGGGCGATCGGCAGGAAGTAGTCGCGGTGCCGTACGGTCTGGGTCGCCACGAACAGGCCGTAGAGGATCAGCGAGGAGAGCGCGGCGAAGGTGAGCTGGACGGCGGAGAACTCCGGTCCCGGCTTGCTGGTGGTGAAGGTCGGCAGGACCAGGCTGAGCGTGGCCAGGGTCGCGACGGTCGCGAGGGCTGCTCCGGTGCCTTCGGGATTGAAGATGGCCGTGCCGTGGCGCAGCGAACCGACGAGCAGACACAGCCCGACAACGCCGTTGCAGGTGATCATCACGGCGGCGAAGACCGTGTCCCTGGCGAGCGTCGTGCTCTTGTCGCCGCCGTCCGCCATCAGGGTCACGATCAAGGCGACCTCGATGATCGTCACGGCCACCGCGAGCACCAGGGATCCGAACGGTTCGCCGACCCGGTGGGCGACGACCTCCGCATGATGGACGGCGGCCAGGACGGCTCCGGCGAGGACCACGGTCACCAGGGCGACGACCGGGCCGGGCAGGTCGCGCCCCCAGGCCAGGGCCAGCAGGACGACCGCGAGCACGGGCACGAGGAACGTCCACCGGTTCGTGAGCGGCCTGAGCCAAGCGATCATGCTGCGATCGTCGCAGAGCGGTACGGGCTTCGCATGTCCGGCCTGGGCGTCTGGTTCTTGGCTCATGCGGCCGCTCCCTGGTCGTGCTGGTTCGGTCGTCGAGCGACGAGGCCGGCGGCGAACGGCCCGGGAGCGATGGCCGGCCGTGCGCCGGTCACCGCTCCCGTCGTCGCCTTGTCGTCCGGGGTCAGACGTCGAGACTGTCCTTCGGAGCACCTTCGCTCTCGTTCTGCGCCTTCTCGGCCGCCGCCTGCTTCCGGGAGGCCCGCAGGCTGGTGATCGTCGTGACGATCAGCACGGAGCAGATGACGCCGAGCGAGACGGGGATGCTGATCTCCGGGACGTGGACCCCGGACTCGTGCAGCGCGTGCAGCACCAGCTTCACGCCGATGAAGCCGAGGATGACGGACAGGCCGTAGCTCAGGTGCACCAGCTTCTTCAGCAGGCCGCCGATGAGGAAGTACAGCTGCCGCAGCCCCATGAGGGCGAACGCGTTCGCCGTGAAGACGATGTACGGGTCCTGCGTCAGACCGAAGATCGCGGGGATCGAGTCGAGCGCGAAGAGCACGTCGGTGGTGCCGATCGCGAGCATGACCACGAGCATCGGGGTCATGACCCGCTTGCCGTTCTGCTCGATCCACAGCTTGGTGCCGTGGTAGCGGTCGGCTACACCGAACTTGTGCTCAACGGCCCTGAGCAGCTTGTTCTCCTCGTACTCCTCGTCCTCCTCGTCGGCCCGGGCCTCCTGGATGAGCTTCCAGGCGGTCCAGATCAGAAAGGCACCGAAGAGGTAGAACACCCATGCGAAGCTGGCGAGGATCGCGGCGCCCGCGGCGATGAAGACGGCTCGCAGAACCAGGGCTATGAGAACGCCGACGAGCAGGACCCGCTGTTGGTACTGCGACGGGACCGCGAACTTCGCCATGATCAGGACGAAGACGAAGAGGTTGTCGACACTGAGGGACTTCTCGGTGATGAAGCCCGCGAAGAACTCTCCGGCGGGCTGGCCGCCACCGAAGAACAGCAGGCCGAGCCCGAAGAGTCCGGCGAGGGCGATCCAGACGCCGGTCCAGATGCCGGCTTCCTTGATCGACACGTCGTGCGGTTTGCGGCCGATGAAGAAGTCGACCGCGATGAGGACGGCCAGGCCCACGATGGTCAGGACCCACAGGGTCACGGAAACATCCACTGCGCCTCCGGCAGTACGTCACGGCAGGTAGTCAGCGTCGTCGCGCTGCCGGAGGTCTCTTCCACCCCGGGTCCCGGTTCACAGCACACGCATGGGACCGCACGGGCCGACGCCCCGGGATCTGGCTCGATCCGTATTGACGGGTACGCCGCAGCAGGTAGGGAGTACTCCCCTCCGTACGGAAAACAGTACCGAATCACCAAGGATTGGTAAAGTGCTTGGTAAAGGAAAATCAAAAGCCGCTGCTCGTAGCGCCTTTACGGCTACTTGGGGAAGCCGTGGGAGCGGTTACCGCAACCAGGTCCGGCGAGCCGTGGCGACCTGGGTGAGGACGTGCTCGAGGACCTGGCTGCCCAACGGCACGAGCGCGGGTTCGTAGGTCCAGGCATGCCCGACCCAGGGGTCGGCGAGGTGGTCGTCGGGGACCGGTGTCAGACGCATCAGCCCGCGCCACAGCGGATCCAGCAACGGACCGTAACCGCCGGCGTCCTCCCGGTCGGCGACCATCATCAGATGGACACCGACGGCGGGGCCCTCGTCCGCGAGATAGCGGAGCTGGTTGACCGCACGGTCGTCGAAGCCGTGCGGGAAGTCGTTGACGACCAGGAGTTGCTGGGATGCGTCGAAGCCGGGAGGGAGCGAGTCGGCCGCGCCTCCGCGGACGGCCATCTGCACCAGGTCCACGCGCTGGGTGAGCCGGCCCAGGGCGTCCGCCACTCCGGCCGCGCCGGCGGCGGGCGGGCCCGCGAGCACACCGGTCCGCACCAGGGGAGCGAGGGCCTGCGCGCCCGAGCCGGCCGGGTCGATGACGTGGACGGTGAACTCGCCTGCGGGATGGACCGCCAGCAGGCGGGCCGTGTGCGCCACGGCCGACTCCATGGCGAGGCGCCTCAGCTCGTGCGAGTCGGCGAAGGAGCCGTCGGACGATCCCGTCCTGCCGCTGTCGATCCACAGCCCGCGCTCCAGCGGCAGCCGCATCAGCAGGGGGACGCGCAGCCGCTCGCTCTCGGGCAGGTGGAGGTCACCCAGGCGCAGGGCCATGGGCATCTCCATGGGCACGCGGTAGGCCTGCCAGACCGGGTTGTCCCAGCGCGCGTACGCGGGCGGCAGCGCCGGCTCCACGACGTCGGCCTCGGCGGTGAGCTGGGCCAGATCCCGGTCCAGGGCCTGCTGGGCCTGCTCGACGAGCTGCGCGTACTTGGCGCGGGCCGCCTCGCGGGCGGCGTCCGCCTGGCCTCCGATGCGGCTGCGCGGGTCGGACAGGATCTGGTCGAGCTCGTTCTCACGGCGGGTGTCGGCGAAGTCGACCGCACTGCGGTAGGCGGCCGTGGTGCGCGCCAGGTCCTCGAACATGCCCCAGACCTGGTTGTAGAGCCGCTCCTCCATGGACCAGCCGGTCGCGTCCCCGGCAACGGGCTGCGTGAGCTGCCCGGGCTGGGCCGGGGGCGCGGTGGGCGGGGGCGGCGGGACGGCGCTGCGCCGGCGCGGGTGCCGGTAGTCGATCGGGCCACCCGTGGGGGGCGCCGACGGTACCGACGGCTGGTTGCCGGCCGACGGGTCGGCCGGCGCGGAGCCCGTCGGGTAGCCCGCCCCGGGGTCGGACGAGCCGGGCGTGCCGGGGCCCTGACCGGCGGCTCCCCCATAGGGGCCGGTGGCGCCCTGGGCCGCCTGTGCGCCGTACGGAGAGCCGCTCTGGTCCTGGCCGAGGGTGGACGCGGCCGCCTGCCGGGAGCGGTCGCCGTCCGTCGTACGCGGCGGTGGAGCGGCCACCGAGCGGGCCACGCCCAGCGCCACGGCCTCCTGAATTCCGGCCGCGAGCTCGTGTGCCTGCGGCAGGCCCTGGTCGGTGAGGAGCTCGGTGAGGCCCCCGGCATAGCCCTGGCCGACCGCGCGCACTTTCCATGCGCCCTGACGCCGGTACAGCTCCAGGGCGACAACGGCCGACTCGGCGTCCAGGCCGGTGATGGTGTAGCTGGCGACCTCTGCGCCGTCGAGACCGGTGACCGCGACGAAGGGGGCCGCGACGGAACCGAAACCGATCGGTCCGCCGACGCCCGAGGGCAGGGCGAGCAGGATGCTGACGCGGTGCACGTCCGCGGCGACGGCGTCCAGGTCCACCGCGAGACGGTGATCGGCGGCCGCCTGCCGGGACACTTCGATGCCTGGCAGGACGGGCGCGCCCGGGTGGGCCACCCACTCCACGCCGTGGATCCTGCCGCTGTCGTCGCCGAGGGTGGCCCCGGCGACGATCGGCGTTCCGGCAGAGATCCTGACCTCGAGGCGGACCTGGGAGAGCGGGTGGTTCTGGCCCCGCACCAGCTCGGCCGTCATCGCCTGTCGCCCCCTGTGTCGCGTGTGGTGTCGTGGTCTCCCGCTCGTCCCGGCCGGGCCTTACAGGACGGGCAGGATGGCGGGCAGCAGGTCCTGGAAGGTGCGGCCGTTGGCCGGGCTACCGAGGGCGGTCATGTTCCAGCCGCTGCCGACGCGGTGCACCTTGGCCATGACCTGGGCCGTGTACGCGCCGCCACCTGCGAGCGTGTAGCGGGCGAGCTCCTGGCCGTTGGTCTCGTCGACCAGACGGCAGAACGCGTTCTGCACCTCCTGGAACGTCTGCCCCGTGAAGGAGTTGACGGTGAAGACGATCTGGTCGATGTGGACCGGGACGCGGGCCAGGTCGACGAGGATCGCCTCGTCGTCGCCGCCTTGGCCGACACCGCCGACGAGGTTGTCACCGGTGTGGCGGACGGAGCCGTCGTCGCTCACCAGGTGGCGGAAGAAGACGACGTCGACCGGCTGCTTGTCCGCGAACAGGACGGCGGAGGCGTCGAGGTCGATCTCCCGGGTGCGGGAGCCGAACAGGCCACGCCGGGGGGCCGCCTGCCAGCCGAGACCCATGCGCACCGCGGTCAGGCTGCCCCCGTCGTTCTTCTGCAGACTGATGGCCTGACCCTTGGTCATGTTGACGGTCACGCGCTGATTCCCCTCTCGAACTGTCCCCTGTTGCCGCGGACCCCGCGGTTGACGAAAACCCTACGCAAGGGCACTGACAGCGCCGTACCCGAGACCGCACTTTGTGTCGTTCTTGCAACACAGTGCGTACGGCGCCCGAGCGCGCCTGGTCCGTCAGGCCAGGCCGGCCTCCTTCATCTGGCGCAGTTCCTTCTTCATCTCGGAGACCTCGTCACGAAGCCGGGCGGCGACCTCGAACTGAAGGTCGGCCGCGGCAGCCCGCATGCGCTCCGTCATCTGCTCGATCTGCTCGGCGAGCTCGGCCGCGGGGCGGTCGGTCGGGACGCTCCGCGCGGCCGAACCCTTGGCGGGCTTGGCGGACTTCGCTCCCTTGGCCGCCTTGTCGCCGAGGGCGGGCACGGGCGCCTTGGCACCGCGGCCGTCCTTCTGCGCCCGGTAGCCCGAGCCGAGCAGCTGCTCGGTGTCGACCTCCTCGCGGGCGATCTGGGCCACGATGTCGTTGATCTTCTTGCGCAGGGGCTGCGGGTCGATGCCGTTCGCCTTGTTGTAGGCGATCTGCTTCTCCCGGCGGCGGTTGGTCTCCTCGATCGCCCGCTCCATGCCGGGGGTGATCTTGTCGGCGTACATGTGGACCTGGCCGGAGACGTTGCGCGCCGCGCGGCCGATCGTCTGGATCAGCGAGGTGCCGGAGCGCAGGAAGCCCTCCTTGTCGGCGTCGAGGATCGCCACCAGGGACACCTCGGGGAGGTCGAGGCCCTCCCGCAGGAGGTTGATGCCGACCAGGACGTCGAACTCGCCGGCGCGCAGCTCGCGCAGGAGCTCGATGCGGCGCAGTGTGTCGACGTCGCTGTGGAGGTAGCGCACCTGGATGCCGAGCTCCAGGAAGTAGTCGGTGAGGTCCTCGGCCATCTTCTTGGTGAGGGTGGTGACCAGGACGCGCTCGTCCTTGTCGACACGTGTCCGAATCTCGTGCACCAGGTCGTCGATCTGCCCCTCGGTGGGCTTGACGACGACCTCGGGGTCGACGAGGCCGGTGGGGCGGATGATCTGCTCGACGACGCCGTCACCGCGCGACAGCTCGTATTTTCCGGGCGTCGCCGACAGGTAGACGGTCTGTCCGATGCGCTCCTGGAACTCTTCCCACTTCAGGGGCCGGTTGTCGAGGGCGGAGGGCAGGCGGAAACCGTGGTCGACGAGGGTGCGCTTGCGGGAGGCGTCGCCTTCGTACATGGCGCCGATCTGCGGGACGGTGACGTGGGACTCGTCGATGACGAGCAGGAAGTCGTCCGGGAAGTAGTCGAGCAGGGTGTTCGGCGGGGAGCCGGGCGAGCGGCCGTCGAAGTGCATCGAGTAGTTCTCCACGCCGGAGCAGGAGCCGATCTGGCGGAGCATCTCGATGTCGTAGGTGGTGCGCATGCGCAGCCGCTGGGCCTCCAGGAGCTTGCCCTGCTTCTCCAGCTCCGCCAGGCGCTCGCCCAGCTCCTTCTCGATGTCGTTGACGGCCCGCTCCAGGCGCTCGGGCCCGGCGACGTAGTGGGAGGCCGGGAAGACGTAGAGCTGCTCGTCGTCGCTGATGATCTCGCCGGTGAGCGGGTGGAGCGTGGACAGGGCCTCGATCTCGTCGCCGAACATCTCGATGCGGACGGCGAGCTCCTCGTAGACCGGGAAGATCTCGATGGTGTCGCCGCGCACCCGGAAGGTGCCGCGGGTGAAGGCCATGTCGTTGCGCGTGTACTGGATGTCCACGAAGCGGCGCAGCAGCTCGTCCCGGTCGATCTCCTCGCCGACCTTGAGGGGGACCATGCGGTCCACGTACTCCTGCGGAGTACCGAGGCCGTAGATGCAGGAGACCGAGGCGACCACGATGACATCCCGCCGGGTGAGCAGCGAGTTGGTCGCGGAGTGGCGCAGGCGCTCGACCTCCTCGTTGATCGAGGAGTCCTTCTCGATGTAGGTGTCCGACTGCGGAACGTACGCCTCGGGCTGGTAGTAGTCGTAGTACGAGACGAAGTATTCGACGGCGTTGTTCGGCAGCAGCTCGCGGAACTCGTTCGCCAGCTGGGCGGCCAGCGTCTTGTTCGGCGCCATCACGAGCGTGGGGCGCTGGAGCTTCTCGATCATCCACGCGGTGGTGGCGGACTTGCCGGTGCCGGTCGCGCCCAGGAGGACGACGTCCTTCTCGCCGGCCTCGACGCGCTTGGCCAGCTCGGCGATGGCCGCCGGCTGGTCGCCGCTGGGCTGGTAGGGGCTGACGACCTCGAAGGGCGCCACCGTGCGTTCGATCTGGGAAACGGGCCGCATGCCATCCACCGTACGACCCCCCACTGACAACGGGGTCCGGTCAGCGGTTCTGCGGGGTCCGGGGCTCGTGCGAGGACACCTTGCGGCGGGTGCGCAGCGGGGCCCGGCGGGCGGGGTGGGGTATCTGGCCGTGGGCGGGGACGCCGGGCTTGTGCTCGACGGGGGTCCAGTCGGGCTTGCCCATGACCATCAGCGGGTCGAACAGGACGACGGCGCCCGCGAGGCAGAGGAAGGAGAGGGGGCCGATCAGCATCGGTGCGAGCAGGCCGGCGGGTGCGTCGCCCTGGGTCGGCGCACCGGTGGTGTGCAGGTGGACGCTGACGGCGGCCATGCCCGTGTAGTGCATGCCGGAGACGGCCAGCCCCATGACGAGGCTGGCACCCACGCTCCACAGCAGGCCCCTGACCTGGCCCGCGGCCCACAGGGCGGCGGTGGCGGCGGCCATGGCTATGGCGACGGAGGCGGCGACGGTGAGCGTGTTGTACTCCAGTGTGCCGTCGAGCTCGAGGCCGGCCATGCCCAGGTAGTGCATCGAGGCGATGCCCAGACCGGTGATCGTGCCCCCGGTGAACAGGGCAGTCCCGGTGGCCCCCCGGTAGCCGACGATGAAGATCCCGACTCCGACCATGACGATGGCCACGGCCAGGCTGGCGTAGGTGATCGGCTTGTCGTAGTGGATCGGTGCGTCCGCGACCGTGAAGCCCATCATCGCGATGAAGTGCATGGTCCAGATGCCGGAGCCGATCGCCGCGGAAGCCAGGGCGAGCCATCCCGGGCGCCAGGAGTGGGCGACGAGCAGGGCTCTGGTGGTGCACCGCAGGCCGAGTGCACCACCGAGGCAGGCCATGACGTAGGCCACCAGCGGTGTGACGATTCCGTAGCTGAATCCGTCGACCGTGCCGTGCATGCGCGGTTGCCCTTCCGCCCTGTTGCTGGATGTCCCTGTGACGCGCACCCCTCCCCGGACGGCGCGAGTGGCCAGAGGTGACGCAGAGAGTATGACTGCCACCGGAATGGTCGAACGATTTTCCGGCAAAGAAACACGCCCCTGCCCCACATGTGCGGCAGAAGTGAGGGGCTCGGGCTTCTCCTGTCGTCCGCGTGGCCGTCGTGCGCTGCTCCGCAGTGGAGCGCCTGCTGCGAGAGTGGAACTGTACGTGATCGCCCGAACGCGAGGAGTGCGCATGTACGCGCGCGTAGTTGCCGCCACGACGACCGCGTTGGTGGGCGTCGTCCTGCTGCTCTCCGTCCACGACGCGCAGGGCGTCGACGGCCGGCCGGAGGTGATCGCCCACCGGGGAGCCTCCGCCGCGGCTCCCGAGAACACCCTGGCCGCCGTCGACGCGGCGGCCGACCTGGGTGTCCGCTGGGTGGAGAACGACGTCCAGCGCACGAAGGACGGCGAACTCGTGGTGGTCCACGACGACAGCCTCCGCAGGACGACCGATGTCGAGGAGGTCTTCCCGGGCCGCGCTCCCTGGCAGGTGAAGGACTTCACCGCGGCCGAGATCGCGCGGCTCGACGCGGGCAGCTGGTTCGGCTCCGCGTACGCGGGCGCGCGCGTGCCGACACTGAGGGAGTTCGTCCGCCGTGTCGAGCATCACCGTCAGAGCCTGCTTCTGGAGATCAAGAACCCCCAGCTGTATCCGGGGATCGAGTGGGACACCCTCAAGGTGCTGGGTGACGAGGGGTGGCTCGACCCGCGGCACCTGGACGACCGCCTGGTCGTGCAGAGCTTCAGCACCGGGAGCCTGCAGAGCGTCCATGACCTGAAGCCGGCGGTCACCACCGCGCTGCTGGGCCGCCCCCCGGTGGCGGACCTGCCCGGCCACGCGCGGTTCGCCGACCTGATCAACCCCTCGTACACGTCGCTCTCCCAGGACTACGTGTCCGCCGTGCACGCGGTCACGGGTCCGCACGGCAAGCCACTGAGGGTCTTCGTATGGACCGTCGACGACGCCTCCGCCGCCCGGGTCGTCGCCGGGTACGGCGTCGACGGCATCATCACGAACCGGCCCGACCTGGTGCGGCAGGCACTGCCGCGCCCCTGACATCCCCCGCCGTCCTCCGGTGCGGTGCGGCCGCCCGGGACGTTGTCAGTGGCGGGTCGTACGGTGGGGGCATGGACAGCCACAGGCAGTACGAGCCGCAGGTCGTGTGGGCCGTCGTCGGTACCGACATCGGTCCGCTGCTGCTGGCCGCGACCCGCGAGGGCCTGGTCAACGTCGTGTTCCACGCCACCGAGACGGTGCGCGACACAGCGCTCGGCCGCCTCGCGGCCCGGCTGGGCACCGAGCCGGCCGAGGCGCCCGGCTCCCCCCTGCTGGCCGAGGCGATACGTCAGGTCGAGGACTACTTCGCGGGTTCCCGGCGCGCCTTCCGGCTGCCCCTGGACTGGTCGCTGATCTCCGGCTTCAACCGGCGGGTCCTGCACGAGCTGGCCTCCGGCGTCCCGTACGGGGCGGTCGTCGGCTACGGCGAGCTGGCGAAGCGGGTGGGCCAGCCGGGGGCCGCGCAGGCTGTGGGGATGGCGATGGGCGCCAACCCCCTGCCGGTGGTCGTGCCCTGCCATCGGGTCGTGGAGAGCGACGGCGGGATCGGGGGCTTCGGGGGCGGTCTGGAGGCGAAGCGGAAGCTGCTCGCCCTGGAAGGCGTACTGCCGGAACCCCTCTTCTGAGCCGGGCGGAGCCGGCGGTCCGGCGGTCCCGCGGCTCCTGAAGGCCGCGCGTGCCCCCGACGGTCGGCCAGGTCTCCGGCGGACGGGCCGGTCGTGCGGGGAGCCGGCGGGGTGCGCCCGGCAGGCCGGTCGCGGGGCGGTGCAGGTGGCGGGGCGGTGCAGGTGGCGGGCGGGGCGCCGGGTGTGTCAGTCGTAGTGCCGTGCCTCGATGACATTGCCGTCCGGATCGCGGAAGTAGAAGCTGCGGGTGGCGTCGCCCCGGGCGCCGAAGGAGCCGTGCGAGACCTCCGACACCGGCACGGCGTGGTCGGCCAGGCGGGTGCCGAGCGCGTCGAAAGCCGCCCGGGGCAGGGCGAGGCAGATGTGGTTCACGGGGTGTCCGGCGCTGTCCGCGGACCCGGGGAGCATGGTCATGCGTTCCGCCGACGTCAGGGGCATGAGATCGAGGAGCGCCTCGTCGTTGACGCGGACGGACGGGAACGGCACCTCGCCCTTCGAGAACTCGGCGACGCGCACGGGTTCCAGGCCGACGGTCCGGTCGTAGAAGTCGGCTGACGCGAGCGGGTCGCGCACCCACAGGACGACGTGGTCGAGGCGTGTCATGTTCTCCGTCATGCCTTCAGGCTCGTGTCGTCCCCCACCGAGTGCAAGGGTTTGACCGGGTGCGCCGCCCGCCAGGAATGAGGGAGGACCGACGGACAGGAGGCGGGCACGTGGTGCTGGTGGTGTCGGAAGAGGTGCGGGAGGCGGTCGACGCGCGTCGACCCGTGGTGGCCCTGGAGTCCACGATCATCGCCCATGGGCTGCCCCGTCCGCGCAATCTGCAGGTGGCGCTGGAGCTGGAGGCGGTCGTACGCGCGGAGGGCGCCGTACCGGCGACGATCGCCGTACTGGACGGGCGGCCCCGTGTCGGCCTGGACAAGGAGCAGCTGGAACGGGTCGCCAACGAGGACGGGATCCGCAAGCTGGGCCACCGCGATCTTCCGCTCGCGGTCGCCTCGGGGGCGAGCGGAGCGACCACGGTGTCGGCCACCGCGCTGCTGGCGGCGTCGGCGGGCGTACGGGTGTTCGCCACGGGCGGGCTCGGCGGGGTGCACCGGGAGTGGACGACGACCCAGGACGAGTCGGCCGACCTGGGGTTGCTGGCGCGCACGCGGATCACCGTGGTGTGTGCCGGCGTGAAGTCGATCCTCGACGTTCCGGCGACCCTGCAGCGGCTGGAGACACTGGGCGTGGCCGTCGCCGGGTACGGCACGGACCGCTTCCCCGGCTTCTATCTCCGCGACTCGGGCCATCCCGTGGACTGGACACTGCGCAGTCCACAGCAGGTGGCACAGGTGATGCACGCTCAAGACGCCCTGGCAGGACCGGATTCTGCGCTGATTGTCGCCAACCCGGTCCCGCAGGAGGAGCAGTTGGATCCGGAGTTGCACGCGCGCGTGCTCGCCGCCGCGCTGCAGGCGTGCGAGGAGGAGGGCGTGACCGGTCAGGCCGTGACGCCGTTCCTGCTCGACTACCTGGTCCGGCACACCGACGGCGCGTCCCTGAGCGCCAATCTGGCAGCGGTACGCGGCAACGTACGGCTGGCGGGGCGGATCGCCACCGCGTGGGCCGGGGCGTGACCGAGGCTGCCCGCACGGTGGCCCCAGGGGCGCGGAGAGGGGCGTTGCTGGTCGTCGGGGACGTCGTGACGGACGTCGTGGCGCGGCACCGGGGGCCGCTGGCGTCGGGGACGGACACGGCGGCGGTGATCCGGACGCTGCCGGGTGGGGCGGGGGCCAATGTGGCCTGCTGGGCCGCGCACTGGGGATGCGCGGACGTACGACTGCTCGGGCGGGTGGGTGCCGACGCGGTGGACTGGCACGAACGGGAGCTGGTCGGCTGCGGAGTGCGGCCCCGGCTCGTCGTCGACCCCGAGGCGTCGACCGGCACGGTGATCTCCCTGGTCGACACGGGGGACGCGGCCGAGCGGACGTTCCTCACCGACAGCGGCGCGTCCCTGCGGCTCGGTCCCGGCGACTGGTCGGACTCCCTCCTCGACGGGGTGGGCCGACTGCATCTGTCGGGATACCTGCTGTTCTCCGCGTCCGGGCGCGCGCTGGTGCGGACGGCGACGGCCTCCGCACGCGCGCGGGAGGTGCCCGTGAGCCTCGACCCGGCGTCGGCGGGGTTCCTGACGGAGTTGGGGGCGGAACGCTTCCTCGGGCTCGTCCGGGGGGTCGATGTGCTGCTGCCCAGTCGTGACGAGGCGTGTCTGCTCACCGGGTGGCCCGACGGGGCGGACGCCGCAGCCGAACTGAGCCGTCACGTGCCGCTGGTGGTGGCCAAGCAAGGGGCTGACGGCGCACTGGTCGCCCGCGACGGCGCCGTCACCGCCCGCGTCCCCGCCGTCCCCGCGACAGCCCGGGACACCACGGGAGCCGGTGATGCCTTCACCGGCGCGTTTCTCGCCGCCCTGCTGGTGGGCGCCGAGCCCGGCGACGCGGCCGCCGAGGGATGCCGGGCGGGCGCGCGTGCGGTGGAGCGGGTGGGCGGCAGACCGCCGGCGCGCGGCGGCGAACCGGGCTCGGCCACGGGCCCTCCCACAGGGCTTCTTCCGACAGAGCCTCTACCGACAGTCCCTCCGGCAATCCTTCCGGCAGGTCTTCCAGCAGGTCTTTCCCCACCGCACAAGGCGGGCGGCGCGACCACGACACAGGGGGCCACGGGTGATGACATGATCGATGACGCGGGAGCGCGGGCGAAAACCAGTCCCGCCGGCTGACGGCGTCGACGGTGAGGCCTGTGGCGATGCCGGCCGCCTACTCCTTCCTCCCCCATGCCGAGATCATCGGCGCGGTCGCCAGATCCATGTTCCCGGCGGCGACGTTGGCCAGGTGCCGGTCGATCTCCTCGTCGGTCGCGAGGTCGGCGGCGACGAGGTCCCCGCGGATCTGACGGACCGTCGCGGATTCCAGGGCGGCGCAGGCAGGTGAGGTGACCGGGAAGTAGGCATCGGCCTCGACCCGGCGCAGTCCGGCCTCGCGCAGCAGGCGCGGGAGTCTGCGGCCGTAGGAGAGGTCGGCGCCCCGGTCGGCGAGGAGCTTGCGGAAGCCGTGCCGCAGCCGGTTCGCCAGTTGCTGTTCGGGACCGTGTTCGTCGGGGCAGAGCAGGGGCTGCAGGGCGGGGTCCGCGTCCTCGACCAGAAGCCGTCCGCCGGGGCGCAGGGCCCTGACCATCGACTGCAGGGCCCGGTCCCGGTCCGGCACGTGAACCAGCACGAGCCGGGCGTGCACCAGGTCGAAGCCCTCCCCCGGCGGCTCGTCGACGCCCACGTCGTGGACGCGAACCTGCACCGGCTGGCGGGCGGCCGGGGTCAGCCGCGAGATGTCGATGTCGGTCGCGACGATCCTGCCGGTCGGTCCGACCTTCTTCGCCAGCCAGGACACCACGGAGGTGCCGCCCGCGCCGACCCCCCAGCAGTGCCAGCCGGGCCCGACGCCGAGTCCTTCGAGATGGCGGAACGTCGTGGGGTCGAAGAGGTCGGCGAAGGCGTCGAAGCGTTCGCCCGCCTCGATCCGCCGGTTGTCGAGGAGGTACCCGTCGGTTCGCGTCATACGTCGATCATCCCAGTTGCCCCGGTTGTCCGAAGCGGGTGACGCGGCCGGTACGCCGTGGCCGAGGGGCTTCGGCCAAGGCGCGAAGGGCCGGCGGAGGGTGCGGAAACGGGGCGGGGCGGGGATGGGAACCCCCGTCGCGGGCAGACCCACGTCAGGTTGTCCACAGGCGGGAACAAAGCGGAACGCCCCCTTCCCACAGGCTTCCCCGCGGTCTGTGCGGGCCTGGCAGACTGGCGCGCCAGGGCGCAGAAATGCGCCACGGGGAGACGTACGCGAGGAGATCCAGATGACCATGGCGGGAAATCTCCGGAAGGTGACCGGCCTGGGCACGGTCGGCGGCCTGCGGAAGATGGCACGGCTGGCTCGGCGGCGCACACGGGTCGACCTGAGCCATCCCGCCCGCTCCCCGCTGGGTTCTTCGGTGGTGAACTGCGTGTCGTACCAGGACGGGGCCCGGGCCCCGGTCGGCGGCGATCTCGTCGACACCGTGGAGCGCGTCCGCAAGAGCGGCCACGGCTTCGTCTGGCTCGGTCTGCACGAGCCGACGAACGAGGAGTTCGCGGGCATCGCCGACCTGTTCGACCTCCATCCGCTCGCGGCCGAGGACGCCGTCGAGGCCCACCAGCGCCCGAAGGTGGAGCGGTACGGCGAGACCCTGTTCGCGGTGTTCAAGACGGTCTGCTACGTCGATCACGAGCAGCTCACGGCGACCAGCGAGGTGGTCGACACCGGCGAGATCATGGTGTTCGTCGGCCGGGACTTCGTCATCTCGGTGCGACACGGACGGCACGGTTCGCTCGGACCGCTGCGCGAGGAGCTGGAGGCAGACCCCGCCCAGCTCGCCAAGGGGCCTTCCTCGGTGCTGCACGCGATCGCCGACCATGTCGTCGACGACTACCTCAGCGTCATCGACGCCGTGCAGGAGGACATCGACCAGGTGGAGATGGACGTCTTCGCCCAGAACGGCGCACGCGTCGACCCTGGGCGCATCTACCAGCTCAAGCGCGAGCTCCTGGAGCTGAAGCGGGCGGTGGTACCGCTCGGCCGGCCGCTGCTGGACCTCGCCGACCGGCCGGTACGCGTGGTCGACCCGGAGATACAGGCCTACTTCCGGGACGTCTCCGACCACCTGATGCGCGCCACGGAGCAGATCGCCGCGTTCGACGAACTGCTCAACTCGATCCTCCAGGCGCACCTCGCTCAGGTCACGGTCGCCCAGAACGAGGACATGCGGAAGATCACCGCATGGGCGGCGATCGTCGCCGTGCCGACGATGGTCTGCGGGGTGTACGGCATGAACTTCGACCACATGCCGGAGCTCCACTGGCGCTACGGCTACGGCATGGTCATCGCCGTGATATCCCTCGCCTGCCTGGCTCTGTACCGGGGATTCCGGCGCAACGGCTGGCTCTGAAGTCCCCGCACGGCTCCTCCGCTCACCCGCTCCACGCCGGATGCCGGGGATCGTCGGCGCGGACGAGGACATCGGCCGCGGCCGCGGGGTCGGTCTCCTGGGCGTAGCGCTCGAAAGCGGGCAGCGTCCAGTGGTCGCCCTCCGGGGTGCGTCGGCGCAGGGCGGCAGGGGAGAGGAGGACATGAACGGTCAGGTCGAACGGGAACCAGTGACGCAGCAGGAGGGGGCCGTGCAGCAACATCACGCCGCCCGGAGGGAGTTGGATGTAAGAACTGCGGGTGGCGCGATCGGTGACGGGATCACGGAGGTCGGGCAGGATCCGGCCGTCGCCTCCCGGATCGAGAGGACCGAACACCTCACGCCACAGGGCACCGGTGTCGAACCAGCCGTCGTAGTAAGCCTCCACGTCGTGGCGTCCGTGCTCCAGGCGGAGGGAGGCGGGACGCAGGAAGCCGTGGGTGTCGACGACACGGGAGGAGCGGCCACGTACACGCAGCGCCTCGGCGACACGTTCGGCCAGGTCACCGGGGCGGGCTGCCGGGGCGCCGTCGAAGGCGACCCGCGGCCAGGGACCGCCGTCGGCCGGGGTCAGGTCGCGCAGCCGGTCGGCAAGGATGTCGCCGAGCCGTTCCCAGGTGATCGCTTCGAATCGCACACGGCCCATGATGCGCCAGACACCGGCCAGGTCGCGTCGCGCTCGGAGTGCCGCAGGCCACACACGGACACCCACGTGGTGCGGGGCCCAGCAGGGGGAATGACATCTTCATGCCGGCCCTGCCAACTCCCCCGCCTCGTCCCAAGCTTCTCGTCGTCCAGCCGCGGCGGCGCAGGCACTGCGCCGGATGCCGCCGCGGGCCGCTTCCGATGCTCGTCCTGGAGGACGGCGCGCCACGCTGCCTCGGCTGTGCCGATCTCGGGCACCTGGTGTTCCTCCCGCGCGGCGACACGGCACTGACCCGACGATCACGTGAGGAGAGCACGCTGTCGGCCGTCGTGGTCCGGTTCAACCGGCGCCAAGGGCGCTACGAGCGGCAGGGGGTCCTCGTCGAGGAGGCGGGCCTGGTCCGGGCCGAGGCACGGTGTCTGGCCGATGCCGAGGCGAGGCGGCGGCGCCGGGCACGGGATGCGCGGCGGCGGGCGGCGCAGGACGCGCGGTTCGCGGACGCGTTCGCGGCGGAGATCCGGCGCCTGTTTCCCGGCTGCCCGGCGGACCGGGCCGAGGCGATCGCCGCACACGCGTCGGTGCGGGGCAGCGGCCGAGTGGGGCGCAGCGCCGCCGGGCGGGCGTTGTCCGAGGGGGCGGTCGTCTCCGCGGTCGTGGCGTCCGTACGGCATCTGGACACGCCGTACGACCGATTGCTGATGAGCGGGGTGGCACGGCGTGAGGCGCGGCTGCGGATCACGGCTGAGGGGGAGGCGGTGCTGCGGGGATGGGGGTGGGGCGGGGAGGGGGGGAGGGGGAGGGGGGTCCCCCTCCCCGAGCGTGAGGCGCAGATCCCGGTCCCCCAGCCATGACACACGCCGCGGCGACGCACGCCACGGCGACGCGATCGTTCATGAGGTGCAGTTGCCGTGCGGTGCCCCGTGGTGACGGACGGTATCGAACCGCATCGGGCGGTTTCCGCCTGGATCACGGGACGCCGGTGACCTGTCGTGCCGTTCGGCCGGTCGGGCCGGTCGGGCCGGTCAGGCCGGTCGGGCCGGTCAGGCCGGTCAGGCCGGTCGGGCCGGTCGGGCCGGTCGGGCCGGTCGGGCCGGTCAGGCCAGTCGCAGCCTGCGGGAGAGCGCGCTGTCGGAACGCTGCGTGGCTGGCCGGTGGGACGTATCGTGGCCGAAAGAGTGCCGCCCGATGACGCACGGCTCGCCACTCGCGTACGCAAGGAACACGGCCATGGCCGATCCCAAGGGATTCATGAGGACGCCTCGCCAGGACTGGCCTCGGCGGCCGGTCGAGGAGCGGGTGCGGGACTGGGACGAGGTGTACGTCCCCGGAGCGTTGCTCCCCATCATCAGCAAGCAGGCGGATCGCTGTATGGACTGCGGTGTCCCGTTCTGCCACTACGCCTGTCCGCTCGGCAATCTCATCCCCGAGTGGAACGACCTGGTGTCACGGGAGGACTGGCGGACGGCGAGTGACCGGCTGCACGCGACGAACAACTTCCCCGAGTTCACCGGCCGGCTGTGTCCGGCGCCCTGCGAGGCCGGGTGCGTGCTCGCCATCAATCAGCCGGCCGTCACCATCAAGAACGTCGAGGCCGCCATCGCGGACCGGGCCTGGGAGGAGGGCTTCAGCCCGCCGCGGCCGCCGGAGCGGCTGTCCGGGCGGACGGTCGCGGTGATCGGCTCGGGGCCCACCGGTCTGGCGGCGGCGCAGCAGCTGACCCGGGCCGGTCACACGGTCGCCGTGTACGAGAAGGACGACCGGATCGGCGGGTTGATGCGGTACGGCATCCCCGAGTTCAAGATGGAGAAGCACCATCTGGACCGGCGTATCGAGCAGATGCGTGCCGAGGGGACGAAGTTCCGTACGTCGACGCAGGTGGGGCGGGATGTCGTGGCCGCCGATCTGCGGACGCGCTATGACGCCGTGGTGATCGCCACCGGGGCGACCGCGTGGCGGGAACTCCATGTGCCCGGGAGGGAGTTGACCGGGATTCATCAGGCGATGGAGTACCTGCCGCTGGCCAATCGTGTGTGCGAGGGGGATCTGGAGGCGTCGCCGATGTCCGCGTCCGGCAAGCACGTCGTGATCGTGGGCGGCGGTGACACCGGGGCGGACTGTCTGGGGACGGCGGTGCGGGAGGGTGCCGCGTCCGTGACCCAGCTGGACATCTACGCCCAGCCGGGCGCGGAGCGCGACGAGGACACGGATCCCTGGCCGACGTACCCGAAGGTCTACCGGCTGTCGGCCGCGCACGAGGAGGCACGCGACCTGGAGACGGCGCCGGCGGCCGACGCGGACGCGCGGTTGTTCGCGGCGTCCACGCTCCGTTTCACGGGCGACGGGAGCGGGCACGTCCGCTCGCTGCACCTCGTCGAGGTGGACGCCGCGCGGCGTCCGGTGGAGGGAACCGGGCGGGCGCTCCCCGCCGACCTCGTGCTGCTCGCCCTCGGGTTCTCCGGGCCGGACCGTGAGGACGGGCTCGTCGAGCAACTGGGGCTGGAGCTGGAGCCGCGCGGCACGATCTCACGGGACATGGACTTCGCGACGAACGTGCCCGGCGTGTTCGCCGCGGGGGACGCGGCGCGCGGGCAGTCGCTGATCGTGTGGGCGATCGCGGAGGGGCGGGCGGTCGCGGAGGCCGTCGACCGCCATCTGACGGGAAGTTCCCGGTTGCCGGCGCCGATCGGGCCGTACGACCGGCCCATGACGGCGTAGAGGCGCGGGCGGGAGGGGGAAGGTGACCGCTTCCGGGGCTTGCGTCCGGGGCTCGGGCTGACGGCTGAGGCTCGCTCCTCAGCGGCGCTCGTCCGTCCCCGCCACCTTGCCCGTCGCCAGGGCCACCCGGTTCCAGGTGTTGATCGTGCAGATCAGGGCGATCACCTGGGCGAGTTCGCCGTCGTCGAAGTGGGCCGCGGCCCCGGCGTAGACGTCGTCGGGGACGCCTCCGTCGGCCACGAGGGTGACCGCCTCCGTCAGGGCGAGGGCGGCTTGTTCCTTCTCGGTGTAGAAGTGGCGGGCCTCCCGCCAGACGGCGACCAGGTGCAGGCGGTCCTCGCTCTCGCCGGCCTTGCGGGCGTCGTTGGTGTGCATGTGGAGGCAGTACGCGCAGTGGTTCAGGTGGGAGGCGCGGATCTGGATCAGTTCGACGAGCGCCGGGTCGAGGCCTTCGCGGGCGGCGGTGTCGAGTCCGACGAGTGCGCGGAACGCCTTGCGGGCGGACCGGGCGAGGTCGAGTCGCGTCCGGGCGGCCTCCGCGGCCTCGATCGCGGTGGAGGCGTTCTCGGGGAGGTGGGCGGTGCCGGCGGTCCCGGTCGCGTCGAGGGTGCCGGTCGCATCGACGACGGTGCCCTCACCGGTGCCGGTGGTCGTCGTGCTCATCGTGTGCGTCGTCATGTGTCTCACCCTAGGAGCGGGAAAGACCGCTTGTAGGGTGCATTTCCATGGTGGAATCGTGGGTCAATTCGGCGGAGCGGATCGGGGCGGACCTGCTTCTTGAGCTGTCCGGACCCGGCGGGCGCCGGGCCGCGCTGATCCGGGCGTTGCGGGAGGCCGTGCGTGGCGGGCGGCTCGCTCCGGGCACCCGGCTGCCGCCGTACCGTTCGCTCGCCGCCGACCTCGGGGTCGCGCGCAACACGGTGGCCGACGCGTACGCGGAGTTGGTGGCCGAGGGCTGGCTGACGGCCCGCCAGGGCTCCGGTACGCGGGTCGCCGACCGGGCGGAGCCCCTGCGGCGGGCCGCGCGCGTGGCCGGGGGTGTGGCCGGGCGCGTGGCCGGCCAGGCGCCTCCCGGCGAGCGTGACCCGCTGCACGACCTGCGGCAGGGCACTCCGGACGCGTCGTCGTTCCCCCGCGCGGCCTGGCTGACGTCCTACCGGCGGGCGCTCCAGCAGGCGCCCAGCGAGGTGTTCGGGCCCGGTGACCCGGCCGGGCGCCGCGAACTGCGGGAGGCCCTCGCCGAGTACCTCGCCCGCGCGCGTGGTGTGCGCACCGTTCCCGAGCGCATCGTGATCTGCTCCGGTTTCGCGCACGCGCTGCGCCTGCTGTTCGGGCGGAGCGGGAGCACGGGCGCGGGTGGAGACGCGCGGGGAGAGAACAACGTCGGGGGCGCGCGGGGTGGCGGGGTGCTGCGGGGTCCGCTCGCCGTGGAGGCGTACGGGCTCGGCTTCCACCGGGAGCTGCTGGCGGCGGCGGGCGTGCGGACGGTGCCGGTCCCCTTGGACGAGGCGGGGGCGCGTGTCGATCTGCTGGGGCGCGAGCGGGGCGTGCTGCTCACTCCGGCGCACCAGTTCCCGACCGGTGGTCCGTTGCACGCGTCGCGCCGGGCAGCCGTGATCGACTGGGCACGCGCGCGTGGCGCGGTCGTGGTGGAGGACGACTACGACGGTGAGTTCCGTTACGACCGCAAGCCCGTCGGCGCCGTCCAGGGCCTCGACCCCGAGCGGGTGATCCATGTCGGTTCGGTCAGCAAGAGTCTGTCACCCGCCCTGCGACTGGGCTGGATGGTGCTGCCGGAGCGGTACGTCGGCGGCGTCCTCGCGGCCAAGGGCGAGCGGGAGGCCTGGGTGAGTCTCCTGGACCAGCTGAGCCTGGCCGACTTCATCGCCTCCGGGGCGTACGACCGCCATGTGCGGCGTATGCGGCAGCGCTACCGCCGACGGCGCGACCGGCTGGTCGAGGTGCTCGCCGGGCACGCGCCGCATGTCGAGGTGACCGGCGTGGCGGCCGGGTTGCACGCGGTGCTGCGGCTGCCGCCGGGCACCGAGCGCTCCACGGTCGAGGCGGCCGCCCGGCGGGGCGTCGCCCTGGACGGTCTCGCCGCCTTCCGCCACCCGCGGACGGCCATGGAGGCCGGTGACGGACTCGTGGTCGGCTACGCGACGCCGTCGGAACACGCGTACGCAGCGGCGCTGGAAGCCTTGTGCGGGGTGCTGGCACCGGGCGGACCGCGGAGCCCTGGCATCGGAACCGCCGCCGACCCCGCCACCGGAGGAACCGCCGAGTGAACCCTGCGGCGGCGGTCCGACACGCCCATGCGCGCGGACCGCCGTCGAACGCCTGGACCGGCTGCTCCCGCCGGGGCAGCCCGCCCCCGCCGAATCAGCCGGATCAGCCGAACCAGCGGAACCAGCCGGATCAGCGGAACCAGCCGAACCAGCCGAACCAGCGGATTGTCAGGCCTTCCGCCCGACCCCCCCGTACCCCGGGATCACCCCGTCCTCCTGGCCCGGCACCGGATCGCCCAGTTCGGGGTGCCAGTCGGGGACGACCGTGACGCCGGGCTCGACCAGGTCGAGGCCGTCGAAGAAGTGGCCGAACTCCTCGCGTGAGCGCAGGGCGAGGGTGACTCCGGCCGCCTTCAGCTTCGCCGTGGCCGCCGCCGACTCCTCCGGGGTGAAGTCGGCGGTGGCGTGGGTCATCATCAGGTAGCTGCCCGAGGGGAGTTCGGCGAGCAGCCGGTTCACCAGCTCGTGCGCGCCGTCCTCGTCGGAGATGAAGTGCAGGAGGGCGACCATGGACAGGGCGACCGGCTGGTCGAAGTCCAGGATCTTCCTGGCTCCTTCGATGATGGTGGCCGGGTCGCGGACGTCCGCCTGCAGGTACTCCGTGACGCCCTCGGGCGTGCTGCGCAGCAGGGCGGCCGCGTGGGCCAGCACGATCGGGTCGTTGTCGCAGTAGACCACGCGGGCGTCGGGCGCCGCCTGCTGGGCGACCTGGTGGAGGTTGGGCTCGGTCGGGATGCCCGTTCCGACGTCCAGGAACTGCCGGATGCCGTTCTTGGTGAGCCAGCGGGTGGCCCGGTGCATGAAGGCGCGGTTGACCCTCGCCATGACCGGGACGCGGGGGTCGAGGGCCAGCATCTGCCGTCCCATCGCCTCGTCCACGGGGTAGTTGTCCTTGCCGCCCAGGTACCAGTCGTACATGCGGGCGGGATGGGGCTTGCTGGTGTCGATCTCGACGGGGGCGGTGGGATCCTGCCCGGTCATGAGGCACTCCGTAAGACGCAAGAGGTAGTCAAGAGGATAGTCAATTCAGTATCACTACAAGGAAGTTCAGGTGCAGGGTGGTTCTTGTCCGGGAACGGGTTCCGGATCGGCATCAGGGACGGCACCGGGGACGGCACCGGGGACGAGTCAGGGGATTGCACCGGGGATGGCTGAGGGGGATGAGCGGGGGACGGCTGAGGGGGATGACTCAGGGGACGGCTGAAGGGCACGGCCAGGGGAAGGACAACACGTCAGGACAGCAGGAAGTCCGCCTTCCCCGCCTTCGCGCCCTCGATGAAGGCCGTCATCTCGTCGGTGGTGTAGATCAGCGCCGGGCCGTCCGGGTCGGTGGACTGGCGGACGGCGATCCGGCCGTCGGCGAGCTTCATCGCCTCCAGGCAGTTCCCGCCGTTGCCGCCGCTCCACGGCTTGTGCCAGCCCTCGCTGCCCAAGTCCCGCGCGGGCATGCCGTTGTAGACCCGTTTGCGCGGCTTGATGCGGTCCATTTACAGCTCCTTGCGGAGATCCCGCAGGATCTCCTTCGTGCGATGTGCCGTAGCGGCCTGCGCCGCCATGCGGTCCATGACCTCGAGGTGGGTCGCCACCTCGGTGCGCGCGTCGAGGTAGACGGCGCCGGTCAGGTACTCGCTGTAGACCATGTCCGGGAGTTCCGGCATGGCGAATCGGAACAGCACGAAGGGCCCGTACGTGCCGGCATGCGGCCCCGAGGAGAACGGGGCGATCTGCAGCGTCACGTGGGGCATCTTCGTGGCCTCGAGCAGTTTGTCGATCTGCGCGCGCATCACCTCCGGGCCGCCGACCGGGCGGCGCAGCACCGTTTCGTCCATCACGACCCAGATGCGGGGCGCGTCCTGACGGGTGAGCAGTTCCTGACGTCGCATGCGCAGGTCGACGAGGCGGTCGATGTCCTCCGGCCGGGTCTGGCCGATGGCGCCGGACTTCAGGACGCCGCGTGCGTAGTCCTCGGTCTGCAGCAGGCCGGGGACGAAGTGGGGCTCGTACTGGCGGATCAGGGCGGCCGCGCCCTCGAGGCTGACGTGCATCGAGAACCAGCCGGGCAGGACGTCGTGGAAGCGCTGCCACCAGCCGGGCCGGTTGGCTTCCTCGGCGAGCAGGACGAAGCCCTCGGCCTCCTCGTCGCTCACCCCGTACGCCTTGAGCAGCAGTTGGAGGTACGGGATCTTGAGGGAGACCTCGGCCATCTCCATACGGCGGACCGTGGCGGGCGCGACGCGCAGGATACGGGCGGCCTCCTCCCGTTTGAGCCCGGCGCGTTCCCGCAGGTCCAGCAGGCGCCGGCCGAGGACGACCTGTCCCACTGTCGGCGCGGACCGCGGTTCGCTCACGCCCCACCTCCACGATGAGCCCGACCGGACGGTCCGTCGGGGACGTCCGGTCGGTCACGAAAAGAATCCTGACAGCCCTGCGGCGCCATTCGAAGACCGAATCGAAGATCTGTACGAGTTAGGTACGGATCTCCGGTGATCTCAACTGGCGCCGCTCAACATGCTGTTGCGAGCAGTGTGCCATGGCGCTCCACCGCGTCACACAGCACTCTGCATTTTTCAGAGTGACACTTGCCAAGTGTCCACGGCGGGGCGATAGTGGCAAGCGTGATTCCGTCCGCGCCCTTAGGAACAGACGCCGCCGCAGGCCGCCCGCCAGGTCTCGGTGCCGCCGCGGGAACAGGCCCTGAAGAGGCCGTTCCCGAGCGCCGGTTCCGATTCGAACTGGCCGCTCACCCGGGCTCTCCCGCACAGGCGAGACGCCTGACGCGGACCCGGCTGACCGGCTGGTCGGTGTGCGAGGACACCTGCGACACGGCTGATCTGGTCATATCCGAGCTGGTCACGAACGCCATCGTGCACACCGCGAGCGGCACCGTGGTCTGCGAGCTGCACGACACCGGTGACCTCGTACGCATAGCCGTGCGGGACGAGGGCTGCGCACCGGGCGAACCGCATCCCTCGCCGCAGCGCCCCGAGGAGGAACACGGGCGGGGCCTGTTCCTCGTCGACGCACTGTGTCAGGCGTGGGGTGCCCAGGAGCACGGCCCCGGGCTGCTGGTCTGGGCCGACCTGGCCCGCGGCACCGAGGTCTCCCGCGTGCCCGCCGAACCCGACGACATCGCCGCACCCTTGCCACACGACGCCGGATCCCCTACGCCTCCCGGGCTCGTACCCCTGCCGCACGACGCCGGATCCACGCCCTTCGGACTCGTACCCCCGCCGCCCCCGCCGCACGGGACCGCCGCATCCGTACGCCACGAGGCCGGGGCCACACCCCGCGGCGGCCTCACCACCCCCCGGAACGACCTGGGCTGGGGCTCCCGGCCGAAACCGGTGCCCTCCGACGGTACGGGCGACGAGGACGACCACACCGAACACACCGCCGACCACACCCAGCACACCCAGCACGCCGACCACACCCAGCACGCCCAGCACACCGAACAGGACCACCGGGGTACCGGCGCGGAGGAACGGACACCCGCCCCCGCATGGCGCGCGCACCACTCCCCCGTGACGGATGGCCCCCTCCGGCGCGTAGGTCCCCAGCGGCGCCCGAGCCTTCTCCCGCACCCGAGCCCGCTCCCCCACCCGGGGACGGGGACCGGAGGACGGGACCTGGACCGGGATCCCGCGTGAGCGCCGTGCCCGGCCGGGCGCCGGTCCTCGGCCTCGACACCCTCGTACGCTTCCGGCGCGGCCCCGGCCCCGCCACGGCACCCCGCCGGCTCGCCGTGCCCGACGGCATGACGGCCCCGCTGGGCTGCGACGCCGTCGCCGTCCCGGCCGGCCTCGGCCCTCAGGTCATGCCGCGCCTGCCCCGCGTGGGCTGCGTCTACGCCGACGAGACGCACTGGTGGTGGCTCGTTCCGTCCGACTCCGACTACGCCCTGGAGTGGCCCGCCCCCGCGTACTACGCCACGGGCGCGCTCGTCCCGGACTCCCCGCGCGCCCCCGACCTCATCCACCGGCCGGACGGCACCCTCCCCTACACACCGCCGCTCCCCCTCTACCTGACCCTGTGCCGCCTCACGGGCACTGCGCCGACGTGGTCGAGGCCGGTCAGCGCCTAGCACGCCCCACCCGCCGAGCGCGCTCCCCGCCACCGGACACGCCCGGCGCACCCCCGCCCCTCCGGTTCCTCCCGCCCCTCCCGCCCTACACACCGGCACACCGGCACACCCCACACAACCGCGTACCCGCACGCCCGCCCGCACGTCCGCCCGCCCGCGAGGCATCCGCCCGGCGCCCCCGTCCCTCGCCCCACCCCGGCGCACGCCCGCGCGTAGCCCTTGCTCCGTGCTGCGCCCTGCCCTCCCGCGGCGCCTGCCGCGATAGTGGCCACTTGTCGGCGATCGGGGGAGGTCCTCACGGTGCGGAAGGTGCCGAAGCAGCAGCGTCCTGACGAGCGCGAGGTGTCGGAGTCGGAGCGGCTGCTCTTCGGGGGCCCGCTCCGCTACGACATGGGCTGGAACCAGCACCGGGACGCCTTCCTGGAGCTGAGCTTCCGCGCCATGCTGACCCGGCTGCCGTCCCTGCTCGCCGTCAGTCTGCGCCTGGCCCGCCAGGCCGACCCGCGGGCGGCGCGGATCGTGCTGGCCGCCGAGATGGGCCGTGGCGCGGCGCAGGCGGTGAGCCTGCTCGCCGTGAACACCGTGCTGGCCCGGTTGATCCAGAGCGGCCCGATCGAGGACCGGCTGCGCGGCGCCGCGCCCGCACTGGCCGCCATGGCCGTGGTCCTCTTCGTGGAGGCCGTGCTGCGGGCCGCGTCCACGTACGCCACCGGGCGTCTGGAGCCCAAGGTGGAGCGGGTGGCGACCGAGCTGTACCTGGAGCGGGCCGCGTCGGTGGAACTGGCCGCGATCGAGGACCACGCCTTCCACAAACTGCTGGACACCGCGCAGTACGGCGCCCAGTCCGCCCGCCGGATGATCATGTACGGCACGCGCGTGGCGAACGCGGTGATCTCGCTGACCGCGGCGGCCGGCGTGCTGACCGTGCTGCACCCGCTCCTGCTGCCGCTGCTGGTGACGATGACGCTGCCCAGCGCGTGGAGCGCCCTGACGAACGCCCGGCGCCGGTACGAGTCCTTCCACACGTGGGTGCAGCACGCGCGCGCGGGTCATCTCATCGCGAGCCTGCTGACCGAACCGGAGGCGGCACCGGAGATCCGGGTGCACGGTGTCGGCCCCTTCCTGCTGCGCCACTTCCGGTCGATGTCGGAGACCGCGGAGGCGGAGCAGGCGCGGCTGGCACGGCTCGCCGCCCGCACCGGCCTGTTCGCGGCGGCCTGGACGGGGCTGGCGACGGTGGCGACGTACGCCACGCTCGGCGGGCTGCTGATCAGCGGGACGATGGCGCTGGCGGTGGCGGGCACGGCCGTGATCGCGATCCGCAGCGGCTCGACGAGCCTGAACACGCTCGTCCTGGAGGTCAACCAGCTCCACGAGGAGGCCCTGTTCGTGGGCGACCTGCAACGCCTCTACGTCGAGGCGGCCGAGCGGGCGATCCCGGAGGGCGGCGACGCGCTGCCGGCGGACCCTCGGCAGATCCGCTTCGAGAACGTCACCTTCGGCTACCCGGGTGAGTCCGCCCGGCCCGCCCTCGACGACGTCTCGCTCACCCTCCCCCTCGGGCGGATCATCGCGCTCGTCGGCGAGAACGGCTCCGGCAAGACCACCCTGGTCAAGCTGCTGGCGGGGCTCTACAGGCCGGACCGGGGGCGGATCCTGTGGGACGACGTCGACGCGGCGGACGCCGACCGGCGCCAGGTGGCCGAGCGGATCGCGATGGTGGCACAGGACTTCAAACGGTGGCCGTTCACGGCCAAGGTCAACGTCGCCGTCGGCCGCTCGTCCGTGCCGCTGACCGAGGAGCGGCTGGCCGACGCGATCGGCGAGGCGGGTGCCGGGGAGGTGGTCGCGGACCTGCCGCGCGGCCTGGACACCCTGCTGGCCCGCCACTTCAGCGGTGGGCACGAGCTGTCGGGCGGGCAGTGGCAGCGGCTGGGCATCGCCCGGGCCGCGTACCGGCGCGGGCGCATCCTCATCGTCGACGAGCCGACGGCGGCCCTGGACGCCCGGGCCGAACTGGAGGTCTTCGAGAAGATCCGCGCGCTGGCCGACGGCGGCCAGACGGTCGTACTGATCACGCACCGGCTGGCGTCGGTCCGTCACGCCGACCTGGTGCACGTCCTGGACCAGGGACGGCTGGTGGAGTCCGGCACCCCGGACGAGCTGCTGGCCGGGGGCGGCGTCTACGCGGAGCTGTACGCGCTCCAGGCGGAGCAGTTCGCCCCGCAGCCTCCTCGACAGGCGCCTCCGCAGGCACCCCAGCCTCCACAGGCACCCCAGCAGGTACCCGCCTCCTCGAAGGCGAGCTGAACCGTCCCGTCAGTCGGCGGCCTCGCCGCCCCGGACGATCACCAGGAAGGTGTCCGTCACGAGGTCCATGACCACCTCGGCGGCCAGCCCCTCCATGCGTCGCGCGTGCGCGAACTCCTCCGCCGGCCACGACCCGCGCGGCCCGCCTGCGGGAAAGCGTTCGAGCACCGTTCGCCCGCTCACCATCTCGCACCTCCAGAAAGCGTCGTACGTGTAGGGAGTTAACGCTCTCCGCCCCGGAACGCCTCGCCCGGTGACGGTACTGAGACGTAGCCGACACGGATTCAGTACGGAGTGTGAGGATCAGGTCACCTGATGGAAGGACAGGTGACGCTTCGCATCAGAGATCGTACTAATCGTGATGGCGGACGGGCTCCTGTCCCGCAGGCGCCCCGAAGCTCGACGCGCGTCCCTCCGGTTCCTCCCACGCCTCCTGCCGTCCGAGGGCCGTCAGGTCCAGCAGGCTGGTGGTGGAGCCGAGGCCGTCCAGGGTGGACGACGAGTTGGTGGCGTCCGTCGAAGAGGTCCGGGAGGGCCGCCTTGACGTCCCCGCCCTCGAAGACGTACTCCTCGGCGACCTCGACCATGGGCAGGGCCCGCCGCTCGGCGTTGAGCGCGTCCCGCGCGCGTGTCACCACCTCCGCCTTGACGAGTAATTCCGCGCGCGCGGCACGCCACCGCGCGCGCGAGACGATCTCCGGAAGCGACATGGCCCCTCCAGTACGACGGTCCGTTCGCGGTGATGACCGGCGCCGCGCACGGAACTCATCGCCGTCGCCCGGCCTTTCCCGCTCTCCGCGTACTTCTCGGGTGCCGTCCTGCCGGATGCACCGGCCGTGGCCGCGTCCGGGCCTCCTGCTCACCTCACCGTACGGGGCCGTGACCGGCGGCGTGGGCCGGGACGGGCGCGCCGGACGTGTGCCGTACGGCCCGGTCCTCCCGTGCGGCGACGGGCCGGTCGTCGATCCGCGCCGGGAGGTCCACCAGGTCCCGGTGGGCGGCGAGTTCCGCGAGGAGTTCGGTGAGGCGTTCGCTGTGCCGGCGGCCGAGCCGGCCCGTGTCGTCGAGGTGGACGGCGCCGGCGGTGGTCGTGTCGACGAGGCGTTCGAGGAGCGCCGCGATCTCGTCCGTGCCCTCGGTGTGCCGGGCGAGGGAGGGCAGTTCGGCGGCGGCGAGGGCGATCGAGGCGCGGGCCTCGGCGAGGGTCCGGTAGGCCTCGCGGCGCAGCGTCCAGCGGGCGGCGCGGTCGTGGGATCCGTCGAGGACGTGGACGAGGTAGGCGTGCGCGGCGGACGCGGCGGCGGCGAGCCGGGCGCGCACCCGCCCGCCGCGCTCCCCCGGCATCGGCAGGTGCCCGACGATCAGCACGATCGCGCAGGCCAGCAGGGTCTCCCCGATCCGGCTGACGGAGGCCTGCGGCTCCCCGCCGACCATCACCAGGGACAGGACGAGGACGGTGACGACGGCGGTCTGGGCGGCGAAGTGCCGGGTGGCGACGGGGATGAGCGCCCCGCACACGGCGACCAGGACCACCAGCCCCTCCGGCCGGGGCAGCAGGGCGGCGAGGCCGGCGAAGACGAGCGCGCCGAGCACGGTCCCCGCCGCCCGGCACAGCACCCGGGACACCAGCGGCCCGAGGTCGGGCTTGACCAGGAAGACGGCGGTGGCGGGCAGCCAGTACCAGTGGGTGTGCTGCCCGTACCAGTGGGAGTGGTACAGGGTCTGCGCGATCGCCGCGCTCGCCCCGAAGCAGAGGGCGACCCGCATCCCGTACTCGCGTCCGCCGGCCCCGAGGGCGGTGCGGACCAGGTCGCCGGCGCTCCGCCGCCGGGTGTGCAGATCACCGCCGCGGCCGTGGTCGAAGGCGTCGGCGGCGTGCAGCAGGGCGTCGTCGAGGGCGCGCAGCGCGGGCGCCGACCGCGAGGGCGCCGGCAGCGGCCCGGTGGGCGCACTCTCCCGTACGGCGGCGGCGAGGCGCCGGGGGCCTTCGCAGGCCCGCCCGGAGACGGGCTTCCCGGCCCAGGCGAGGGCGGTCGCGGCCTCGGCGAGGGGCAGTGCGGCGGCGTACTGGGCGTGCAGTCGGCGTTCGGCCGCGGAGCCGGCGTACCGGCGCAGGCGGGGGCCGGCGAGGGCGTCCTGGGCGTGGTCGAGGGCGGCGGTGAGGGCCGCCCGCCGGGCGGTGGCCCGCTCGGTGCCGACGGAGTCGAGGAGGCGGGCGACGGCTTCGTAGACGTCGGCGACGGCGGTCCGTTCCCCGTCGAAGCGGAAGTCGCCGGTGAGGGCGCCGGGCGTGGGCAGGGCCAGCCGCAGTGCGAGCAGCCAGCCGGCCCCGGTGAGGAAGGCGAGGGCGCGTGCCCAGCCGCTCTCGGGGAGCGGCATCCCGGCTCCGATGGCCGCGGCGACGAGCAGCTGGGTACCGGAGCCCGAGGCGACGGGCCCGATGGCGCTCATGCCTCCGGCGAGGAGCCCGAGCCCGGTCAGCGCGAGCGTCAGCGCCACGGCGTCCAGGTGGTCCCCGGCGCAGGTGCCGGCGAGCAGTCCGACCGCTCCCGCGAGCGCGGGCGCGCCGAGCCGTCTGACGGAGGCCCGCCGGCTGCCGGGCCGGTCGTTGATGCCGGCGAGCATGGCGGCGATCGCGGCGACGACGCCCAGGGAGGCCCGGTCGACGAGGACGGAGACGAGCAGCAGCGGTCCGGCGGCGAGTGCCCCGCGCGCGACCGCACTCCACGGAACGGGCCCGCGCTGTGCCCTCAGGGCGTGGGCGAGCCAGGGCGGCAGAGCGGTGGGTGTGCGAACGGCAACGGCGGAACGCGAGGACACGGAGCTCCTGTCGGGACGAGGGCGGGGTGTGCCTTCGGGCGACGGTGGCCGGGGCTGCGGATCGTGCTGTGGTGCCGGGTGTGCCCTCCACGGTACGGCGGCTCTTGGAGGAGGCGAAACGGTCGCGTTTCGGGGAGGTGACACTTCGCCGTGATTCCGCTCTCTTTGTGAACGCAACGTGCGCGGGTACCCCGAAGAGACCCGGCGTGTGCGCCCGCCCGGCATGGTGGTCCGGCGCACGACCGGAAGCCGGCGGCTCTGCCTCGGGTTCGCTTCCGATCCCCCGGCCGGAAGCGAAGGCGGCCGCGAACGGCGTGGGGCGAGCGGCGTGGGGCGAGCGGGTCGCTTCTGCGGCCGGCCGTCCGCCTAGACTCTGGCGACCCTTCGGACACGCGTCCGAAGGGATATGCCGGAACATGCGGGACGGGGAGGAACGACATGGTCAGCAGACGTGGGCTGTTGAGCGGTGCGGCACTCGTGGGGGCGGGCGCGATGAGCGGTGTGCTGGGCGGTGCGGGACCCGCCGCGGCCGACGCGCCGCTGGACACCCCGTTCACCCCCGTCGGCGCCCCGCACCTCGCGGAGGCCGAGCGGATGGTGCAGTACCAGCGGCTGCTCGCGGCCGGCTATCTGACCGACGGCCTGGCCGGGCACTGGCCGCTGGACGGATCGGGCGCCGACCGCTCCGGGCGCGGCCTGACCCTCACCCTCGGCTCCGGCGCGATCTGGACGGCCCTGCGCGCGGGTGGCGAACTCGGTTTCGACGGCACGTCCGCCGCGTACGCCGCCACGTCCTCCGCCCTGGACACCACGGCGCCCTTCACCGTCTCGGCCTGGGTACGCCTCTCGGACGACACCGACGACCCCGCCGACCTGGCGAACATGTACACCGCGGTCAGCCAGGACGGCACCGCCTGCAGCCGCTTCCTGCTCCAGTACGACGACACGGCCGCCACCTGGGCGTTCAAGGTCCGCGGCGAGGACCAGAGCGTCAAGATCTCCGCCCTCGCCACCAGCGCGCCCGTCCTGGGCCGCTGGACCCATCTGACCGGCGTGTGGGACGGCACCCGTGTCCACCTCTACGTCGACGGCGTGCTGGAGGGAAGCGCCGACGCGGTCCTGTCCTGGGCGGCGACCCAGGGCTTCAACATCGGCAGGGCCCGCTGGGACGGCGCGTACGTGAACCGCTTCAAGGGCGCCATCGACGACGTCCGCGCCTACCGCCGCGCCCTGAGCGCCGACGAGGTCTCCCTGATCAGCGGCCGCACGGCCCGCCTCAACAACGTCTACCTCGTCGGCTCCTCCTCGTCCGTCACCTGGGGCACGCCCGACGACCTGTCGAGCTGGACCGCGCTGGCCCGCTGTTCCTCCTTCCTGACCTGGGTGCTCAGGCATACCTACGGGTGGGCGACCGACGCCTACTTCACCCAGTACTTCCAGGACCGCATCCCCGAGGCCGCCGACTACCGCCGGGCCTTCACCGACGGCACGGCCGGCCCGCGCTTCCAGCGCGTCCTGGAGGTCACCGACCTCCGGCCGGGCGACCTGATCGCGGTCGACTACGACGGGCAGGTCGAGGACAGCACCGGCCACATCGTCATGGTCCGCGAGGTCAAGGGCGTCTTCAGCGGCGTCGCCGACTTCACCGGCGAGACGCAGTACGCCGTCGAGGTGGTCGACTGCACGTCCGAGCCGCACGGCGTGTACGCGCTGACCAACTACCCGAAGTATCCCGACACCCGCATGGTCGGCCCCGTCGCGGAGGAGAACTTCGAGGGCGTAGGCATCGGCCACATGATGTTCTACGCCTCCGACACCACCGGCGAGTTCTCCCGGTACCGGTGGAGTGTCAACACCGCCAAGGCGAGCGCCCACCCGGTGACGGACCGGCCGATCGCGGCGGCCCGCGTCCTGTGAGCCGCGGGCGGGCCGCGGCAGCGGCGCGGCTCACGGCAGTCCCGCCGCTGCCGCCGCCGTCCGCAGGACGTCCCGCAGCATCTCGGGGGTGAGCCGCCCGGTGAACGTGTTGCGCTGACTGACGTGGAAGCAGCCGAAGAGGTCGAGACCGTCGAGCGGCACGCGCACCCCGTGCCCGAAGGCGGGCCGTGGCCGGGGAACGGACCAGCCGGCCTCGGTGAGCGCGGGCAGTGCCGCCTGCCAGCCGAAGGCGCCCAGGACGACGACCGCGCGCAATGTCGGCCGCAGCAGCCGCAGCTCCTGCACCAGCCAGGGACGGCAGGTGTCCCGCTCCTCGGAGGTGGGTTTGTTGGCGGGCGGTGCGCAGTGCACGGGCGCGGTGACCCGTACGCCGTGCAGGGCGAGACCGTCGTCGGCCGACACCGAGGTGGGCTGCGAGGCGAGCCCCACGTCGTACAGCGCCCGGTACAGGACGTCCCCGGAACGGTCGCCGGTGAACATCCGGCCGGTGCGGTTGCCGCCGTGCGCGGCCGGGGCGAGCCCCACGACGAGCAGACGTGCGTCGGACGGCCCGAAGCCGGGCACCGGCCGCCCCCAGTAGGTCCAGTCGGCGAAGGCGGCCCGCTTCGTCCGGGCCACCTCCTCGCGCCAGGCCACCAGCCGGGGACAGGCCCCGCACCCCGCCACGCGCCGGTCGAGGGCGGCGAGGGCATGAGCGGCGTCCATGCCTCCACGGTAAAGCCCCCTTCGCCGTGGCCGCGCCGTCCCGGATCCCGCTACTCCCCCATGGGCACCGCCCTCACCCAGACCCCGTCCTCCGTCAGGTAACGGTCCACTCTCAGACCTGCCTCGGCCAGCGCGTCCTCGAACTGTTCCGGGGTGAGGGGGCGGGAACGGAACGTCTGGGTCCATACCGCGTCGGGGAACACGTACTCGGCGTGCACCTCGTGGACACCGTCGCCGACCGGGTCGGCCGACAGGATCCGGACCGTGCAGCCGGCCGGGTCGACCCGTTCGCGGGGCAGGTTCGCGTGGTAGTCCTCGCCCTCCCGCTGGATCAGCACGTGTCCGCCCGGCGCGACGTGGCGCGCGCAGGCGCGCAGCATGCCTCGCCGGACCTCGTCGTCCCCGCTGTGCACCAGGAACGACGCGAGCATCACGACGTCGAAGGTCTCGCCCAGGTCGAGGTGTTCGATGGGGCTGCGTATGGTGCGTGCCCCACGGACGCGCTCCAGCATCTGGGCGGACTCGTCGACCGCCGTGACGGTGAACCCACGCTCCACGAGCGCGTGGGTGACGCGGCCGACGCCGCTGCCCAGTTCCAGGATGTGCGCGCCCGCGCGGACCGCGGCGGCGATGATGTCCGGCTCGTCGCCCACCCGCAGTCGGCTGTAGAGCTCGACCGCGCATCCGTCGGGGGTGATGGCCCCGGGACCCGTTCCCTCGTATCCCTCTCGCATGTCACGCCTCATGCCAGTCCAACGGGCCGTCCCCGCCGGGCCGTTCCCCCCATCCGACGGTTCACCCGTTCGAGCGATGGGACGTCCGTTCGCCTTCTGTGGAGGACGTCCGGGCCGAGGAGTACGTTTCCAGCAGGAGTGATGATCCGATGCGTACAGGCAGTGAGCCGACGACAGCGCGCAGCGCGCTGCGGATGCGTCTGTGGCTGAGCGTGTGGGGGCTGCTCTGGGCCGGCTTCGGCACGAGCGCGTTCGCGCTGGTGGGACGAGTGGGATGGGCCGCCGCCTGCGGTGTGCTGTGGCTGGTGGCCGGCATCGATCTGGCCATGATCCTCAGGCATCTGCGGCAGGGTCCGCATTACCAGCCGGGCCGGAACGTGCCCCCGTACTGGCCGCCGGACCACCCGCGCACCTGAGCAGGTCCGTACCCGGGCAGGTACGTAGCCAGGCAGGTCCGTAGCCAGGCAGGTCCGTACCCGGGCCCGGGCAGGTGCGTTCCCGAGCACCCAGGCCCATGAGCCGCCGGTGCGGCGGCGGCCCCTCAGGTGTCGAAGCGTGCCGCCTTCAGGTACTGCGGGTTCGGGTCCAGTGCGGCCGCCAGCCGGAAGTGGCGCTTGGCCTGGTCGCCGCGGCCCTGCCGCTCATAGGTCCGGGCGAGCGCGAAGTGCGCGAACGCGTTGTCCGGTTCCCGCTCCAGGACGATCGTGAACTCGAGTTCGGCGGGACGCAGCTGCGCGGCGGCGAAGAAGGCACGCGCGCGCAGCAGGCGGGCGGCCGTGTTCTCGGGATGGGCGGCGATGACACCGTCGAGCAGCTTCACCGCGCCCCGCGGGTCCCGTGCGGCGAGCAGCTGCTCGGCGGCACGGAAGTCGATGACATGCGTCTCCGGAGTACGTCCGGTCGAACCGCTGGTATCGGGCACGGAAAAATCCTTCCCTCGCTGCACGCGTTCAACGCGCGGGGCGGGGGCCGCTATTCCTCCGGTGATCCGAGGGGCTCGCGGGGCGCACGCGCCCGGTGTGCCAGGTCGGCCCACACCTCGCGGACGCGTCGTTCGAGGTCCGGCAGCGGCACGTCGTTGTCGATCACGATGTCCGCGATCTCGCGGCGTTGCTCGCGTGTCGCCTGGGAGGCCATGCGCGCGCGGGCGTCGCCCTCGGTCATGCCGCGCAGCCGGAGGAGCCGGTCCAGCTGGGTTGCGGGCGGGGCGTCGACGACGATAACGACGTCGTACAGGGGGGCGAGGCCGTTCTCGGTCAGGAGGGGGACGTCGTGGACCACGACGGCGTTCTCGGGGGCGGCGTCCTCCAGTTCGCGGGAGCGGGCACCGACGAGGGGGTGGACGATCGCGTTGAGGGAGGCGAGCTTCGCGGGGTCGGCGAAGACGATGGAGCCCAGGGTCGGGCGGTCGAGGGTGCCGTCGTCGGTGAGGACCTCCTCACCGAAGGTGTCGACGATCGCCGCGAGACCGGGGGTGCCCGGTTCGACGACCTCGCGCGCGATGCGGTCCGCGTCGATCAGCACGGCGCCGCAGGCGACGAGCAGCCGCGACACCTCGCTCTTGCCGGCGCCGATCCCGCCGGTCAGGCCCACCTTCAGCATGACGGGAAGCTTAGGGCCTGCCGCCGACAGCGCGTCCGGCAGACCCCCGGACGACGTCTCAGCCGGACGACGGCTCAGCCCTCGCCCTCGCGCTCCGCCAGGAACTTCTCGAACTCCCGCCCGATCTCGTCCGCCGAGGGGATGTCCACGGGTTCGGCGAGCATGTTGCCGCGGGTCTCGGCGCCGGCGGCGGCGTCGTACTGGTGCTCCAGGCCCTGGACGAGGGAGGTGAGTTCCTCGTCGCCCTCCTGGATCTGGCGGTCGATCTCGGTCTGCGTGCGGTGCGCCTCCGTGCGCAGTGTGTGCGCGATGCCGGGCAGGACGAGTCCCGTGGCGGCCGTGATGGCCTCCAGGACGGTCAGGGCGGCGTCGGGGTACGCGGAGCGGGCGATGTAGTGCGGGACGTGCGCGGCGACGCCCAGGACGTCGTGGCCCGCTTCCATGAGGCGGTACTCGACGAGTGCTTCGGCGCTGCCGGGGACCTGGGCTTCGTCGAAGGGGCTGCGATGGCCCGGGACGAGGTCGGTGCGGTTGCCGTGCGGGGTGAGGCCGACGGGGCGGGTGTGGGGGACGCCCATGGGGATGCCGTGGAAGTTCACGGACAGGCGCACGCCGAGCCGCTCCACGATCTGCCGGACGGCGACGGCGAAGCGCTCCCACTCCACGTCCGGCTCGGGGCCGGACAGCAGCAGGAAGGGCGCTCCGGTGGTGTCCTGGACGAGGCGTACCTCGATGGCCGGTTCCTCGTAGTCGGTCCACCGGTCGCGCTTGAAGGTCAGCAGCGGACGGCGGGCGCGGTAGTCCACCAGGCGGTCGTGGTCGAAGCGGGCGACGACCTGGTGGGGCAGCGCGTCGAGGAGGCGGTCGACGATCTGGTCGCCGGTCTCCCCCGCGTCGATGTATCCGTCGAAGTGGTAGAGCATGACAAGTCCGGCCGACTCCTGGGCGAGCGCCATGTCGACGACGGCCAGCCCCTTCGGCTCCCATGCGTACAAACCCTGCGGATCAAGCACTTGGACCGCTCCTCCTCGTGTTCGTACATCCCAACGCGCACGCCGGTGTACGCATTCCCGCCCCGTCACCTTGATCGGTCGGCCCCTGGGGCGGGCCGCCGGGTGAGGGCCCGCTTCGCCGGGCAACGCCAAGGGGCCGCACCTCGAAAGGTACGGCCCCTCAGTGAGCGGCTGGGATCAGCGGCTAGCGATCAGCTCTGGCCACCGGCCAGCTTCTCGCGCAGGGCGGCCAGCGCCTCGTCCGAGGCCAGCGCGCCGGAGGTGTCGGCACCCTCGGAGGAGTACGAACCGCCGGTCGCGGCCGGAGCAGCGGCCTCGCCACCCTCGGCAGCGGCCTGGGCGTCCGCCTCGCGGGACTTGATGACCTGCTGCTGGTGCTGCTCGAAGCGGGTCTGCGCCTCGGCGTACTGGCGCTCCCACTCCTCGCGCTGCTTCTCGTAGCCCTCGAGCCAGTCGTTGGTCTCGGGGTCGAAGCCCTCGGGGTAGATGTAGTTGCCCTGGTCGTCGTAGGACGCGGCCATGCCGTACAGGGTCGGGTCGAACTCGACCGAGGCCGGGTCGGCACCGAAGGACTCGTTGGCCTGCTTCAGCGAGAGGCTGATGCGACGGCGCTCGAGGTCGATGTCGATGACCTTGACGAAGATCTCGTCGTTGACCTGGACGACCTGCTCCGGGATCTCCACGTGGCGCTCGGCCAGCTCGGAGATGTGGACCAGACCCTCGATGCCCTCGTCCACGCGGACGAACGCACCGAACGGAACCAGCTTCGTGACCTTGCCGGGCACGACCTGGCCGATCTGGTGGGTGCGGGCGAACTGCTGCCACGGGTCTTCCTGGGTCGCCTTCAGCGACAGGGAGACGCGCTCGCGGTCCATGTCGACATCGAGGACCTCGACCGTGACCTCCTGGCCGACCTCGACGACCTCGGAGGGGTGGTCGATGTGCTTCCAGGACAGCTCGGAGACGTGGACCAGACCGTCGACGCCACCCAGGTCCACGAAGGCACCGAAGTTGACGATCGAGGAGACCACACCGGACCGCACCTGACCCTTCTGGAGGGTGGTGAGGAAGGTCTGGCGGACCTCGGACTGGGTCTGCTCCAGCCAGGCACGGCGGGACAGGACCACGTTGTTGCGGTTCTTGTCCAGCTCGATGATCTTGGCCTCGAGCTCCTTGCCCACGTAGGGCTGGAGGTCGCGGACGCGACGCATCTCGACCAGGGAGGCCGGGAGGAAGCCACGGAGGCCGATGTCGAGGATGAGACCACCCTTGACGACCTCGATGACGGTACCGGTGACGATCCCGTCCTCTTCCTTGATCTTCTCGATCGTGCCCCAGGCACGCTCGTACTGGGCGCGCTTCTTCGAGAGGATCAGGCGGCCTTCCTTGTCCTCCTTCTGGAGAACAAGGGCCTCGATCTCGTCACCGACGGCGACGACCTCGTTGGGGTCGACGTCGTGCTTGATGGAGAGCTCGCGGCTCGGGATAACGCCTTCGGTCTTGTAACCGATGTCGAGCAGGACCTCGTCCCGGTCGACCTTCACGATGACGCCGTCGACGATGTCGCCGTCGTTGAAGTACTTGATCGTCTCGTCGATCGCGGCGAGGAAGGCTTCCTCGTTACCGATGTCGTTGACCGCTACCTGCGGGGTGGTGGCGGTGGTCTCGGTGCTGCTCGTCATGTGGGAAAGGGCTCCGGTACGGACATTGAAGTCGTAGGTACTGCTTACGCCGGGAGCCCGTTTCGCTCTGCAGAAGCCGGACAGCCAAGGAAGCGCCCCACCGGGTGACCGGTGACGGCGCCTCGACAACCGAGGGGACATACAACAGATGCGAGCGCAGCCTGCTACGTCTGAGGTGCGCAGGCCCGCAGCGCAACTTGTAGCATACGGGGGCAGCCGGGCAGGGTCAATGCGCGAACGCGCACACCCGGGGCGGATCGCCGCATACCCGGCACTGAACCTGTCTTTTGAGGCCACACGGGCCCCGGAAGAACCCTCCGGTGACACCTCTGTGGCACCGCCGGGGCGGGTTGGACGGAAGAGTACGACGAGGGAGCCCATCATCCAAGAGCCCGTATCGTCCCAGTCGGTGTCCCGGCCGGCACCCCGGCCGGCGCCCGAGCCGGAGGCCACCCGCCGCGATGCCGACGTCACGGAGAGCGCCCGGGCCAACCGGGGCTGGTGGGACCGCAACGCGGACGAGTACCAGATCGAACACGGCACCTTCCTCGGCGACGACCGCTTCGTGTGGTGCCCCGAGGGCCTGGACGAGGTCGAGGCCGAGCTGCTCGGCCCGGCGGAGGAGCTGAAGGACCGGGACGTCCTGGAGATCGGCGCCGGCGCGGCCCAGTGCGCGCGCTGGCTCGCCGCGCAGGGCGCCCGCCCGGTGGCGCTGGACCTCTCCCACCGCCAGCTCCAGCACGCGCTGCGCATCGGCGTCACCTTCCCGCTGGTGTGCGCCGACGCGGCCGCGCTGCCCTTCGCGGACGCCTCCTTCGACCTGGCCTGCTCGGCGTACGGGGCGCTGCCCTTCGTCGCCGACCCGGTGCTGGTCCTGCGGGAGGTGCGCCGGGTGCTGCGCCCGGGCGGCCGTTTCGTCTTCTCCGTGACCCACCCGGTCCGCTGGGCGTTCCCCGACGAGCCGGGGCCCGAGGGCCTGTCGGTCGCCTCGTCCTACTTCGACCGCACGCCCTACGTCGAGCAGGACGAGGACGGCCGCGCGGTCTACGTCGAGCACCACCGCACCCTCGGCGACCGGGTCCGCGACATCGTGTCCGCGGACTTCCGGCTGGTGGACCTCGTCGAGCCGGAGTGGCCGGCCTGGAACAGCTCGGAGTGGGGCGGCTGGTCGCCGCTGCGCGGCGGCCTGATCCCGGGGACGGCGATCTTCGTGTGCGAGCGGGACTGACGGCGTCGGCGCGGACCGCCGCGCGGCACGGAGCCGCGGGGTGGGCGAGTAGGCGGCGGGCCGGAGCCGGAGGTAGGGCGGGGACCGGAAAGGGCACGCGCGCGTGGGCGGCGCGCGCCTCGTGCGCGCGTGGGGCGCGTGGTGAAGGCACGCGGCGGGCGCGTCGTCGAGGCGTACGACACTAGGGGCGTGATCCGTGACGACGCCTTGGACGCGCTGCCCGTGCGGGCCGCCCTGCCTTCCCTGAACGACGCCCTGGACCGGACCGGGACGGCCGTCCTGGCCGCGCCGCCCGGCACCGGCAAGACGACGCTGGTGCCGCTCGCGCTGGCGGGGCTGCTGGGCGAGGGGCCCGGGCGGCGCGTGGTGGTGGCCGAGCCGCGGCGGATCGCGGCGCGTGCGGCGGCCCGGCGGATGGCGTGGCTGCTGGGTGAGAAGGCCGGCGGGAACGTCGGGTACACCGTGCGCGGGGAACGGGTCGTAGGGCGGCACACGCGCGTGGAGGTCGTCACGACCGGTGTGCTGCTGCAGCGCCTCCAGCGCGACCAGGAGCTGACCGGTGTCGACGTGGTGGTGCTGGACGAGTGCCACGAACGCCATCTGGACGCGGACACGGCGGCCGCCTTCCTGTGGGACGTCCGGGAGGCGCTGCGGCCGGAGCTGAGGCTGGTGGCCGCGTCGGCGACGACGGACACGGAGGGCTGGTCCCGGCTGCTGGGCGGGGCGCCTGTCGTCGAGGCGCACGGCGCCGCGTTCGACGTCGAGGTCGTCTGGGCGCCTGCGGCCCGGCCGGTCCGGCCGCCGCACGGCACGTGGGTCGATCCGGCGCTGCTGGGGCATGTGGCGTCGGTGGTGCGGCGGGCGCTGGCGGAGCGGCCGGGGGACGTGCTGTGCTTCCTGCCGGGCGTGGGGGAGATCGCGCGGGTCGCGGGGCAGCTCCAGGGGCTGGGCGGGGTGGAGGTGCTCCAGGTGCACGGGCGGGCGCCGGCGGCCGTGCAGGACGCGGTGCTGAGGCCCGGCGAGGGGCGCCGGGTGGTCCTGGCCACGGCGGTGGCCGAGTCGTCGCTGACCGTGCCGGGGGTGCGGGTGGTCGTCGACGCGGGGCTCGCCCGGGAGCCCCGGGTGGACCACGCGCGGGGGCTGAGCGCGCTCGCGACCGTACGCGCCTCCCACGCGGCGGCGCGGCAGCGGGCCGGACGGGCCGGGCGCGAGGCGCCGGGCGTGGTGTACCGGTGCTGGCCGGAGGCGGAGAACGCCCGTCTGCCGCGTTTCCCGTCCCCGGAGATCAAAGTGGCCGACCTCACCGCGTTCGCCCTGCAGGCGGCCTGCTGGGGCGATCCCGACGCCTCCGGGCTGGCCTTGCTCGATCCGCCGCCGGCGGGCGCGATGGCCGCGGCGCGGGGTCTGCTGACGGCGATCGGCGCGGTGGACCCGGTCGGCCGGGCCACGGAGCGGGGGGTGCGGCTGGCGCGGCTGGGGCTGCACCCACGGCTGGGGCGGGCGCTGCTGGACGGGGCGTCGCTGGTGGGGATGGAGCGCGCCGCCGAGGTGGTCGCGCTGCTGAGCGAGGAGGCTCCTCGGGAGTACGGGGACGACCTGGCCGCCGCCGTGCGGGGCGCCCGGCGCGGGGGTGACGCGTACGGCTCGCGGTGGCGGGCGGAGGTGCGGCGGCTGCGGTCGGTCGCCGCGGAGTCCGCCCGCCCTCCCTCGCGGGACGCCCCGCCGCCCCGGGAGGGGGGCGGTGAGGACGCCACCGCGGGGCTCGTCGCCGCCCTCGCCTTTCCCGAGCGCCTCGCCAGGGCCGACGGCGGCTCGCACCTGATGGTGTCCGGGACCCGTGCCGAGGTCCGGGAGGGCTCCGCCCTGCGCGGCGCGCCGTGGCTCGCGGTCGCCGTGGCCGACCGTCCGGTGGGCAAGGGGCACGCGCGCGTGCAGCTGGCGGGGGTGGTCGACGAGGAGGTGGCACGGCTCGCCGCCGGAACCCTGCTCGACGAACGCGACGAGGTCCACTGGGCCGACGGTGACGTCGTCGCCCGGCGCGTCGAGCGGCTCGGTGCCGTGGAGCTGGGCGTGCGGCCGCTGAGGGACGCCGATGCCGCGCTCGTACGGCAGGCGGTGCGTGCGGGGCTGCGGCAGGAAGGGCTGGCGCTGCTGCGGTGGACGCCGGAGGCAGAGGTACTGCGGCAGCGGTTGGCGTTCCTCCGGCTGCACCTGGGGGAGCCGTGGCCCGACGTGTCCGACGCGTCGCTGCACGCGCGCGTGGAGGACTGGCTGGAGCCGGAGCTCGGCCGGGCCCGGCGGCGCGCCGATCTGGCGCGGATCGACGCCGGGGAGACCCTCGCCCGGCTGCTGCCGTGGGCCTCGGGTGAAGCGGCCCGGCTGGAGGAGCTGGCGCCGGAGCGGATCACCGTACCCAGTGGTTCCAGGATCCGGATCGACTACGCGAACCCCGAGCAGCCGGTGCTCGCGGTGAAGCTCCAGGAGATGTTCGGGCTCCAGGAGTCGCCGCGGGTGGCCGGGGTGCCGCTGCTGGTGCACCTGCTGTCCCCCGCCGGGCGGCCCGCGGCCGTCACCGCCGACCTCGCCTCCTTCTGGCGGGACGGCTACAAGGGCGTACGGGCGGAGCTGCGCGGCCGGTATCCGAAGCATCCGTGGCCGGAGGACCCGGCCGGTGCCGAGCCGACCCGGCACACCAAGGCGCGGCTCGGACGGTGAGCGTGAAGTGGTCCGAGCGATCTGATGACACATCAGGACGGCGCCCCTCTCGGGTGGGAGGGGCGCCGTCGTCGTGGTGCGGGGTGCGCGTGGGTGGTGCTCGGTGCGCGTGGGTGGTGCGGGGAGGGCTTACGAGCCGGTCGTCGCCGACTCGGACGCGGTCGCGGTCGCGGTCTCGCTCTCGCTCTCGGTCGCGGAGGTGTCGTCGGAGGGGGTCTCCGACGACCCTTCCGACGCGCTCTCCGACGGGCTCGGCGTGGTGGACGGGACGGCCGTGACGGTCAGTTCGACCGTGAGCGTGGCGCCGCCCGTGGTGGTGATGCGCAGCAGGAACGTGCCGGCCGTGTCGTCGGCGTACAGCTTCGGCAGCTGGAGCAGGCCGTCGGCGTCGGTCCGCAGGTCCGTCAGGGTGCGGACGGCGTTGCTGGCGGCGTCCTTGAAGTAGGGGCCCTTGTCGTTCGCGGTCGTGTCGCCGGCCGACGCGATCAGGGTGGCGGTGGCCGCGACCTTGTCCGCGGCGGCCCCCTGGTACGTGGCCTTGACCTCGACCTGGTCGGTGAACGTACCGCCCGCGGTGCAGGTCAGCGCGGTGCTGGTGGTGCGGGCGAGGGTGTCGGCGGCACGGGCGGTGACCGTGGCCGTGTAGTCGAGGGCGGGCAGCACGCGGCCCAGGACCGTGGCGCGGACGGTGAAGGTGCCGGTCTCCTCGCCCGCCTGGAGGGCGGGGGCCGTGGCGACGCCCTTGCTGTCGGTGACGATCGTGGCGACGCTCTCACCGCCGGTGAAGGTGGCGTCGGTGTCGCCGACGATGGTGAAGCGGACCCTGACCTTGCCGACGGCCTCGCCGGCCTCGGTCTCGGCGCGGGCGCTGATCGTCTGGGTGAACGCGTCGCCCGCCATGGCGGTGAGCTTCGCCGTGCCCGCGTTCTCGAGGTGGTCGACCGTTTCGGTCGGCGTCTGGGCCGGAGTGCTGGGGGTCGTCGACGGGGTCGTGCTCGGAGTCGTCGACGGCGTCGTGGACGGCGAGGTGGAGGGCGAAGCGGAGGACGAGGCCGAGGGCGAGGTTGAGGTGGTCGTCGCGCTGTCGTCGTCGCTGCGGCTGGACGGCAGGCTGCCTGTGCCGTCGGGGATCTCGTGGGTGCCCTTGCGGTAGTACTCCAGCCACGACACGACGGTGTCGTAGTACTCCGTCGAGTTGTTGTAGCTGAGGATCGCGCTGCGCAGCCCGGACGTGGTGGACATGTCCCAGCTGTAGCGGCACAGGTAGTGACCGGCCGCGAGGGCCGCGTCGTAGATGTTGTTGGGGTCCTTCTTGCCGTCGCCGTTGCCGTCGCGGCCTGCCCACTCCCAGGTGGAGGGGATGAACTGCATCGGGCCCACGGCGCGGTCGTAGGTGCTGTCGCCGTCGTAGGCGCCGTTGTCGGTGTCGCTGATGTTGGCGAAGCCGTTGCCGTCGAGGACCGGGCCGAGGATCGGCGTGAGGGTGGTGCCGTCGGCGTTGACGTTGCCGCCGCCGGCCTGACCCGACTCGACCTTGCCGATGGCGGCGAGGAGTTCCCACGGCATGTTGCAGCCGGGCTTGGCCTCGGCGAGCGCCGCCGCGGCCTTCTTGTAGGCGTCCAGCACGGTCGCGGGGATGCCGGCCTCGGTGTCGCCGGTGGCGGCCGGCGTGGTGCCGGTGCTCTGACTCGGCGAGGGTGTGGGGCTGTTCAGCGGCGGCAGGTCCGTGTAGTACGGCGAGTTGCCGGTGGCGCTGTCGTCGGAGCCCGTGCCGGAGGCGGCATCGGCGGCGGTCCGTCCGCCGGTCGCGCCGCCGGCCGTGACATCGGGTGCCTGGGACGCGGCCAGCGCCGCGACGACCACCGCGGCCACGGTCGTGTTGACCGCTCCCTTGCGCAGCCTCCTGCCGAAATGCGCCGACATGAAGTGAACCCCTCCCGTGGACACCCGTGCGCCCGTCTCCGTCCGATGCGCCCGCCCCTGTGGGGACGTACCGCCTCACCAGCCCCGTGGGGCCGTCGTCCCTCCCCGTGGGTCGCGCTCCCGAGCGGTTTGCGCCGTTCTGTTCGGTTGTTCGACCGGGCCTTTCGACTCGGTGGCCCAGGCGACCCTACGACAACTTCGGTGGCACCGGCACCCGTTCGAACGCGGTGTTCACCACCCGGTCATCTCCGTTCCGGTGTCAGTGGCGTCGCGCATACTGGTGCGCGTCGTCGGACTTCCGACCCGACCGGTCCGTCGAAATCCGCCAATGTCCGCCACGGGGAGCCCTGTTGCCGTTCACCCTCAGTCATGCGGCGGCCGTGCTGCCCGCCCTGCGCGCCGACGGCACCGGCCGCGGCCCGCTGGTGCCGGCCGTCCTGGTGGCGGGATCCTTCGCGCCCGACATGACCTACTACGCGGCGAGCGTCGCACCGGGGGCCATGGAGTTCGGTGACGTCACGCACTCCTTCGCCGGCGTGTTCACCGTCGACGTGCTCGTCGCCTGGGCGCTGGTGGGGCTGTGGCTGCTGGTGCGCGAACCGCTCGTGGCCCTCCTGCCACGGGCCCGTCAGACCCGTCCGGCCACCCTGGCGCGCTGCGGGGCGCCCCGCGCGCGTGTCCGTCCGCCCACCCTCCTGTGGTGGTACGTGTCCGCGGTGCTCGGCGCGCTGACCCATGTGGTGTGGGACGCCTTCACGCACCTCGACCGGTGGGGCATGCGCCTGTTCCCGGTGCTCGGCGAGAAGGTCGCGGGCTCACCGCTGTACTGGTACCTGCAGTACGGCGGCTCCGCCGTGGCCGCGGTCGTGATCGTGTCCTTCGTGGTGTACGCGCTGCGCCGGACCCCTGTCGCCGAGCCGGCCGGGGTGCCCGTGCTGTCGGCGCGGGACCGGTGGTGGGCGGCGGCGGTGATCGGCGGTTGCGCGCTGGTCGCGGCGGTGCGGCGGGCGACGCGGTGGTGGGAGTACTGGGGTTCCCGGGCGAAGCCGTACGAGCTGATCCCGACGCTGTGCTTCGGGGCGGGCGCCGGCCTGGTGCTGGGCCTGCTGCTGTACGCCGTGGGCGTCCGCGCGGCGCGTCCCGTCGCCCCGGAGTCCGCGGGGCGTCCGGACCAGGTCAGCGTGGGCTGAACGGCTCGCCGACCGGCCGCACGGGCACCAAGGACACGGTGATACGACGTGCCGCCCCGGGTCTGGGGAGGCGGCCGAGGGCGCTGAGGGCCAGTGCCAGGTAGCCGTGCGCGACCTCGATCCGGGAGAGCGGCGCGAGTCCCCCGAGACGGGCGGCGGCCGCGCGCACGGTGGTGAGCGGGGTCCCGGGGACGCGGGGGGTGGCGGCGCCGCGCGCGTGGGCGGGCAGCGGCCGCCCGGCGGGGGCGGCGCCACGCGCGTGGGCGGGCAGCGGCCGCCCGGCGGGCGCCGCGTCGGGGCGCACCGACTGATCGGCGGCCGCCGTGGCGCACACCAGTGCACCGAGTCACCGAAGGGCCGCCGAGGGGCCCGCCCGCCAAGGCCCCTCCAGCACGCTCCTACCGCCGCAGGCCGGTGCACAGTCCGGTGCACCGCCGCACCCAGTGCACCGCCG
>NZ_JBIVJP010000022.1:113768-120424 GCF_044750285.1 Streptomyces sp. NPDC088812 | reverse complement strand
CAGGCCGGTGCACCGCCGCAGGCCGGTGCACCGCCGCAGGCCGGTGCACCGCCGCAGGCCGGTGCACCGCCGCAGGCCGGTGCACCGCCGCAGGCCGGTGCACCGCCGCAGGCTAGTGCGCCGCCGCAGGCTAGTGCGCCGCCGACTCCCAGTCCGCGCCCGAGCCCACGGACACGTCCAGCGGGGCCCTGAGGCGGACGGCGTCGGACATCTCGCGGCGGACGAGTTCCTCCGCGGCCGCGCGCTCGCCGGGGGCGATCTCCAGGACGACTTCGTCGTGGACCTGGAGGAGCATGCGGGACGTGAGACCGCTCTCCCGCAGCGCGTGGTCCACCTTGAGCATGGCGATCTTGACGATGTCGGCCGCGGTGCCCTGGATGGGCGCGTTCAGGGCCATCCGCTCGGCCGCCTCACGGCGCTGGCGGTTGTCGCTGTTGAGGTCGGGGAGGTAACGGCGACGCCCGAAGAGCGTGGCCGTGTAGCCCGTCGCCCGGGCTTCGTCGACCGCCCTGCGCAGGTAGTCCCGGACCCCGCCGAAGCGCTCGAAGTAGGCGTCCATCAGGGCGCGGGCCTCCCCCGCCTCGATGTTCAGCTGCTGGGACAGACCGAACGCCGACAGGCCGTAGGCCAGGCCGTACGACATGGCCTTGATCTTGCGGCGCATCTCGGCGTCCACGGCGGCGGGCTCGACGCCGAACACCTGGGAGGCGGCCGTGGTGTGCAGGTCCTCGCCGGAGGTGAACGCCTGGATCAGGCCCTCGTCCTCGGAGAGGTGCGCCATCACCCGCAGCTCGATCTGGCTGTAGTCGGCCGTCATCAGCGACTCGAAGCCCTCGCCGACGACGAAGCCGCGGCGGATGGCCCGGCCCTCGTCCGTGCGGACGGGGATGTTCTGCAGGTTCGGGTCGGTCGACGACAGACGGCCGGTCGCGGCGACCGTCTGGTTGAAGGTGGTGTGGATGCGTCCGTCCGCGGCGATCGACTTGATCAGGCCCTCGACGGTGACGCGCAGCTTCGCCTGTTCGCGGTGGCGGAGCATGATGACCGGCAGTTCGTTGTCCGTCTGGGTCGCGAGCCAGGCCAGGGCGTCGGCGTCGGTCGTGTACCCCGTCTTGGTCTTCTTCGTCCTGGGCAGGCCCAGTTCACCGAAGAGGACTTCCTGGAGTTGCTTGGGCGAGCCCAGGTTGAACTCGTGCCCGGCCGCGGCGTGCGCCTCCTTCACCGCCTGCTGGACGGCGCCCGCGAACATCTGCTCCATGGCCTCCAGGTGGGACCGGTCGGCCGCGATGCCGTGCCGCTCCATCCGGGCCAGCAGGGCGGAGGTGGGCAGCTCCATGTCGCCCAGCAGTTCGGCGGCGCCGACCTCCTCCAGGCGGCCCCGGAACGCCTCGCCGAGGTCGAGGATCGCGCGGGCCTGCACCATGAGGGCCTCGGCCTCGGCACCGTCGTCCGCGCCGAAGGCGAGCTGGCCGTCGGCCGCCGCGGGCGGGGCCAGCTCGCGGCCCAGGTACTCCAGGGACAGCGCGTCGAGGTCGAAGGAGCGGCGGCCCGGCTTGACCAGGTAGGCGGCGAGGGCGGTGTCCATGAAGACGCCGCCGACGCTCCAGCCGTGCTCGGCGAGGACGCGCATGGCGCCCTTGGCGTTGTGCAGCACCTTGGGGCGGTCCTCGGCGGCCAGCCAGGCCGTCCACGCGTTCTCGTCGGCCTCGTCCAGCTCGGCCGGGTCGAACCAGGCGGCCGCTCCCCCGCCCGCGGCGAGCGCGACCTCGGCGACCGAGCCGGCGCCCAGCGCCCACGTGTCGACGGTGGCGACGCCGAGGGTCTGCGCGCCGTGCTCGGCGAGCCAGCCGGCCAGCTCGCCCGTGCCCAGCACCGAGCCGTCCACCGCCACACCACCGGTCACCACCGGGGTCGACTCGGCCTCCTCGCCCCCCGGGTCGACGGCGAGGAGCCGCTCGCGCAGCGACGGGTTCCTGATCTCCAGGGTGTCCAGGACCATCGCGACGGCCGTGCGGTCGTAGGGCAGGCGCTCGAGGTCGGGGACGGTCTTGGGCAGCTCGACGGTGCGGACCATCTCCGTCAGGCGGCGGTTGAGCTTGACGGCTTCCAGGTGGTCGCGGAGGTTCTGCCCGGCCTTGCCCTTGACCTCCTCGACCCGCTCGACCAGTTCCGCGAACGAACCGAACTGGTTGATCCACTTCGCGGCCGTCTTCTCACCGACGCCGGGGATGCCCGGGAGGTTGTCCGACGGGTCGCCCCGCAGGGCCGCGAAGTCGGGGTACTGGGCGGGCGTCAGGCCGTACTTCTCGAACACCTTCTCCGGGGTGAAGCGGGTCAGCTCGGAGACGCCCTTCGTCGGGTACAGCACGGTGGTGTGCTCGCTGACCAGCTGGAAGGAGTCCCGGTCACCGGTGACGATCAGCACCTCGAAGCCCTCGGCCTCGGCCTGGGTGGCGAGCGTGGCGATCACGTCGTCCGCCTCGAAGCCGTCGACCGCGAACCGTGAGACGTGCATCGCGTCGAGCAGCTCGCCGATCAGCTCGACCTGCCCCTTGAACTCGTCCGGCGTCTTCGAACGGTTCGCCTTGTACTCCGTGAACTCCTCGGACCGCCAGGTCTTGCGGGAGACGTCGAAGGCGACCGCGAAATGCGTGGGCGCCTCGTCACGCAACGTGTTGGCCAGCATCGACGCGAAGCCGTAGATCGCGTTCGTCGGCTGGCCCGTCGCGGTGGTGAAGTTCTCCGCGGGCAGCGCGAAGAACGCGCGGTAGGCCAGCGAGTGCCCGTCCATGAGCATCAGGCGGGGCCGCTCGCCGGAGGTCGTCTCGGTCTTCTTCGATGCTGTTTCTGCCACGCCCCCGATCCTGCCACGCCCCACTGACACTCCCACCCACCCGCACACCTCCCCCCGCACACCTCCCCCGCACGCCGACCACCCCCAGCACCGCGCGACCAGGCACCAGCACCGCGCCACCAGACCCCGGCACCGCACCACCAAGCCCCGGCACCGCATCACCAGACCCCGGCACCGCACCACCAAGCCCCGGCACCGCGCCACCAGACCCCGGCACCGCACCACCAAGCCCCGGCACCGCATCACCAGACCCCGGCACCGCACCACCAAGCCCCGGCACCGCACCACCAGACCCCGGCACCGCACCACCAAGCCCCGGCACCGCACCACCAGACCCCGGACGTCCGTCGCCCGGGAGCGGGCGGCGTCACCCCGGCCCCGATCAGCCCCTCCGGCCTGCCCCACCAGCCCCCTCGACCAGCCCCGTGAACGGCCCCGGCAGCCCCTCCGCCCCTCGCGCAACCAATGCTCCCGCCCCCCGCGCTCCCACCCGCCCCCGCTGTCGGCACCACGTGCGAGGATCGGACCCGCAGGTCCCGCAGGCGCAGAGGTCACGGACACAAGGCCACGGACACCCCCGTCCGCCACCCCACCTCCACAGACCCCCCGCCGCACGACCGCACGCCACGGACACCCAGCATTCCCGCGCCAAGCGAAGGAGAGCCCCGCGATGGCAACGAAGCCGCCCAAGGCCGACCCGGTCCAGGACGCGCCGCAGGTCGCCGAGCCGCAGCACGCGGCGGCGGGCCTCCCGGCCATCGGGCACTCCCTGCGGATCGCCCAGCAGCAGATGGGTGTGAAACGCACCGCGCTGACCCTGCTGCGCGTGAACCAGAAGAACGGCTTCGACTGCCCCGGCTGCGCCTGGCCGGAGCCGGACCACCGGCACGCGGCGGAGTTCTGCGAGAACGGCGCGAAGGCGGTGGCGGAGGAGGCGACGCTGCGCCGCGTCACCCCGGAGTTCTTCGCCGCGCACCCGGTCGCCGACCTCGCCACCCGCAGCGGCTACTGGCTGGGCCAGCAGGGCCGCCTGACGCACCCCATGTACCTCCCCGAAGGGGCGGAGCACTACGAGCCGGTCTCCTGGGACCGCGCCTTCGACATCATCGCCGAGGAGACGGCCGCCCTGGCCTCCCCCGACGAGGCCGTCTTCTACACCTCGGGCCGCACGGGCAACGAGGCGGCGTTCCTCTACCAGCTCTTCGCGCGCGAACTCGGCACCAACAACCTGCCGGACTGCTCCAACATGTGCCACGAGTCGTCCGGCTCGGCCCTGGTGGAGACGATCGGCATCGGCAAGGGCAGCGTCCTGCTGGAGGACCTCTACAAGGCGGACCTGATCATCGTCGCCGGCCAGAACCCCGGCACGAACCATCCGCGCATGCTGTCCGCCCTGGAGAAGGCGAAGGCGAACGGCGCGAAGGTCATCAGCGTGAACCCGCTGCCCGAGGCCGGCCTGGAGCGCTTCAAGAACCCGCAGACCCCCAAGGGCCTCACCGCGGGCGCCGCGCTCACCGACCTGTTCCTGCAGATCCGCATCGGCGGCGACCAGGCCCTCTTCCGCCTCCTCAACAAACTGATCCTCGAGGCGGACGGCGCGGTCGACCGGGCGTTCGTCGAGGAACACACGCACGGCTTCGAGGAGTTCGCCGAGGCCGCCCGCGCCGCCGACTGGGACGACACGCTCACCGCGACGGGCCTCACGCGCGCGCAGATCGAGGAAGCCCTGCGCATGGTGCTCGCCTCGCAGCGCACCATCGTCTGCTGGGCGATGGGCCTGACCCAGCACAAGCACTCCGTGCCGACCATCCGCGAGGTGGTCAACTTCCTGCTGCTGCGCGGCAACATCGGCCGGCCGGGCGCGGGCGTCTGCCCGGTGCGCGGTCACTCGAACGTGCAGGGCGACCGCACGATGGGCATCTTCGAGCGCCCCGCACCGGCCTTCCTGGATGCCCTGGAGCGGGAGTTCGGCTTCGCGCCGCCGCGTGAGCACGGCTTCGACGTCGTCCGGGCGATCCGCGCCCTGCGCGACGGCGAGGCGAAGGTGTTCTTCGCGATGGGCGGCAACTTCGTCTCCGCCTCCCCCGACACCGACGTCACCGAGGCGGCCATGCGGCGCGCCCGGCTGACGGTGCACGTGTCGACGAAGCTCAACCGCTCGCACGTCGTGACGGGCGCGCGTGCGCTGATCCTGCCGACGCTGGGCCGCACCGAGCGCGACCTCCAGGGCAGCGGCGAACAGTTCGTCACCGTCGAGGACTCCATGGGCATGGTGCACGCCTCCCGCGGCCGCCTGGAGCCGGCGAGCCCGCACCTGCTGTCCGAACCGGCGATCGTGTGCCGTCTGGCCCGGCGCGTGCTCGGCGCCGACAGCAAGGTCCCGTGGGAGGAGTTCGAGAAGGACTACGCCACCGTCCGGGACCGCATCGCGCGCGTGATCCCCGGCTTCGAGGACTTCAACGCGCGCGTGGCCCGCCCCGGCGGCTTCGCGCTGCCGCACGCCCCGCGCGACGAGCGCCGCTTCCCGACGGCCACCGGCAAGGCCAACTTCACCGCGGCGCCGGTGGAGTACCCGACGCTCCCCGAGGGCCGCCTGCTGCTGCAGACGCTGCGCTCGCACGACCAGTACAACACCACGATCTACGGCCTCGACGACCGCTACCGGGGCATCAGGAACGGCCGCCGGGTGGTCCTCGTCAACCCCGAGGACGCGCGGGAGCTGAAGCTCGCGGACGGCTCGTACGTCGACCTGGTCGGCGAGTGGAAGGACGGCGTGGAGCGGCGGGCCCCCGGCTTCCGGGTGGTGCACTACCCGACGGCCCGGGGCTGCGCGGCCGCCTACTACCCGGAGACCAACGTCCTGGTGCCGCTGGACGCCACGGCGGACACCAGTAACACCCCGGCCAGCAAGTCCGTCGTCGTACGTCTGGAACAATCGGCGACCGACTGAGCGTTTGCTCAGCCAGTACGGCGGTGGCGGCCGCCCCGCCGTACCGGTCACGACGAACGGAGCAGGACCCCATGGGCGAGCAGCAGCACGTGAAGTTCCCGCAAGCGGTCATCGACGAGTACGCGGCGCTCGGCGTCGACCTCCCCGCCCTCTTCTCCGCCGGCCACCTGGGCACCCGCATGGGCGTGCAGATCGCCGAGGCCTCCGCGGACCGGGTCGTGGGCACGATGCCGGTGGAGGGCAACACCCAGCCCTACGGACTGCTGCACGGCGGCGCCTCCGCCGTCCTCGCCGAGACGCTCGGCTCGGTCGGGTCGATGCTGCACGGCGGCAGCTCCAAGATCGCCGTCGGTGTCGACCTCAACTGCACCCACCACCGCGGGGTCCGCTCCGGCCTGGTCACCGGCGTCGCCACCCCCGTCCACCGGGGCCGCTCCACGGCGACGTACGAGATCGTGATCAGCGACGAGGCGGGGCGCCGGGTGTGCACGGCACGGCTGACGTGCCTGCTGCGCGACGTGAACCCCGGCGACGGAGCGCCTACGGGCACGGCGGGCTGACGCACCACCGGCCCGCACCCGCACCGCGCCACCCACACCGCACCGCCGGCCCACCCCGCACCGCACCACCCGCGCCGTACGGCCACCCGCCACCCGCGCCGTACCGCACCGCCGGCCCACCCCGCACCGCGCCACCCACGCCGTACGGCCACCCGCCACCCGCACCGCACCGCCGGCCCACCCCGCACCGCGCCACCCGCGCCGTACGGCCACCCGCGCCGTACGGCCACCCGCCCCTCCTCAGCCGGCCGCACCTCCACGGTTGCCCGCGCCTCCGCAACCACCCGCCCCT
>NZ_JBIVJP010000022.1:56748-113671 GCF_044750285.1 Streptomyces sp. NPDC088812 | reverse complement strand
CCTCAGCACCCGGCCACAGCTCCGCAACCACCCGCCCCTCAGCACCCGGCCACAGCTCCGCAACCACCCGCCCCTCAGCACCCGGCCACAGCTCCGCAACCACCCGCCCCTCAGCACCCGGCCACAGCTCCGCAGCCGCCCGCCCCGGCCCCCCGGGCCGCGTTCCGTGCCGCCCGCACGCTCGGCGGGCGTTGCCCACCGGGAGCGGGCGCACCAGCGTCGAGGCATGCCGAGCGGACGATCTCCCGGAAGCGGAAGGGCACTTGGGCCACGGGACGCCCATCCCCTCCCCGCCGCCCCACCCGGCCGCCCCCCGCGGAAACCGCGTCCGCGCGCCGCCGCACACCCGCCGCCGCCCATCTTCCGGACGGCGAACCGTACCGGCATGTCCGGGAAAGCGGAATGTGCCGATAAAGGCCCGACTCGCTTTCCGTGGCGTAACTCTACGTAATACCGACGCAATACAAGACGACGGCCGGAAACCGCGCGAAGGGTGTGCCGACGCCACTTCCGACGCCACGTGAGTCGCCTGCGGCAACACCATCACGTCATCACCAAATCGCCGGACACTGCTGAAATCTCAAGCGGGCCATCTGCGGGTTCTCACCATGCGGACAGGGCGAACCAGTCGGAATTCCACGCATCCACCCACCGAGTACCGCTCTGCATTACGTCGTGTCATAACAAGAGAGTCACAGCATGAGCCAGACCCTCCTCCACCTTCCCCGCGCACGCCTAGAGTCACCGCCAGTCACCGCGCCATCGGATTCGAAGTCATTCGGCCCAGCGCTCGACTCGGCGCGTTCCAGGGGGGACCGCCGTGTTAGGGAAAGGACCTGATTCGTGCGTCAACGTTCGATCATCGCCATCACCGCCGCACTCGCGGCGGGATCGCTGACACTCACAGCCTGTGGGTCGCGGGACGACAGCAACAGCAGCAACGGCGACAAGACCACTGTGGTGATCGGCGTCGACGCCCCGCTCACCGGTGACCTCTCGGCCCTCGGCCTCGGCATCCAGAACTCCGCCGACCTCGCCGTCAAGACCGCCAACAAGGAAGAGTACGTCGACGGCATCGAGTTCAAGCTCGAACCCCTCGACGACCAGGCCCAGCCCTCCGTCGGCCAGCAGAACGCCCAGAAGTTCATCAGCGACAAGGACGTCCTCGGCGTCGTCGGCCCCCTGAACTCCAGCGTCTCCCAGCAGATGCAGAAACCGTTCAACGACGCCGGCCTCACCCAGGTCTCCCCCGCCAACACCGGCACCGAACTCACCCAGGGCGACGGCTGGAAGACCGGCAACTCCGTCCGCCAGTTCGACACCTTCTTCCGCACCGCCACCACCGACGAGATCCAGGGCGCCTTCGCCGCCGAGTACCTCTACTCCAAGGCCGGCATCAAGAAGGTCTACCTGATCGACGACCAGAAGACCTACGGCGCCGGACTCGCCGCCTCTTTCAAGACCAACTACACCAAACTCGGCGGCCAGATCGTCGGCACCGACCACATCAACCCCGACGACCGCGACTTCAACGCCGTCGTCGCCAAGATCAAGAAGACCGGCGCCCAAGCCCTCTACTACGGCGGCGAATACCCCGCCGCCGCCCCCCTGAGCCAGCAACTCAAGGACAGCGGCCAGAACATCCCCCTCATGGGCGGCGACGGCATCTACTCCGGCGAATTCCCCAAGCTCAACAAGAAGGCCGAAGGCGACCTCGCCACCTCCGTCGGCAAGCCCGTCGAACAGCTCCCCTCGGCCAAGGAATTCATCGCCAACTACAAGAACGCCGGCTACAAGGACGCCTACGAGGCCTACGGCGGCCTCACCTACGACGCCACCTGGGCCATCATCGAAGCCGTCAAGCTCGCCGTCGAGGGCAACGACGGCAAACTCCCCTCCGACGGCCGCAAGGCAGTCCTCGACGCCATGTCCAAGGTCAAGTTCGACGGCGTCACCGGCACCATCTCCTTCGACGAGTTCGGCGACACCACCAACACCCTCATGACCGCCTACAAGGTCAAGAGCAACGCCTGGACCCCCGAATACAGCGCCTCCCCCACGGTCGGCTGAGCGAGGCCGGACCCCAAGCACTCACCGACCCACACATTGATCCAGGCCACGCGGGAGCGCCCACCAGCGCTCCCGCGCGGCGCCGTATCCGAACCACTCCACGGAGGCCCTGCGGTGCACGAACTGCCGCAACAGCTGGCCAATGGACTCATCCTCGGCGCGATGTACGGTCTCATCGCGATCGGCTACACGATGGTCTACGGCATCGTTCAGCTCATCAACTTCGCCCACGGCGAGATCTTCATGGTCGGGGGCTTCGGCGCCCTCACCGTCTGGCTCGTCCTCCCCGACGGCTTCGCCCTCGGCGCCGCGGTACCCCTCATGATCCTCGGCGGCATCCTCGTCTCCGTCGCCGTCGCCACCGCCGCCGAACGCTTCGCCTACCGGCCCCTGCGCACCGCACCCCGCCTGGCCCCCCTCATCACCGCCATCGGCCTGTCCATCGTCCTCCAGCAGGTCGTCTGGATGTGGTACCCCGACGCCAAGAAGGACCACCCCTTCCCCCAGTTCGACGGCGGCCCCATCGACGTCCTCGGCGCCCACATCCAACGCGGCGACCTCTTCGTCCTCATCGCCGCCCCCCTCTGCATGACCGCCCTCGGCCTCTTCGTCAGCAAAACCCGCTCCGGACGCGGCATGCAGGCCACCGCCCAGGACCCCGACACCGCCAAACTCATGGGCATCAACACCGACCGCATCATCGTCATGGCCTTCGCCATCGGCGCCGCCTTCGCCGCCATCGCCGCCGTCGCCTACGGCCTCAAGAACGGCCAGGTCGGCTTCCGCATGGGCTTCCTCATGGGCCTCAAGGCCTTCACCGCAGCCGTCCTCGGCGGCATCGGCAACATCTACGGCGCCATGCTCGGCGGCCTCGTCCTCGGCGTCGCCGAATCCCTCGCCACCGGCTACATCGGCGACATCCCCGGCATGGACCTCTTCGGCGGCGGCGCCTGGAAGGACGTATGGGCCTTCAGCCTGCTCATCCTCGTCCTCCTTCTCCGGCCCCAAGGCCTCCTCGGCGAACGCGTCGCGGATCGGGCGTGATACCCATGACAACCAACATCCCCACCCAGAAGACCACCGGCACCACCACCCCGCCCACCACCGAGGCGACCCCCCTCATCCCCCTCCCGCCGACCGCGGCCCGCGCCATCACCCTGGCCGGCTCCGCCGTCGCCCTCGCCGGCACCTTCCTCGCCTGGACCTGGACCGAGGAGTTCCCCGGCAACCTCACCGTCACCGGATACCCCGGCGGCCTCCAGGTCCTCACCCTCACCGGCGCCCTCCTCACCCTCCTCTTCACCCTCGCCGGATGGGGGCCGACCGGCGTCAAGGGCCTGCGCTGGCTCACCCCCGGCGGCACCAACAGCCCCGTCCGCCTCCTCGCCCTCGGCGTCCTCGGCACCACCGGCTACGCCATGGGCGCCATCGCCCAGGAACTCGGCGGCCTCGTCAACCTCGAACCCGGCGCCTGGGTCTCCGGCACCGGCGCCCTCATCGCCGCCGCGGGCGCCCTCGGCCTCCCCGCCGACCGGCCCCACGACGCCTCCGACACCCAGCCCACCCTCTGGGCCCGCCTCCGGCACTCCCTCACCGCCCCCGAGCCCCGCCGCGCGACACCGCTCCCCGCCTGGACGGAGATCCTCGTCATCGCCGCGGGCTTCGGCACCGGCCTCTACGTCTTCGCCTACGGCATCGGCACCGAGTACTCCGAACTGTTCATCGGCTTCCTCATCACCACCGCCTTCGCCTTCACCGCCCTCAACCGCGCGGGCCTCCTCCAACGACTCTCCGCGCTCACCGCCAAACACCGCAACGTCACCCTCACCGCAGCCTTCGTGGCCGCGATCTGCTTCCCCTTCACCCAGACCAACGACCAGTTCGCCCTCATCGGCGCCAACATCCTCATCTTCGCCACGGTCGCCCTCGGCCTCAACGTCGTCGTCGGCCTCGCCGGCCTCCTCGACCTCGGCTACGTCGCCTTCCTCGGCGTCGGCGCCTACGCGGCCGCCCTCGTCTCCGGCTCCCCCCAGTCGACCATCGGCGTCCACTTCCCCTTCTGGGCCGCCGTCCTCACCGGCGCGCTCGCCTCACTCGTCTTCGGCGTGGTGATCGGCGCCCCCACCCTCCGACTGCGCGGCGACTACCTCGCCATCGTCACCCTCGGCTTCGGTGAGATCTTCCGCATCACCATGAACAACCTGAACGGCAACAGCGGACCCGACGTCACCAACGGCTCCAACGGCATCCCCAACATCCCCGACCTGGAAGTCCTCGGATTCAACCTGGGCCTGCCGCACGACGTCCTCGGCCACGAGCTGACCCGCTCCGGCAACTACTACCTGCTGATGCTGCTGTTCACCGCCATCGTCGTCCTGGTCTTCCGCCGCTCCGCCGAGTCCCGCATCGGCCGCGCCTGGGTCGCCATCCGCGAGGACGAGACCGCCGCCACCGCCATGGGCATCAACAGCTTCCGCCTCAAGCTGCTCGCCTTCGCCCTCGGCGCCTCCCTCGCCGGCCTCGCCGGCACCGTCCAGGCACACGTCTCCTACAGCGTCACCCCCGAGCAGTACCAGTTCGCCGGCTCGGTCCCGCCGAACTCGGCCTTCCTGCTCGCCGCCGTCATCCTCGGCGGCATGGGCACCATCAGCGGTCCACTGATCGGCGCCGCCCTGCTCTACCTCATCCCGGCCAAGCTCCAGTTCATGGCCGAATACCAGCTGCTCCTCTTCGGCATCGCGCTGATGCTCCTCATGCGCTTCCGCCCCGAAGGCCTGGTCGCCGACCGCAGGAAGCAGCTCGAATTCCACGAGACCGGACACCTCGACGTACCGGAGGACACGTCGCTGCCCGAGAGCGCGACCGGCGTCACCAAGGCAGGGGCGTGACCGCCATGACCACCACCACGACCGCATCCACCAGCACCACGGTCCTCGACGCCGGCGGCGTCACCATGCGCTTCGGCGGCCTCACCGCCGTCCGCGGCGTCGACCTCACCGTCGGCACCGGCGAGATCGTCGGACTCATCGGCCCCAACGGCGCCGGCAAGACGACCTTCTTCAACTGCCTCACCGGCCTCTACGTACCGACCGAGGGCACGGTCTCCTACAAGGGCACCGTCCTGCCCCCCAAACCCCACCTGGTCACCCAGGCCGGCATCGCCCGCACCTTCCAGAACATCCGCCTCTTCGCCAACATGACCGTTCTGGAAAACGTACTGGTCGGACGGCACACCCGGACCAAAGAAGGCCTCTGGTCCGCACTGCTGCGACTGCCCGGCTTCCGGAAGGCCGAACAGGAATCCCGCGAGCGCGCCATGGAACTCCTGGAGTTCACCGGCCTCGCCGCCAAGGCCGACCACCTCGCCCGCAACCTCCCCTACGGCGAGCAGCGCAAGCTGGAGATCGCCCGCGCGCTGGCCAGCGAACCCGGACTGCTCCTCCTCGACGAGCCGACCGCCGGCATGAACCCGCAGGAGACCCGCGCCGCCGAGGAACTCATCTTCGCGATCCGCGACCAGGGCATCGCCGTCCTCGTCATCGAGCACGACATCCGGTTCATCATGAACCTCTGCGACCGCGTCGCCGTGCTCGTCCAGGGCGAGAAGATCGTCGAAGGCCCCGCCGAGGTCGTCCAGGCCGACGAACGCGTCATCGCCGCCTACCTCGGCACCCCCTTCGAGGGCGCACCCGGCACGGAGGAAGCCGCCGAGGTCGAGGCGGCCGAGGCGCACAGCACCACAGAAGGGGACGACAAGTGACCGCACTGCTGGAGGTCGAGGACCTCAGGGTCGCCTACGGCAAGATCGAAGCCGTCAAGGGCATCTCGTTCACCGTGAACGCCGGCGAGGTCGTCACCCTCATCGGCACCAACGGCGCCGGCAAGACCACGACCCTGCGGACACTCTCCGGACTGCTCCAACCGGTCTCCGGCGAGATCAGGTTCGACGGCACGTCACTGAAGAAGGTCCCCGCACACAAGGTCGTCTCCCTGGGCCTCGCCCACTCCCCCGAGGGCCGGCACATCTTCCCCCGGATGACCATCGAGGACAACCTCCGCCTCGGCGCCTACCTGCGCACCGACAAAGAGGGCATCGAAAAGGACATCCAACGCGCCTACGACCTCTTCGCCATCCTCGGAGAGCGCCGCAAGCAGGCCGCGGGCACCCTCTCCGGCGGTGAGCAGCAGATGCTCGCCATGGGACGGGCGCTGATGTCCCGGCCGAAGCTGCTGATGCTCGACGAGCCCTCCATGGGCCTCTCGCCGATCATGATGCAGAAGATCATGGCGACCATCCGGGAACTGAAGTCCCAGGGCACCACCATCCTGCTCATCGAGCAGAACGCCCAAGCCGCCCTCTCGCTCGCCGACCACGGGCACGTCATGGAGGTCGGCAAGATCGTCCTCTCCGGCAGCGGTCAGGACCTCCTCCACGACGAATCCGTCCGCAAGGCCTACCTCGGCGAAGACTGAACCACCACCGCCACCACACCGACACGACGAGGCCCGCACCCCCCGGAGAGGGGCGCGGGCCTCGTCACAGTCCTGGCGGACGCCTCGCTCAGCCCTTGGACGCCTTCTTCTCCTCCGCGTCCTGAATGACCGCCTCCGCCACCTGCTGCATCGACATCCGCCGGTCCATCGACGTCTTCTGGATCCAGCGGAACGCAGCCGGCTCCGACAGCCCGTACTCCGTCTGCAGGACCGACTTCGCCCGGTCCACCAGCTTCCGCGTCTCCAGCCGCTGGGTGAGGTCCGCGACCTCCTTCTCCAGCTCCTTCAACTCCGTGAACCGCGAGACGGCCATCTCGATCGCCGGCACCACGTCACTCTTGCTGAACGGCTTCACCAGGTACGCCATCGCGCCCGCGTCCCGTGCCCGCTCCACCAGGTCACGCTGCGAGAACGCGGTCAGCATCAGCACCGGCGCGATCCCCTCCTCCGCGATCTTCTCCGCCGCGGAGATACCGTCCATCTTCGGCATCTTCACGTCCAGGATCACCAGATCCGGCTGGTGCTCGCGGGCGAGCTCGACCGCCTGCTCGCCGTCACCGGCCTCACCGACGACGCTGTAGCCCTCCTCCTCCAGCATCTCTTTGAGGTCGAGCCGGATCAGGGCCTCGTCCTCGGCGATGACGACACGGGTCGTCAGCGGAGGCACGTGCGACTTGTCGTCGTCGGGCGCGTCTACGGGCTGGGGCGACTCGGGGGCGGTCACGGGGGCTCCTTGTCAGGGCAGGGGTACTGCTGACAAGAGCCTACCCAGCTGCGGTAAGGTGGGGGCACGGCGGGTGACCGCTTACCTTTCTTTTGAAGGGGGCCCCGGTAGCCCAGCGGCAGAGGCCATGGATTCAAAACCCATTCAGCGTCGGTTCGAATCCGACCCGGGGCACTTTTCCTTGGATTCCAAGGATTCCACCGTGAAGCGGATGTTCCCGTGCTGGTGAACATCCGCCTTTTGCTGCACGGCCCCACATTCCCTGTCGCAGAGTGCCAGCATGGAAACGCACAGTCCTTCGATTCGCGCACAGGCTGTCAGCCTCATGCGCCAGGGCATCCCCAATCGCATCGTCGCGGAGCGCCTCAATGTTCCGCGAGGAACCGTCGGCTGGTGGCGCAGCGAGGACCGCAAAGCACGCGGCGAGACGTACGAGAAGCCGACAGATTGCCCTCGGTGTACAGGGCGCCCGTTCGACGTGGCGGCGTACGCATACCTGCTGGGGCTGTACCTCGGCGATGGCCACATCGTCTCCAAGCGCAAGCAGCATCACCTGTCCGTCTTCTGCAACGAGACTCAGACCGGGCTGATCGCTGCGGCGGCGGAGGCTATGCACAGGGTGATGCCGCAGCCGAAGGTCGGCCAGCGCCACAAAACCGGCTGCGTCGAGGTCAAGTCCTACACGAAGCACTGGGCCTGTATGTTCCCCCAGCACGGCCCCGGCAAGAAACACGAGCGTGTGATCGCCCTCGAACCTTGGCAGCAGGCCATCGTCGATGCCCACCCCTGGGAATTCATCCGCGGCCTCATCCATTCAGACGGCTGCCGTCTCACCAACTGGACGACCCGTGTCGTCAAGGGCGAGCGCAAGCGCTACGAATATCCCCGGTACTTCTTCACCAATGTCTCCGACGACATTCGGCGCCTCTACACGGACACCTTGGACTCGCTGGGCGTCGAGTGGACGCACTGCACGCGGAACGGCAACCCGTACAACATCTCCGTCGCCAAGAAGGCCTCTGTCGCCCTCCTCGACGCCCACGTGGGTCCCAAATACTGACCCCTCCTACCTGTCGTCCTCCCCGATGTGGTGGACGCGGACCAGGTTCGTCGAGCCGGAGACGCCGGGGGGTGAGCCGGCGGTGATGACCACCACGTCTCCCTTCCGGCACCGTCCGTACCTCAGCAGCAGTTCGTCCACCTGGTCGACCATGGCGTCGGTGGAGTCGGCGTGGGGGCCCAGGAAGGTCTCCACGCCCCAGGTGGCGCTGAGCTGGGAGCGGGTCGCGGGTTCCGGGGTGAAGGCGAGGAGGGGGATGGGTGAGCGGTAGCGGGAGAGGCGGCGGGCGGTGTCGCCCGACTGGGTGAAGGCGACGAGGAACTTCGCGCCGAGGAAGTCGCCGATCTCGGCCGCGGCGCGGGCGACGGCGCCGCCCTGGGTGCGGGGTTTGTCGTGTTCGGTGAGCGGGGGGAGGCCCTTGGCGAGGATGTCCTCCTCGGCGGCTTCGACGATCTTGGCCATGGTGCGGACGGTCTGGACGGCGTACTTGCCGACGCTGGTCTCGCCGGAGAGCATCACGGCGTCGGTGCCGTCGATGACGGCGTTGGCGACGTCGCTGGCCTCGGCGCGGGTGGGACGGGAGTTCTCGATCATGGAGTCGAGCATCTGGGTGGCGACGATCACGGGTTTGGCGTTGCGCCGGGCGAGTTTGATGGCTCGCTTCTGGACGATGGGGACTTGTTCGAGGGGCATTTCGACGCCGAGGTCGCCGCGGGCGACCATGATGCCGTCGAAGGCGGCGACGATGTCGTCGATGTTCTCGACCGCCTGGGGTTTCTCGACTTTGGCGATGACGGGGAGGCGTCGGCCTTCTTCGTCCATGATGCGGTGGACGTCGACGATGTCCTTGCCGTTCCTGACGAAGGAGAGGGCGACGACGTCGAAGCCGGTGCGCAGGGCCCAGCGGAGGTCGTCCTCGTCCTTTTTGGAGAGGGCGGGGACGGATACGGCCACTCCGGGGAGGTTGAGTCCCTTGTGGTCGGAGATGATGCCGCCTTCGATGACGCGGGTGCGGACGCGGGGGCCGTCGACGGCGGTGACTTCGAGGCTGACTCTGCCGTCGTCGACGAGGATGCGTTCGCCCGGGGTGACGTCGGTGGCGAGGCCGGCGTGGGTGGTGCCGCAGGTGTGGCGGTCGCCTTGGACGCCTTCTTCCACGGTGATGGTGAAGGTGTCCCCGCGTTCGAGGAGTACGGGTCCTTCGGTGAAGCGGCCGAGGCGGATCTTGGGGCCTTGGAGGTCGGCGAGGAGACCGACGCTGCGGCCGGTTTCGTCGGAGGCCTTGCGGACGTGCCGGTAGCGCTCCTCGTGTTCGGCGTGGGTGCCGTGGCTGAGGTTGAAGCGGGCGACGTCCATTCCGGCTTCGACCAGGGCCTTTATCTGGTCGTACCGATGGGTGGCGGGGCCCAGTGTGCAGACGATTTTCGCTCGGCGCATGGGTCGAGCGTAGGGCTTACCGTCGGGTAGGGAATTGGTGGGGCGTGTCTGCTCAACGTCCTTTCGGTGAAGGCTTGTTGACGGGTGGTGCATTGTGCGGCCGAGTGCTCCGATGAGCACGTCGGGAGGCTTTTCGATGGGGCCGTCGGGGTGAATTCACGGGCGGGGCGGGCTCCGGCCGGGGCGGGGTGGCCATACGTCCGGCTCTGGTGATGTTTCCCCTGGTTCGGCCTGGTTCGGGGAGTGGGTGGCTCACAGGCGGGGTCACCAGATCGAAACCTGCGGGGTCTGTTGCCGTTCGTCGTGGGCGGGTCAGAATCTACGCGCGTTTGTCTACGCGCGTTCGTCTACGCGGGTTGTCTACGCGCGTCATTGGCCGTTCCTCGAGGAGCACAGCATGCCGTTGAACCGTCGTACGTTCCTTCAGAAGTCCGCCGCGACCGGGGCGGGGGTGGCGGTCGCGGGGGCGGCCGCGGCGCCGGCGGCCCAGGCGGCGGAGTCCGGTGGGCAGGGGAGGTCGGGGAAGCCGGCGAAGCGGTACTCGCTGACGGTGATGGGGACGACCGATCTGCACGGGCACGTCTTCAACTGGGACTACTTCAAGGACGCCGAGTACACGGACGCGCAGGGCAACGCGCAGGGTCTGGCGCGTGTTTCGACCCTGGTGGACCAGATCCGCGAGGAGAGGGGCCGGGAGAACACGCTGCTGCTGGACGCGGGCGACACGATCCAGGGGACGCCGCTGACGTACTACTACGCGAAGGTGGATCCGATCACCGCGGAAGGTGGTCCGGTGCATCCGATGGCGCAGGCGATGAACGCGATCGGGTACGACGCGGTGGCGTTGGGCAATCACGAGTTCAATTACGGGATCGAGACGCTGCGGAAGTTCGAGGAGCAGTGTGATTTCCCGTTGCTGGGGGCGAATGCGCTGGACGCGAAGACGCTGAAGCCTGCGTTTCCTCCGTACTTCATCAAGAAGTTCGCGGTGAAGGGTGCTCCGCCGGTGAAGGTGGCGGTGCTGGGGCTGACGAATCCGGGGATCGCGATCTGGGACAAGGCGTACGTGCAGGGGAAGCTGACGTTCCCGGGCCTGGAGGAGCAGGCGGCGAAGTGGGTGCCGAAGCTGCGGTCGATGGGTGCGGACGTGGTGGTGGTGTCGGCGCATTCGGGTGCGTCGGGTACGTCGTCGTACGGTGACCAGTTGCCGTACGTGGAGAATTCGGCGGCGTTGATGGCGCAGCAGGTGCCGGGGATCGACGCGGTTCTGGTGGGTCATGCGCATGTGGAGATCGCGGAGCTGAAGGTCACGAACGAGCAGACGGGGAAGACGGTGGTGCTGTCGGAGCCGTTGGCGTACGCGGAGCGGTTGTCGTTGTTCGACATCGAGTTGGTGTTCGCGAAGGGGCGGTGGACGGTCGATTCGGTGGCGGCGTCGGTGCGGAACGCGAACACGGTGGCGGATGACCCGAGGATCACGAAGCTGCTGTCGGACGAGCACGCGCAGGTCGTGGCGTACGTCAATCAGGTGGTCGGTTCGGCGACGGAGACGTTGACGACGGTGGAGGCGCGGTACAAGGACGCTCCGATCATCGATCTGATCACCAAGGTGCAGGAGGATGTGGTGAAGGCGGCGCTGGTGGGGACGTCGTACGCGTCGCTGCCGGTGATCGCGCAGGCGTCGCCGTTCTCGCGGACGTCCGAGATCCCGGCGGGCGAGGTGACGATCCGGGATCTGTCGAGTCTGTACGTGTACGACAACACGTTGGTGGCGAAGGTGATGACGGGTGCGCAGGTGCGGGCGTACCTGGAGTATTCGGCGGAGTATTTCGTGCAGACGGCGGCGGACGCGGTGGTCGACGTGGAGAAGCTGACGAACGCGAACAGCCGTCCGGACTACAACTACGACTATGTGTCGGGGCTGGCGTACGAGATCGACATCGCGCAGGCGCCGGGGTCGCGGATCAAGAACCTGACGTACGGGGGCGCGGCTCTGGACGACGCCCAGGAGTTCGTGTTCGCGGTGAACAACTACCGGGCGAACGGCGGTGGCGCGTTCCCGCACGTGGCGTCCGCGACCGAGGTGTGGTCGGAGTCGACGGAGATCCGGACGCGGATCGCGGAGTGGGTGACGGCGAAGGGTGTGCTGGATCCGGCGGACTTCGCGTCGGTGGACTGGAAGCTGACGCGGAACGGTACGCCGGTGTTCTAGTGGGTGTGCCGGGTCGAGGTGGTGGTCTCAGGTTCCGTCCCGTAGGGGGGTCAGGGTCTCCGGCCGGCGTGCGGGCGGGATCTGGGGCTGTCGTGGTGCGAGGCCGAAGGTGGTGAAGGCGGTGCGTGGGGGCAGGGGGTAGAGGTCCTTGCCGGTGAGGGTGTTGAGGATGGTGGCGCTGCGCCAGGCGGCGAGGCCGAGGTCGGGGGCGCCGACGCCGTGGGTGTGGCGTTCGGCGTTCTGGACGTGGACCGTGCTGCCGGTGGCGGTGATGGCGGGGTCGAGGACCAGGCGGAAGTGTTCGTCGATGCGGGGGCGTTCGCTGTTGTCGCGGCGGAGGTAGGGGTCGAGGCCGGCGAGGAGGCGGTCGAGGGAGCGTTCGCGGTGGCCGGTGGCGAGGACGACGGCGTCGGTGGTGAGGCGGCTGCGGGTGTTCTGGTGGATGTGTTCGAGGTGGAGTTCGATTTTGGTGGTGGCGATGCGGCCGGCGGTGCGGACGCGGACTCCGGGGGTGAGGACGGTGTCGGGCCAGCCGCCGTGGAGGGTGCGCCGGTAGAGCTCGTCGTGGATGGCGGCGAGGGTGGTGGCGTCGATGCCCTTGTGGAGTTGCCATTGGCTGTCGACGAGGCGGTCGCGGACGGTTTCGGGGAGGGCGTGGAAGTAGCGGGTGTAGTCGGGGGTGAAGTGTTCGAGGCCGAGTTTGGAGTACTCCATGGGGGCGAACGCCGCGGTGCGGCCGATCCAGTGGAGTCGTTCGCGGCCGGTGGGGCGGTGGCGGAGGAGGTCGAGGAAGATCTCGGCGCCGGACTGTCCTGAGCCGACGACGGTGACGTGGTCGGCGGCGAGGAGGGTGGTGCGGTGGCGGAGGTAGTCGGAGGCGTGGAGGACGAGGGCGTGGGGGTCGTCGGTGAGGGGGCGCAGGGGGTCGGGGACGTGGGGTTCGGTGCCGATGCCGAGGACGACGTTCTTGGTGTGGGTGCGGCCGTGGGCCCGGGCTTCTCCGTCGGGGTCGAGGTGGGTGTGGTCGATCTCGAAGAGGTCGCGTTCGGGGTTCCAGTGGACGGCGTCGACCCGGTGGTGGAAGTGGAGTGCGGGGAGGTGGTCGGCGACCCAGCGGCAGTAGGCGTCGTATTCGGCGCGGGGGGTGTGGAAGCGCTCGGCGAAGTAGAAGGGGTAGAGGCGGTGGTGGGCTCTGAGGTAGTTGAGGAAGGTCCAGGGGCTGGTGGGGTCGGCGAGGGTGACGAGGTCGGCGAGGAAGGGGACCTGGGTGCGGGCGCCGTCGATGAGGAGGCCGGGGTGCCAGGTGAAGGCGGGGCGTTGGTCGTAGAAGACGGTGTCGAGTGTGGTGAGGGGGTGGGCGAGGGCGGCGAGGGAGAGGTTGCAGGGGCCGATGCCGATGCCGACGAGGTCGCGGGGGGTGTCGGTGGGGTGGCGGGGGGTGGTGTTCACGCGGGGGTGGGTCCTTCGCTGGCGAGGGTGAGGAGGGTGGTGAGGTCGCGGGGGTGGGTGTGGGGGTTGAGGAGGGTGGTCTTGAGCCAGAGGCGGCCGTCGAGGCGGGCGCGGCCGAGGACGGCGTGGCCTTCGGTGAGGAGTCGGCGGCGGAGGGCGGCGACGGTGTCGTCGGTGGCGCCGGTGGGCCGGAAGAGGACGGTGGTGAGGGTGGGGCGGTCGTAGAGGTCGAGGGCGGGGTGGTCGTGGATGAGGTCGGCGAGGGTCTGGGCGTGGGCGCAGACCTGGTCGACGAGGGCGGCGAGGCCGGTGCGGCCGAGGGTTCTGAGGGTGACGGCGATCTTGAGGATGTCGGGCCGGCGGGTGGTGCGGGGGGAGCGGGTGAGGAGGTCGGGGAGGCCCGCGTGGGTGTCGTCGTCGGCGTTGAGGTAGTCGGTGGGGTGGTGGAGGGCGGTGAGGTCGGTGGGGTCGCGGACGGCGAGGAGGCCGGCGGCAGCGGGTTGCCAGCCGAGTTTGTGCAGGTCGAGGGTGATGGTGTGGGCGGTGTCGAGGCCGGTGAGGCGGTGGCGGTGGCGGTCGCTGAACAGGAGTGGTCCGCCGTAGGCGGCGTCGATGTGGAGGCGGGCGCGGTGGGTGCCGGCGAGGCCGGCGATGTCGGGGAGCGGGTCGATGAGACCGGCGTCGGTGGTGCCGGCGGTGGCGGCGACGAGCACGGGGCCGGTGAGGTCGGTGAGGGCGTGGTGGAGGGCGGTGGGGTCGAGGGTGCCGGTGGGGGTGGGGACGGCGAGGGGGGCGGGGAGGCCGAGGAGCCAGGCGGCGCGGGGCAGGGAGTGGTGGGCGTTGGCGCCGTGGACGAGGCGGAGCTGGGGGCCGTGGCGTTCGCGGGCGAGGAGGAGGGCGAGCTGGTTGGATTCGGTGCCGCCGGTGGTGACGAGGGCGTCGGTGAGGCCGGTTTCCCGGGCGAGGGCGCGGGTGACCCGGGCTTCGAGTGCGGAGGCGGCGGGGGCTTGGTCCCAGGAGTCGAGGGAGGGGTTGAGGGCGGAGGCGGCGAGGTCGGCGGCGGTGGCGACGGCGAGGGGCGGGCAGTGCAGGTGGGCCGCGCACAGGGGGTGGGCGGGGTCGGCGGCGCCTTCGGCGAGGGCGTGGACGAGGGTGCGCAGGGCGTGGGGGTCGCCTTCGGCGGGCAGGACGTCGCCGAGGGCGTGGTCGATGCGTGCGGCGACCGCGGCGGGGCCGCCGGCGGGCAGGGGGCCGCCGCGGGCTCGGGTGCCGGTGTGCAGGGCGTCGAGGACCGTGTCGAGCAGGGGCCGCAGGTCGCCGGTGGGGCCTTGGGGGCCCGAGGCGAGGGGCGGAAGGCTCATGGGGCTCCTCCGGGGGCGGGGAGTCCCAGTGTGTCGCCGGGCACGGTGAAACACGGTGTGGGCTGCGGGAATTGGACCCGAAAGTGGGAGCGTGGGGGGTGGTGGTGCGGGTGGTGACGGGTGGTGCCGGGGCTGGCGTGGGGGGTGCTCGCGCTGGGGTGGTGGCGGGTGCGGCGTGGCCGGAGGGGGCCGTGGGACGCCAGGTGGGGGGACGGAGGGATGCCGGGCGGGTGTGGGACGCCGGGCGGTCGGGTGCGGCCCGCCCGGTGGCCCTCCGCCGGCCGGTCCGGTGGCGTCGGCCCGCCCGGCGTCCGTCCGCCGACCGGTCCGGTGGCCCTCCGCCGGCCGGTCCGGTGGCGTCGGCCCGCCCGGCGTCCGTCCGCCGACCGGTCCGGTGGCCCTCCGCCGGCCGGTCCGGCGTCCGTCCGTCGGCCCGGCTTCCGTCGGCCCGGCGTCCGTCGCCGGTCCGGGGCGCTACGCCTGTCGGACGCGCAACGCTCGTCGCAGGTCGTCGAGTTGGTCGGTGAGCTTGCGGCGCAGTGCCGGGGTCAGGTCGGCGTCGTTCAAGCAGGTCTCGCCCAGGGTGAGGTGCTCGGCGTCGACGGCGTGGGCGGGGAAGGCCCAGCGGCCGACGGCCTCGGCGATGGCGGGGCCCCGGCGGGCGGCGACGGCGGGCGCGTCCTGGTAGAAGCGGGGTACGTACTCCGCGACCAGGTCGGCCTGTTCGGGTTGCCAGAAGCCCTGGGCGGTGGCGGTGAAGAGGTAGTTGGAGAGGCCGTCGGTGTCGAACATGGCGGCCCAGGCGGTGCGCTTGGCCTCCGGGTCGGGGAGGGCGGCGCGGCAGCGGGCGGCGCCTTCCTGGCCGGTGGCGGAGGGGTCGCGGTCGAGTTCGGCGGCGATGGCGGCCTCGTCGGTGGCGCCGAGGACGGCGAGGCGGGTGAGGACGCGCCAGCGCAGTTCGGGGTCGAGTTCGGGGCCGCCGGGGACGGTGCCGTCGGCGAGCCAGGCGGCGATGGTGTCGGGGTGGGCGGCGGTGGCGATGCGGTGGCGTACGGCGATCAGGCGCAGGCCGGGGTGGTCGCCGTCCTCGGTGCGGCGGATGAGGTCGCGGCACACGGAGGTGAGGGTGGCCAGGGCGGCGGGCCGTCGCTCGGGGCCGAGGTAGCGGTCGGCGATGTGGGTGCCGGCGAAGGCGAGGACGCCCTGGGCGAGGGCGAGGTCGGTCTCCTGGGGGAGGTGGGCGCCGACGGTGGCCAGGTAGTCGTCGGGGGCGAGGTCGCCGTCGCGGACCATGTCGCGCAGGGTGTTCCACACGACGGCGCGGGTGATCGCGTCCGGGATCTCGGAGATCCCGCGCAGCGCGGTCTCCAGGGAGGTGTCGTCCAGGCGGATCTTGGCGTAGGTGACGTCCAGGTCGTTGGGGACGACGAGGGCGGGGCGGATGCCGGGGCGGGCTTCGGGGGTGTCCTGGGGGACGTCCGTTTCGTAGCGTTCGCGCAGGACCAGGGTGCGGCCGTCGTTGAGGTCGCGGTCGTACACGCCGACGGTGGCGCGGTGGGGGCGGCCTCCGTCGCGGTGGAGGGCGAGCGTCCATGCACCGGGGCGGGCGTCGACGGACGCGGTGAGCGTGTCGACTCCCGTGGTCCGCAGCCAGGCGTCGGCCCAGGCGTGGACGTCGCGTTCGGTGGCCCCGGCGAGGGAGTCGATGAAGTCGGCGAGGGTGGCGTTGCCGAACCGGTGGCGGGCGAAGTGGGCGTTGATGCCGGCCAGGAAGTCCTTCTCGCCGAGCCAGGTCACCAGTTGCCTGAGTGCGGAGGCGCCCTTGGCGTAGGAGATGCCGTCGAAGTTGAGGAGGGCGGAGGCGGTGTCCTCGACGTGTTCGGGGGCGACGGGGTGGGTGGAGGGGCGCTGGTCGGCGTCGTAGCCCCAGGCCTTGCGGACGACGCCGAACTCGGTCCAGGTGTCGGTGAAACGGGTGGCCTCGGCGGTCGTCTGGTAGCCCATGTACTCGGCGAAGGACTCGTTGAGCCAGATGTCGTCCCACCACTTGAGGGTGACGAGGTCGCCGAACCACATGTGGGCCATCTCGTGGGCGATGACCATGGCGCGGGTCTGGCGTTCGGTGTCGGTGACGGCGGAGCGGTAGACGAAGTCGTCGCGGAAGGTGACGAGGCCGGGGTTCTCCATGGCGCCGGCGTTGAACTCGGGGACGAACGCCTGGTCGTAGGAGTCGAAGGGGTAGGGCTCCTCGAACTTCTCGTGGTAGCGGTCGTAGCACTGCCGGGTGACGGCGAGGATCTCGTCGGCGTCGGCGTCCAGGTGGGGGGCGAGCGAGCGGCGGCAGTGGATGCCGAAGGGCAGACCGCGGTGTTCGGTGCGGACGGAGTGCCAGGGGCCGGCGGCGACGGCGACGAGGTAGGTGGAGATCAGGGGGGTGGGTGCGGCCTGCCAGCGGCCGGCGCCGAGGTGTTCGGTGATGCCGTTGGCGAGGACGGTCCAGCCTTCCGGTGCGATCACGGTCAGGTCGAAGACGGCCTTGAGGTCGGGCTGGTCGAACGCGGCGAAGACGCGCTGGACGTCGTCCATGAACAGCTGTGTGTAGAGGTAGGTCTCGCCGTCGGCGGGGTCGGTGAAGCGGTGCATTCCCTCGCCGGTGCGGGAGTAGCGCATGCTCGCGTCGACGCGCAGTTCGTGCTCGCCGGCGGTGAGGTTCTTCAGCGGGAGCCGGTTGTCGTCGAGGATGCCCGGGTCGAGGGGTTCTCCGTCGAGGGTGACGGAGCGCAGCTCGGCCGGCTTGAGCTCTACGAAGGTGTCCGCGCCCGTGCGGGCGGTGAACCTGATCTCGGTGTGGGAGTCGAAGGTCTCGTCCCCGGCGGTCAGATCGAGGGTGATCGTGTAGCGGTGGACATCGAGGAACTCGGCACGGGTCTGCGCTTCGTCGCGCGTCAGTACGGACATGCAGGACATGCTGCCTGATGGCGCAGGCGGGGCACAGGGGCGGATCGGTACGCGCCTTTTGTTCCGCGCCGCGCCGGGGGGGCGGGGTGGCGCGGCGGGGTGTGCGCGGTGGGCCGCTGTGGCGGGGCCGCGGGCGGGGTGTGGTCCGTTGCGGTGGGGGGACCGGGTGCTGCGGGGGGCGGGGGTCAGGAGGTGGTTCCGTGGACGGCGTCCTCGGCGATGCGCTCGTGGTGGCGGATCACCTCGGCGATGATGAAGTTGAGGAACTTCTCGGCGAAGGCCGGGTCCAGTTTGGCGCTCTCGGCGAGGGCGCGCAGGCGGGCGATCTGACGGGCCTCGCGGGCCGGGTCGGCCGGGGGGAGCTGGTGACGGGCCTTGAGGTGGCCGACCTGCTGGGTGGCCTTGAAGCGTTCGGCGAGCATGTGGACGACGGCGGCGTCGATGTTGTCGATGCTGTCGCGCAGGCGGGCGAGCTCTTCGAGGACCGCGGGGTCGACGGCGCCGGTTCCGGTGTGGCTGGTGGTCATGGGCGTTCACCCTAGTGCGTCGCCGGGTGCGCTCTGCCGCCGCCCGGGCCGTTCGGGCAGGTGGCGGCGGGCGGAGGGCCTCTGGGACGGGGCCCGGGAAAGGGGCGGGAAGGGCCGGACGGGGGTCTCCCGCGGGTGCGGGGCGGGTGCCGGGGCCGGGGTCGCTTCCGCCCGGCCCTCGTACAGTGGAGAGCGGGTTCACGGCGTCTTGGGGGTGCGGACGTGGGCAACGGTGGAACGGTCGAGCACGGGTATCCGCATCTGGAGACGGTGCGGGGCGCCATCACGGCGCTGTACAAGCGGCTGTCCTACGACACCGTCCAGCTGTTCGATACGAGTGTGGCGCCGGCCGATGTGGCGTTCTGCGACACCGACGACCTCCATCTCGGGGCGCAGCGGGTGGCGCACGAACTGGTGCGGCACTTCCGGTTGCCGGACGCCCGGATGGTCGTCGGCTTCCGGGAGATGGAGTTCGCGGCGAACGTCGAACTGGCGGCGGGGCCGGAGTACTTCGTGGAGCTCAACGACCGGTTCCGCGGGCACCGGCGGGACATCGGTGCCGCGTTGGCGCACGAGATCACGCACGTGTTCCTGCACCGGCTGGGCCTGTCGTTCCCGGGGACACGCGACAACGAGATCCTGACGGACACGGCCACGACCTATCTGGGTGCGGGGTGGCTGCTGCTCGACGCCTACCGGGAGGACGCGGACTCCTCGCAGAAGCTGGGCTATCTGACCCCGGAGGAGTTCGGGTACGTGCTGGCCAAGCGGGCGGTGCTGTTCGGTGAGGACCCGTCGGTGTGGTTCACCAGTCCGCAGGCGTACACGGCGTACGCGCGGGGGCGGGAGCGGGCCCTGCTCGACGAGCGGCAGCCACCGCTGACGGCGGCGGGATGGGCCGGCCGGCGGCGTTACGCCCGGGACCGGCGTCATGCGCAGGACGGACGGCCCGTCGGGGACGCCGGGCCGGCCGGGGACGCCCCGTACGCGTTCGGGCCGGACGGGCCGGGGCCGCTGCGGGTGACGTTCGCGTGCCCGACCTGCCATCAGCGGATCAGGGTGCCGGTGCGGGGGCGGGTGCGGGCGCGGTGCGGGCTGTGCCGGACGGTGCTGGAGTGCGACACCTAGGGCGCCTGTGACGCGTCCCCGCGGCATGCGGCGTCCACGGGGATCCGTCGGCGACGCTCCGGCCGGCTCACCCGCCCGGCCGGACGATCCCCAGGGCCCGTGCGGCCACCAGCCACTTCGGGAACTCCCCCACCAGCCGGTCGTAGAGGTCCGCGTCGGAGACCTGGCCCGGGTCGGCACCGGCGTGGAAGAACCCGGCGTTGTCGACGGCCCTCCGGGCCGGTACGGCCAGCTCGTCGAGCTTGCGCAGGAAGTCGAACTGCCTGCTTCCCGGGTCGCCGAAGCCGATGAACTGCCAGAACAGCGGCAGTTCGGCCGCCTTGCACAGGTAGCGTTCGGCGGCGAGCTTGTTGATCGGACCGCCGTCGGTCTGGAAGACGACCAGGGCGGGTTCCCGGGAGCCGCTGTCGAGGTAGTGGTCGATGACGGCGTCCATCGCCAGGTGGTAGCTGGTCTTGCCCATGTGTCCGAGCCCGGCGACGATCCGTTCGATGCTCCCCCGGTGGTCGGCGAGCGCGATGTCGGTGACGGCGTCCACGTCGGTGGAGAAGAACACCACGGGCACCCGCCCGTCGTCGTCGAGGTGCGCCGACAGCCCCAGCACCCGGTCGGCGAGCGCCTGCACACTGCCGTCCCGGTAGTACGGCTTCATCGACCCCGAATAGTCGACGACCAGGTAGACGGCGGCACGCACCCCGTCCAGGCCGTGCTTCGTGAGGGACACCCCGGCGCTCTTGTACAGGCTGACCAGCGCGGGCGCCGTCTCCTGGACCTTGCTGAGACTGATCGCGACCATGGCGTCACCTTGCCACACCCGGACGTGCGACGGCGCCCGCCCAGTCGTCCGGTCGGGGACTGTGGGCAGGCGCCGTCTGTGTTCCGTACGCCGTTGTACGGGACGTGAGGGGGGCGGCCGCCGGGTGGGGCGGCCGCCGGGGCCGTCAGACCATCAGGGCGCGGTCCGTCGGGCGGATCGGGGCCGGCAGTTCGCTGGCGCCGGTCAGGAAGCGGTCGCAGCCGCGGGCGGCCGAGCGGCCCTCCGCGATCGCCCACACGATGAGCGACTGGCCGCGGCCGGCGTCACCGGCGACGAAGACGCCCGGCACGTTGGTCTGGAAGTCGGCGTCGCGGGCGATGTTGCCGCGCTCGTCGAGGTCCAGGCCGAACTGCTCGACCAGGCCGTTCTCCCGGTCGGTGCCGGTGAAGCCCATGGCGAGGGTGACCAGCTGGGCGGGGATCTTGCGCTCCGTGCCCGGCTTCTGGGTCAGCTTGCCGTCGACGAACTCGACCTCGGTGAGGTGCAGCCACTGGACGTTGCCGTCCTCGTCGCCCTCGAAGTGGGTGGTGGAGACGGAGTAGACCCGCTCGCCGCCCTCCTCGTGGGCCGAGGTGACCTTGTACAGCATGGGGAAGGTCGGCCACGGCTGGTTGGTCGGGTGCCGCTCGTCGTTCGGACGGGGCATGATCTCCAGCTGGGTGACGGAGGCCGCGCCCTGGCGGTGGGCGGTGCCCACGCAGTCCGCGCCGGTGTCGCCGCCGCCGATGACCACGACGTGCTTGCCCTCGGCCGAGATCGGCGGGGCGACGAAGTCGCCCTCCTGGACCTTGTTGGCGAGCGGCAGGTACTCCATCGCCTGGTAGACGCCCTTGAGCTCACGGCCGGGGACCGGCAGGTCGCGGGCGGTGGTGGCGCCGGCGGCGATGACGACGGCGTCGTAGCGCTTCTTCAGGTCGGTCGCCTTGACGTCGCGGCCGACCTCGACGCCGGTGCGGAAGCGGGTGCCCTCCGCGCGCATCTGCTCGATGCGGCGGTTGATGTGCCGCTTCTCCATCTTGAACTCGGGGATGCCGTAGCGGAGGAGGCCTCCGATGCGGTCCGCGCGCTCGTAGACGGCGACGGTGTGGCCGGCCCGGGTCAGCTGCTGGGCGGCGGCGAGTCCCGCCGGGCCCGAGCCGATGACCGCGACGGTCTTGCCGGACAGGCGCTCGGGGATCTGCGGGGCGACGTCCCCGGTCTCCCACGCCTTGTCGATGATCGAGACCTCGACGTTCTTGATGGTGACCGGCGGCTGGTTGATGCCGAGCACACACGCCGACTCGCAGGGCGCCGGGCACAGCCGCCCGGTGAACTCCGGGAAGTTGTTGGTGGCGTGCAGGCGCTCGGAGGCGGCGCCCCAGTCCTCGCGGTAGGCGTAGTCGTTCCACTCGGGGATCAGGTTCCCCAGCGGACAGCCGTTGTGGCAGAAGGGGATGCCGCAGTCCATGCACCGGCTGGCCTGCTTGCTGATGATCGGCAGCAGCGAGCCGGGGACGTAGACCTCGTTCCAGTCCTTCAGACGCACGTCGACCGGACGGGACCTGGCGACCTCGCGGCCGTGGTTGAGAAAGCCCTTGGGATCAGCCATTGGTCGCCGCCTCCATCATCTTCTCGGTGATCTCGGTCTCGGAGAGACCGGCTCGCTCGGCGGCGTCCTTGGCGGCGAGCACTGCCTTGTACGTGCTGGGGATGATCTTGCTGAAGCGCTCCGCGGACGCGTCCCAGTCCACGAGGAGCTTCTCCGCGACCGTCGAACCGGTCTCCTCGGCGTGGCGGCGCACCACGTCGTGCAGCCACTGCCTGTCCGTGTCGTCGAGGGCCTCGACCGCGTCGAGGTTGCCGACGTTGACGTTGTCGCGGTTGAGGTCGATCACGTAGGCGACGCCGCCGGACATGCCGGCCGCGAAGTTGCGGCCCGTCTCGCCGAGGACCACCGCGTGACCGCCGGTCATGTACTCGCAGCCGTGGTCGCCCACGCCCTCGGAGACGACGGTCGCGCCGGAGTTGCGGACGCAGAACCGCTCACCGGTGCGGCCGCGCAGGAACAGCTCGCCGCCGGTCGCGCCGTAGGCGATGGTGTTGCCCGCGATGGTGGAGTACTCGGCGAGGTGGTCGGCGCCCCGGTCGGGACGGACGATCACCCGGCCGCCGGAGAGGCCCTTGCCGACGTAGTCGTTGGCGTCGCCCTCCAGGCGCAGCGTGACACCGCGCGGGAGGAAGGCGCCGAAGGACTGGCCGGCGGAGCCGGTGAAGGTGATGTCGATGGTGTCCTCGGGCAGGCCCGCGCCACCGAACTTCTTCGTCACCTCGTGGCCGAGCATGGTGCCGACCGTGCGGTTGATGTTGCGGATGGAGACCTGGGCGCGCACCGGCTGGGCGTCGGTCGCCGAGTCGGCGGCCAGCGCGTCGGCGGCGAGCTTGATCAGCTCGTTGTCGAGCGCCTTCTCCAGGCCGTGGTCCTGCGCGACGATCTGGTGGCGCACCGCGCCCTCGGGCAGTGCCGGGACGTGGAAGAGCGGCTCCAGGTTCAGGCCCTGGGCCTTCCAGTGGTCGACGGCGCGCTCGACGTCCAGGAACTCGGCGTGGCCGACGGCCTCCTCGATCGAGCGGAAGCCCAGCTCGGCGAGGAGCTCGCGGACCTCCTGCGCGATGAACTGGAAGAAGTTCACCACGTACTCGGCCTTGCCGGAGAACCGGTCGCGCAGCGTCGGGTTCTGGGTGGCGATGCCGACCGGGCAGGTGTCCAGGTGGCAGACGCGCATCATGACGCAGCCGGAGACGACGAGGGGGGCGGTCGCGAAACCGAACTCCTCGGCGCCGAGCAGCGCGGCGATGACGACGTCGCGGCCGGTCTTCAGCTGGCCGTCGGTCTGGACGACGATGCGGTCGCGCAGGCCGTTGAGCAGCAGGGTCTGCTGGGTCTCGGCGAGGCCGAGCTCCCAGGGGCCGCCCGCGTGCTTCAGGCTCGTCAGAGGCGAGGCACCGGTGCCGCCGTCGTGGCCGGAGATGAGCACGACGTCCGCGTGGGCCTTGGACACACCGGCGGCGACCGTGCCGACGCCGACCTCGGAGACCAGCTTGACGTGAATGCGCGCCGTGGGGTTGGCGTTCTTCAGGTCGTGGATCAGCTGGGCGAGGTCCTCGATGGAGTAGATGTCGTGGTGCGGCGGCGGGGAGATGAGACCGACGCCCGGGGTCGAGTGCCGGGTCTTGGCGACCCACGGGTAGACCTTGTGGCCGGGCAGCTGGCCGCCCTCGCCGGGCTTGGCGCCCTGGGCCATCTTGATCTGGATGTCGTCCGCGTTGACCAGGTACTCGGAGGTGACGCCGAAGCGGCCGGAGGCGACCTGCTTGATGCTGGACCGGCGCGCCGGGTCGTACAGGCGCTCCGGGTCCTCGCCGCCCTCACCGGTGTTGGACTTGCCGCCCAGCTGGTTCATGGCGATGGCGAGGGTCTCGTGCGCCTCCTTGGAGATGGAGCCGTACGACATGGCGCCGGTGGAGAAGCGCTTGACGATCTCGCTGACCGGCTCGACCTCGTCGACGGAGATCGGCTGCCGGTCCCCGGCCTTGAAGCCGAACAGACCGCGCAGCGTCATCAGGCGCTCGGACTGCTCGTTCACCCGGTCGGTGTACTTCTTGAAGATGTCGTAGCGGCCGGAGCGCGTGGCGTGCTGGAGGCGGAAGACCGTCTCGGGGTCGAACAGGTGCGGCTCGCCCTCGCGGCGCCACTGGTACTCGCCGCCGATCTCCAGGGCGCGGTGGGCCGGCGCGATGCCGGACGCCGGGTACGCCTTGGCGTGGCGGGCGGCGACCTCCTGGGCGACGACGTCGATGCCGACGCCGCCGATCTTGGTGGCGGTGCCGTTGAAGTACTTCTCGACGAAGGCGTCGTCGAGGCCGACGGCCTCGAAGACCTGGGCGCCGCGGTAGGAGGCGACGGTCGAGATGCCCATCTTGGACATGACCTTCAGGACGCCCTTGCCGAGGGCGTAGATCAGGTTGCGGATCGCCTGCTCGGGCTCCAGGCCGTTGAGGAAGGTGCCGGCGCGCAGCAGGTCCTCGACGGACTCCATCGCCAGGTACGGGTTGACGGCGGCGGCGCCGAAGCCGATGAGCAGGGCGACGTGGTGGACCTCGCGGACGTCGCCGGCCTCGACCAGCAGGCCCACCTGGGTGCGCTGCTTGGTGCGGATGAGGTGGTGGTGGACGGCCGCGGTGAGCAGCAGCGACGGGATCGGCGCGTGCTCGGCGTCGGAGTGGCGGTCCGACAGGACGATCAGGCGGGCGCCGTTGTCGATGGCGGCGTCGGCCTCGGCGCAGATCTCCTCGATGCGTGCGGCGAGGGCGTCGCCGCCGCCGTGCACGCGGTACAGGCCGGAGAGGGTCGCGGCCTTGAAGCCGGGCATGTCGCCGTCGGCGTTGATGTGGATGAGCTTGGCCAGCTCGTCGTTGTCGATGACCGGGAAGGGCAGCACGACGGAACGGCAGGAGGCCGCGCTCGGCTCCAGCAGGTTGCCCTGCGGGCCCAGCGAGGAGCGCAGGGAGGTGACCAGTTCCTCGCGGATGGCGTCCAGCGGCGGGTTGGTGACCTGCGCGAACAGCTGGGTGAAGTAGTCGAAGAGCAGCCGGGGGCGCGCGGAGAGTGCGGCGATCGGCGAGTCGGTGCCCATCGAGCCGATCGGCTCGGCGGCGGCCTTGGCCATCGGCGCGAGGAGGATGCGGAGCTCTTCCTCGGTGTAGCCGAAGGTCTGCTGGCGGCGGGTGACCGAGGCGTGGGTGTGGACGATGTGCTCGCGCTCGGGCAGGTCGCCCAGCTCGATCTCGCCGGCCTCGAGCCACTCGGCGTAGGGCGCCTCGGCGGCGAGCTGCGCCTTGATCTCGTCGTCCTCGATGATGCGGTGCTCGGCGGTGTCGACGAGGAACATCTTGCCGGGCTGGAGGCGGCCCTTGCGGACGACCTTGGCGGGGTCGATGTCGAGGACGCCGACCTCGGAGCCGAGGACGACGAGGCCGTCGTCGGTGACCCAGTAGCGGCCGGGGCGCAGACCGTTGCGGTCGAGGACGGCGCCGACCTGGGTGCCGTCGGTGAAGGTGACGCAGGCGGGGCCGTCCCAGGGCTCCATCATCGTGGAGTGGAACTGGTAGAAGGCGCGCCGGGCCGCGTCCATGGAGTCGTGGTTCTCCCACGCCTCCGGGATCATCATCAGCACGGAGTGCGGCAGCGAGCGGCCACCGAGGTGGAGCAGCTCGAGCACCTCGTCGAAGGACGCCGAGTCGGAGGCGTCCGGCGTACACACCGGGAAGATGCGCTCGATGGTCTTCTCGTCCGAGGCGAACAGCTCGGAGACGAGCTGGGACTCGCGGGCGCGCATCCAGTTGCGGTTGCCCTTGACGGTGTTGATCTCACCGTTGTGCGCGACGAAGCGGTACGGGTGTGCGAGCGGCCACGACGGGAAGGTGTTCGTGGAGAAGCGCGAGTGGACCAGGGCGACGGCCGAGGCGAAGCGGCGGTCGGACAGGTCGGGGAAGAACGGCTCCAGCTGGCCGGTGGTCAGCATGCCCTTGTGGACGATGGTCCGCGCGGACAGCGACGGGAAGTAGACGCCGGCCTCGCGTTCGGCGCGCTTGCGCAGCACGAACGCCTTGCGGTCGAGGGCGATGTCCTTGCTGGAACCGTCGGCGACGAAGATCTCGCGGAAGGCGGGCATCGTCGAGCGCGCGGTGGCGCCGAGGAGCTCGGGGGCGACCGGGACCTCGCGCCAGCCGAGGACGGTCAGGCCCTCTTCGGCGGCGATCGTCTCGATCTGCGAGACGGCTGCGTCCGTGCCGTCCTCGGGAAGGAAGGCGATGCCGACGGCGTAGGCACCGGCCTCGGGCAGCTCGAATCCGGCCACCTCGCGGAAGAAGGCATCGGGGACCTGGGTGAGGATGCCCGCGCCGTCGCCGGAGTCGGGCTCGGAGCCGGTGGCACCGCGGTGCTCGAGGTTGCGCAGTACCGTGAGCGCCTGCTCCACCAGCGTGTGGCTCGCCTCGCCGGTGAGGGTGGCCACGAAGCCCACGCCGCACGCGTCGTGCTCGTTGCGGGGGTCGTACATACCCTGCGCAGCAGGGCGAGCATCCATGAAGGACCAGTTCTGGCCATTCGTGGAGTGCTGGGACGGCTGGCGCGGCGTACGCATCGGCTCTCCCGTCGTCGTCAAGTGGCATATGCATAGTGCCGAGGGACGACGTTGGCCCTCTGCGTGGCTGCAAAATTTCGTGCAGGTTACATGATGGAACGGTTCTCGGGAACCGGATATTCCGTCCCATCATGCGGACGCCGCGGGGTCGCGACGGGTGCCGCGCAAGGCGGCTTGAAATGGGGGGTCCGAACCGGACGAGATCGGTCAGATCGGTGTCCGTCGGCCCGGGGTGGCGGAGTGAGCACGGTCGTTCACCCCGCGAGTGCGCCACAGGCGTCATTGCCCACAGCGCTTACGGCTCATGCCCGGTGGTCTAGCGGCCGAAACCCGGGAGTAACGGGTATTTATGCGGCCCATCGCATAAGTACCGGTCCACCTATCCTACGGCCGTTCCGAACCAGCTGCCCAGGGCGTACGTCACACCGGCCGCCGCGCCTCCCAGGACGAGCTGCCGCAGTCCGCTGTACCACCAGGTCCGCGCGGTCACCCTGGCCACCACGGCACCGCACAGGAAGAGCCCCAGCAGCGCGAGCAGTACGGCGGGCCACAGGGCCGTGGCCCCCAGCAGGTACGGCAGGACGGGCAGCAGGGCGCCCAGTGCGAAGGAGCCGAAGCTGGACACGGCGGCGACCAGCGGCGAGGGCAGGTCGCCGGGGTCGATGCCCAGCTCCTCGCGGGCGTGGATCTCCAGCGCCTGCTCGGGATCGCGCGACAGCTGGTGGGCGACCTGCCGGGCGAGGTGCGGCTCGACGCCCCGCGCCTCGTAGAGCGCGGCCAGCTCGGCCTCCTCGTCCTTGGGGTGCTTCCTCAGCTCGCGCCGTTCGACGTCGAGCTCGGCCTCGACCAGCTCACGCTGGGAGGCGACGGAGGTGTACTCGCCGGCGGCCATGGAGAAGGCACCGGCGGCGAGACCGGCGAGTCCGCTCAGCACGATGGTCTGCTGACCGGCCGACCCGCCCGCGACACCGGTCATCAGGGCGAGGTTGGAGACCAGCCCGTCCATGGCGCCGAAGACGGCGGGGCGCAGCCAGCCGCCGTTCACGTCCCGGTGCGTGTGGTTGTCGCGGTGCGCCTCGTGCAGTGAGGCCTCGGTGTCGATGACGGCCATGCTCGTCCCCCAGAAGCTAAGGTAAGGCTAAGTTTGGACTGAATCCACTTTTTTACAACGCCCAGAGTACGCCCGCCATTTCCCTGCCGCCAGGAAGGAAAGGCTGGGCTAACCTGCGGTTTTGCCGGGAAGCGCTCATCCGATCAAGGTCATGCACATATGTCGACCGGGTGACATGGGGCCTCACAGGCTCAGGTCAACCGCCGACGGTGGGACACATCCGCAAAGGGCTCCGCGCCCGTGCGGAACCCCCTGAGGGAAGGCCCCGTATGGCATCGACCGCCCGCATCCCCACGATCCCGGCGCCGGGGGACGCCGCCGAACTCCGCGAACGGGCCCGCGGCGCACTGCTCGGCCTCGCCGTCGGAGACGCCCTCGGAGCGCCGGCCGAGAACCTGAAGCCGTCCGAGATCCGCGCCCGCTGGGGCCGCATCACCGGGTACGTCGAGGACAAGCCGGCCGGTACGGACGACACCGAGTACGCGATCTTCTCCGGGCTGCTGCTGGCCCGCCACGGCTCGGCGCTCACCCCCGCCCATGTGGAGGCGGCCTGGCACGAGTGGATCGCCGACCGCGACGAGGGCCCCTTCCGCGGCGCGGGCTTCAGCGAACGCGGCACGCTGGAGAACCTCCGCCGGGGACTGGCCGCCCCCATCTCCGCCCAGCACCGGCACGCCTGGAGCGACGGCCTCGCCATGCGCGCGGCCCCCTTCGGCGTCTTCGCCGCGGGCCGGCCCGCCGAAGCGGCCCGCCTGGTCGCGATCGACGGCTCGGTCAGCCACGACGGCGAGGGCATCTACGGCGGCCAGGCCGTCGCGGCGGGCGTGGCCGCGGCGATGGCGGGCGCACCGACGGTCGCGGTCGTGGCCGCCGCGCTCGCCGTCGTCCCCGACGACTCCTGGACGGCCCGCTCCCTGCGCCGCGCGGTCGCCGTGGCCCACCGCGGGGAACGCGCCGTCCGCTCGGCGGTCGTCATCGGCGGCTACCCGTGGACCGACCTGGCCCCCGAGGCCGTGGCCCTCGCCTTCGGCGCGTACGCGTCGGCCGACGGCGACTTCACCCAGGCCGTCCTCACGGCCGTGAACATGGGCCGCGACGCCGACACCACGGCGGCGGTGGCCGGCGCCCTGGCCGGTGCGACCCGGGGCGAACCGGCCGTCCCGGCCGACTGGGCGGCCGCCATCGGCCCGGCACGCGGCAGCTGCCTGCCCTCCATGGCCGGACACCACGTCCTGGACGTGGCGGAACTCCTGACGCCGGTGGAGGCCGGACGCTGGGGGACGAGCGGCCGCGCGCCCGGAGAGACCCCGGTCCGGGCCACCACCCCCGCGGGCCACCCGGCGGAGGTGCGCTCATGAGGCCACCGGGCCCGTGGGAGGAGGGCATGACGGCGGGCGCGACCGACGCCCTGATCACCACGGAACCACCCCCCACGACGGACACGGACCCGACGACCATGACGGCCCCGGCGGAGCGGACGGCCACCACGGCCCTGCTCGACCCGACGACCATGACGACCCCCGGGGACCCGACGGCCTTTACGACCGCGGCGGACCCGACGACCACCACGGCCCTGCTCGACCCGACGACCACTACGGCCCCCGCGGACCCGACGGCCCTTACGACCCCGGCGGACCCGACAGCCCTTACGACCGCGGCGGACCCGACGACCACCACAGCCCTACTCCACCCGACGACCATGACGACCCCCGCGGACCCGACGACCTTTACGGCCCCGGCAGACCCGACAGCCCTTACGACCGCGGCGGACCCGACGACCACCACAGCCCTGCTCCACCCGACGACCATGACGACCCCCGCGGACCCGACAGCCCTTACGCCCCCCGCGGACCCGACAGCCACCACGGCCTTACTCGCCCCCACGGCCGCTACAGCCCCGGAGAACGCGAGCGCCACGCCGGGCCTGACCGGCACGGCAGGCCCGGCAGGCCCGGCAGGCCCGGCAGATCCGGCAGGCCCGGCAGGCCCGGCAGGCCCGGCAGATCCGGCAGGCCCGGCAGGCCCGGCAGGCCCGGCAGGCCCGGCAGATCCGGCAGGCCCGGCAGGCCCGGCAGATCCGGCAGGCCCGGCAGATCCGGCAGGCCCGGCAGGCCCGGCAGATCCGGCAGGTCCGGCAGATCCGGCAGATCCGGCAGATCCGGCAGGTCCGACAGTCTCGACGGGCCCCGCCCCCACCGGACCCGGCGACCCGCCGACGAACCTGACCCCGACCGGACCCGGCGACCCGGCAGGCCCGGCGGACCCGCCCCCGACGGCCCCTCCCCCGTCGGCGAAGCCGGACGGTCTCACGGTCACCGCGAAGCCGGACGGCCCGACGATCACGATCACGGCACCGCCGGCCACGGCGCAGCCGGGCGGACCCGCGGCCGCCGGCGGCGAGGAGCCCCCACCGGGGCCACCCGCACCCGGCGACGAGAGCCGCACGGGCGGTGCGGGTGGGAGACACCGTCCGGCCGACGGCGGAGCCGAGGCCGCCCCCGACCGCCCACGCCGCCGGCAGGCATCCCGTACCGAGGGCCTCCTGCTCGGCCTCGCCGCCGGCGACGCCGCCGGATGGCCCGCCGCCCGCCACCGGGCCGCCCGCATGCCGGACTGGACCCGCCGCCTCACCCGCGAACTGGACACCTTCGCCGAACAGAACGCGACCACCACCCTCCCCGTCCCCATCGCCCTCAACCAGCCCCCCGAACCCCTCCGCCTCGGCCCCTCCGACGACGCGGAGTGGGCGGCCTTCGCGGCGGAGGCCCTGCTGCGCGCCGGCGACGACAGCGTCCTCGGCGACCTGAGCCGCGAACGCCGTACCCGCGCCGCCATCGACCTCACCTGGAACGCGATCGCCGGCGAGGTCGCCGCGGCGGCCGACCGCGCGCCCGAGGTCGAGTCGGCCGTCCTCCCCCTGCGCGCCCGCATCTCCGTGCGGGCCGGTCTCGGCAACCTCGCCACCGGTCTGCGCCCGCCCGCCACCGGCCACGACAACCCGCACTACTTCGACGACGCGGCCTGCGTCCGCGCCTGCGTGCTCGCCGTGGCCCACCCGGGCGACCCCCGACGCGCCGCGGAACTCGCCGAGTTCGACGCCCGCTACACCCAGGACGGCGACGGCGTGCACGGCGCGCGGGCGATGGCGGCGGCCCTCTCGCTGGCCCTGGCCGGCGCGGACGCCGCCACCTGTGTGGCGGCGGCGCTCGCCGAGCTCCCCGAGGCGACGGAGATCGGCCGCAACGCCCGGCACGCCGTGGCGCTCGCCCACACCGCCGAGAGCGCCTTCGCGCTGGTCCCCCTCCTGGAACACCAGATCGTCGACCACGTCTACAGCTACGGCATCGCCGCCGCCGAGACCGTGCCGGTGGCCCTCGCCCTCGCCCTGGCCTCGGGCGGCCGTATCGCCGAGGCCGTACCGGCGGCGGCGTGTCTGTCCCGGGTGGCGGACTCCGCCCCCGCCCTCGCGGGCGCCCTGACCGGCGCGCTGGGCGGCGGCGAGGCGATCCCGGCCGGCTGGCGCGACGCCTGCCGCACCCTCTCCGGCTGTGCCCTGCCCCGCCTGACCGGCACCGACCTGGTGGAACTCGCCGGGCTCCTGGAAGCCGCGCAACCGGCTCCACCCGGAGGATGATTCGGGGCATGACACCCAAAACAGAAGAACGTCACCACAGCCCGGGGGAGCCGCTGGAGGCCCGTGTCACGGCCGCCCTGGTCGGCGCGGCCGTCGGCGACGCCCTCGGCGGCCCCGTCGAGGGCTACTCCCCCGACCAGATCGTCCAGCGCCACGGCGGCCGCGTCCACGGCATCGTCGGCCCCTGGAACGGCGACGACTGGCGCACCGCCCGCCCCCTGGCCCCGTACCACAAGGGCGACGGCCACGTCACCGACGACACCTTGCTGACGCATGCGCTGATCAGGGTCTACGCCACGGTCCGCGACCACCTGGACGCCTATGCGCTCGCCGAGCACCTGGTGCCCGACCTGATCACGAACCCCCGCTGGATCCCCGAGCTGGAGGCCGAGGCACTCCCCCTGCACCGCGTCTTCCTGGCCGAGAAGTGGCTGGTGACAAGGCTTCACTACGGCCATGTCGACCCCCGCGAGGCGGGCGTCGGCAACATCGTCAACTGCGGCGCGGCGATGTACATGGCACCGGTCGGCCTGGTCAACGCGGCCAACCCGCCGGCCGCCTACGCGGAGGCGATCGACGTGGCGGGCGCCCACCAGTCGTCGTACGGCCGGGAGGCGGCGGGTGTCTTCGCGGCGGCGGTGGCGGCGGCCTGCGCGCCCGGGGCGACGGCGGACTCGGTGGTGACGGCGTGTCTGTCCCTGGCCAAGGACGGCACGCGCACGGCGATCGAGAAGGTGTGCGAAGTGGCGTCCCGCCACGGGGACTTCGAGTCGGCGCTGACACCGCTGCGCCAGGCCGTGGCCCCCTACGACACGGTGGGCCCCGACTACCGGGCCCCGTCCCTGGCCGCCCGCCGCCCGTCCCGGCTGCACGCGATCGAGGAACTCCCCGTCGCCCTGGGGATGGTGCTGGTCGCCGGCGGCGACTACCGGCACGCCGTACTGGGCGCGGTGAACTACGGCCGGGACTGCGACTCGATCGCGACGATGGCCGGCGCGCTGGCCGGCGCCCTCGGCTCCCCCGTCCCCGACGACTGGTCGAAGCGGGTGGCGGAGGCCAGCCGCCTGGACCTGTGGGAACCGGCGAGGACCCTCACCGAGGTGGCCCGGGAGATCTTCGGCAAGGACCTCGGGCGCCGTCGGGCCCACGAGCGGGCGTTCACCGCGATCGGGGGACGGGGATGCTCCGACTGACCTGGGTCCAGCCGGAGGACCTCGTCGGCCACGAACTGCGGCAGGCCGTCCAGGACGGCCGCGAACCGTCGGCGATCGCGGCCCGCTGGGCGGCGGCGGGCGGCCGGGAGGCCCCTCAGCGGGCGGGCGCCTCTCCCCGCCGGGCCTCCCCCTACCTGCGTCTGCTGGCCGAGGACCTGCTGGACGAACTGGCCGACCTGCCGAGCCGGCTGGCGGAGGAGGAACCGACGGACCTGGAGCGCATCCGGTCGCTCTGCCCCGAGTGGCCGCAGGCGCCCGGCGCCCGCCGCGCCGTCCGCGTGGCCGCCCTGGAGGCGGCCTGGCTGGGCCGGGCCGTCGGCTGCCTCCTCGGCAAGCCGGTGGAGAAACTCCCCCTGGACGGCATCCGCGCCCTCGCCCGGGCCGCCGGGAACTGGCCGCTCGCCGACTACTTCACCGCTCGGGGGGTCCCCCCGGACGTCCTCGCGGCACACCCCTGGAACCGCCGCTCGGCGGGCACCTCCCTCGCCGAGAACATCGACGGCATGCCCGAGGACGACGACCTCAACTACCCCCTGCTCAACCTCCTCGTGCTGCAACGCCACGGCAGGCACTTCACCACCACCGACGTGGCCCGGGTCTGGCTAGACGAACTCCCCGCCGGCCGCACCTTCACCGCCGAACGCCTCGCCTACCGCAACCTCCTCTCCGGCGTCGAACCCCCGCTCACCGCCCGCCGGCGCAACCCGTTCCGGGAGTGGATCGGCGCCCTCATCCGGGCCGACGTCCACGGCTGGACCAACCCCGGCGACCCGGCCGCCGCCGCGGCCCAGGCCCACCGCGACGCCACCCTCACCCACACGGGCAACGGCGTCTACGCGGCGATGTTCGCGGCGGCCGTCATCGCGACCGCGGCCGGCGGCACCCACGACGTGCACGCCTGCCTGCGCACCGGCCTCACCGTCGTCCCGCCCCGCTCCCGCCTGGCCCGGGCGGTCACCCACGCCGTCCGGCTGGCCCACGCGCACGAGGACTTCGACACGGTCGTGGACGAACTCCACGCCACCCACGCGGCGACCCACCACTGGGTGCACGCGATCCCCAACACGGCGCTCGTCGCCGCCGCCCTCACCCACGCCGGCGGCGACTTCACCGGATCCGTCCGCCGCGCCGTGTCGGGAGGCTGGGACACCGACTCCAACGGCGCCTTCGCCGGCGGCGTCGCCGCGCTCCTGGCCGGCGAGCCCGCCGCGCTCCCCGACCACTGGACGGCCCCGCTGAAGAACCGTCTGGCCACCTCCGTCGCCGACTTCGACGGCACCGGTTTCGACACCCTCGCCCACCTGACCCACCGGGAGGCATCCCGCCCATGACCGACATCGTCGTGCTCGGCAGCACGAACATGGACCTCGTCGCCTACGTCGAGAAGGCCCCGCAGCGCGGGGAGACCGTGACGGGACGGCAGTTCCGCACGATCCCCGGCGGCAAGGGCGCCAACCAGGCGATCGCCGCGGCCCACGCCGGCGCCACCGTCTCGGTGATCGGCGCCGTCGGCAACGACGCCTTCGGCAGCCGACTGCGCTCCACCCTCGAACACTCCGGCGTGAACACCGACCACCTGCGCACGGTGGAGGGCCCCTCCGGCACCGCCCACATCGTCGTGGACGACGAGGGCGGCAACGCGATCGTCGTCGTCCCCGGCGCGAACGGCACCGTCGACCACCTCGTCCCCGGCGACGAGGGCCTCATCGCCTCCGCCGACGCGCTGCTGCTCCAGTTGGAGATCCCCCTCGCGGCGGTCGTGGCGGGCGCCCGCGCGGCCCGCGCCCATGGCGTCCGCACCCTTCTCACCCCCGCCCCCGCCCAGCCGCTGCCCGCCGAACTCCTCGACGCCACCGACCTGTTGCTGCCCAACGAGCACGAGGCCGCCGCGCTCACCGGCCGCACCGACCCGCACGAGGCCGCCCTCGCCCTCCTCGACAGCGTCCCCGAGGTCGTCGTCACCCTCGGCGCGGCGGGCAGCCTGTACGCGGCCCGCGGCACCGAGCCGCTGACCGTCCCCGCACCGCACGTCACCGCCGTGGACTCCACGGGCGCGGGCGACACCTTCGCCGGCGCCCTCGCCGTGGCCCTCGGCGAGGAGCGTCCCGTATCCGAGGCCCTGGCCTGGGCGGCCGCGGCGGCCGCGCTGTCGGTCCAGCGGGCGGGCGCCTCGGCGTCGATGCCGTACCGCTCCGAGATCGACCGGCAGTACGCGTCGTGACCGGCACCTGCACCGACACCGGCACCGCGCCCCTGCACGGACTGCGCGTCCTCGACCTGGCCACCCTCTTCGCCGGCCCCCTGGCCGCCACCATGCTCGGCGACTTCGGCGCGGAGGTCGTCAAGATCGAGCACCCGGAGCGGCCCGACCCGTCCCGCGGCCACGGCCCGTCCAAGGACGGCGTCGGCCTGTGGTGGAAGATCCTCGCCCGCAACAAGCGGACCGTCACCCTGAACCTCTCCCGGCCCGGCGGGCGCGCCACCCTCCTGCGCCTCGCCGCCACCGCCGACGTGATCATCGAGAACTTCCGCCCCGGCACCCTGGAGAAGTGGGACCTCGGCTGGGAGGAACTGTCCGCGGTCAACCCCCGCCTGGTCCTCACCCGCGTCACCGGCTTCGGCCAGTTCGGCCCCTACGCCCACCGCCCCGGCTTCGGCACCCTCGCCGAGGCGATGAGCGGCTTCGCCGCGATCACCGGCGAACCCGACGCGCCCCCGACCCTCCCGCCCTTCGGCCTCGCCGACTCCATCGCGGGCCTGGCCACGGCGTACGCGGTGATGACGGCCCTCGCCGCCCGCGACCGCACGGGTGCGGGCCAGGTCGTCGACATGGCGATCATCGAACCCATCCTGACGGTCCTCGGCCCCCAGCCCCTCTGGTACGACCAACTGGGCTACGTGCAGGAACGCACCGGCAACCGGTCCGCCAACAACGCCCCGCGCAACACCTACCGCACGGCGGACGGCCGGTGGGTCGCCGTGTCGACGTCCGCCCAGTCGGTGGCGGAGCGCGTCATGCGGCTGGTCGGCCGCCCCGACCTGATCGACGAGCCGTGGTTCACGACGGGCGCGGGCCGGGCCGCCCACGCCGACGTCCTCGACGAGGCGGTCGGCCGGTGGATCGCCGCGAACACCCGCACCGACGTCCTCGCCGCCTTCGAGAAGGCGGAGGCGGCGGTCGCCCCGGTGCAGGACGTGCGCGACGTGATGACGGACCCTCAGTACCAGGCGCTCGACACGGTCACCACCGTCGACGATCCCGAACTGGGCCCGATCCGGATGCAGAACGTCCTCTTCCGTCTCTCCTCGACGCCCGGCGCGATCCGCTGGGCGGGCCGGCCGCACGGCGCGGACACCGAGGCGGTCCTCACCGAACTCGGGCTGACCGCCGCCGACCTGTCCGCACTGCGCGCGGAGGGCGCCCTGTGATCCATCCGCTGACCTGGCTGTACGCCCCCGGCGACCGCCCGCACATCGTCGCCAAGGCCCTTGTCTGCGGGGCGGACGTCGTCGTGATCGACCTGGAGGACGCGGTCGCCCCCGACCGCAAGGAGTACGCCCGCACGGCCACCGCCGAACTCCTGTCCGAACGTCCCCCGGTGCCGGTGCACGTCCGGATCAACGCCCTGGACGGTCCCTGGGCCGCCGCCGATCTGCGGGCCGTGGCGGCCCTGCCCGGCGTCCGCGGGCTGCGTCTGCCGAAGGTGACCTCGCCCGCCCAGATCACCGGTATCGCCGAGCACACCCCGGGCCCGTTCCACGCCCTGCTGGAGACGGCCCTGGGCGTCGAGCGCGCCTACGCCATCGCCGCCGCGCACCCGGCCCTGCGCGGTGTCTCCCTGGGCGAGGCGGATCTCCGCGCCGACCTGGGCATCCGGGAGGACGCGGGCCTGGACTGGTCCCGCTCCCGGGTGATCGTCGCCGCGCGGGCGGCGGGCCTGGCACCGCCCGCGCAGTCGGTGCACCCCGACACCCGCGACCTGGAGGGTCTGGCGGCCACCTGCGCCCACGGCCGCACCCTCGGCTTCCTGGGCCGCGCCGCCATCCACCCCCGTCAGCTCCCGCTCATCGAACGGGCCTACCTGCCCACCCAGCGGGAGATCGAGGAGGCGGAGACGATCGTCAAGGCGGCGGCACACCACCAGGGCGCCCAGGCCCTGCCCGACGGCCGCTTCATCGACGCGGCGGTGGTGGCGACGGCCCGGCGGACCCTGTCGCTGGCCCGCAGGATCTAGGCTCCGGCCCGCACACCAACCGCCGTACGACCCGCAACACCGCGAGGGCGCCCGGGAAGGTCTCCCGGGCGCCCTCGCCGTCGTGCGATCGCCGTCGTGCGGTCGCCGGCGGCCGACGGTGTTCGGCGCGGCGTGTGCGTCAGCTCTTCCTGCCCGCCGCCTGCGACTCGGACCCAGCCGCGTCCTTCACGTCGTCGGCCTCGCTGTCCGGCCCGGCACCGTCCCCCGGGTCCTTGCCGGCGTCGGCCTCGGCCTTCGCGGTGCCGGTGTCGCCGTCGTCCTTCGCGTCGGCCTTCGAGCCGTCCTCGGCGCCGGACGGGGACTCGCCGTCGGCGGACACGGCCTCCGGCTCCACGACCGTTTCGCGGCCCGGCCGCTTCTTCGCCGACACCACGATGTACACCACGGCGAGCAGGAACACGACCACCGCGGTCCAGTTGTTCAGCCGCAGGCCCAGGATGTGGTGGGCGTCGTCGACGCGGAGGTACTCGGTCCAGAAGCGCCCCGCGCAGTACGCGGCGACGTACAGGGCGAACGCCCGGCCATGGCCCAGCCGGAAGCGGCGGTCGGCCCAGATCACCAGCAGCGCGACACCGATGCACCACAGCGACTCGTACAGGAAGGTCGGGTGGTAGTAACCCGGCACCCGGCCGTCCGCGGCGGACGTGATGTGCAGCGCCCAGGGGAGGTCGGTCGACTTGCCGTACAGCTCCTGGTTGAACCAGTTTCCCCAGCGGCCGATCGCCTGGGCGAGGGCGATGCCGGGGGCGACGGCGTCGGCGTACGCGGGCATCGGGATGCCGCGGCGGCGGCAGCCGATCCACGCGCCCAGCGCGCCGAGCGCGATCGCACCCCAGATGCCGAGTCCGCCTTCCCAGACCTTGAAGGCGTCCACCCAGTCACGGCCCTCGCTGAAGTACAGCTCGTAGTCCGTGATGACGTGGTAGAGGCGGCCGCCGAGCAGGCCGAAGGGCACGGCCCAGACGGCGATGTCGGCCACCGTGCCGGCCCGTCCGCCCCGGGCGACCCAGCGCTTGTTGCCGAGCCAGACCGCGACGAAGACGCCGATGATGATGCAGAACGCGTAGCCGCGCAGCGGGACGGGGCCGAGGTACAGCACGCCGCGCGACGGGCTCGGAATGTAGGCAAGTTCCATGGCAAGGTCGACGCTACCCTGCCGCGCCGGGCCCACGACGGGCAGCCCGGCTACGGCTCCATAACGGGCCGGGGAGCTGGGCTCACCCCTGGTCTGCCTCCTCCACCATCTGCCGGAACTTCTCCGGTGTCATCGTCTGGTCCTGGTAGATGTTCTTGCCGTTGAGCATCACGGACGGCGTGCCGGTGAAACCGCCCTTCTGGAAGGCCTCGTTGGACTTGGCGACCCAGCTGTTGTGGGTGCCCTTCTCCACGCAGGTGCGGAAGGCGGGGGTGTCGAGGCCGTCGACCTTGCCGGCCAGTGCGATGAGTCTGCTGTTCTCCGCGAAGGCGTCGTCGGTCTCGGCGGGCTGGTTCTGGTAGAGAACGTCGTGGTACGCGGGGAACTTGCCGGCGTCCTGGGCGCAGGCCGCGGCGTTGGCCGCGTTGCGCGAGCCGGTGCCGCCCATGTTGCCGTCGATGAGGGTGGCCAGGTGGTACTCCACCTTCAGCTTCCCGGCGTCGGTCAGCTCGTGGATCGTCGAGCGGTATCTGTCCTCGAAGGACTTGCAGGCCGGGCAGCGGAAGTCCTCCCAGACCGTGAGCGTCGAGCCGGCGCCGTCCTTGCCGACCGGGAGGGCGAGGGCGTCCTCGCCCTGTGCGCCGGAGGGCGCGACGACCGGGCCCGCGCTGTCGCTGCCCTCGTCCTTGCCGGCGTTCGCCGCGAGGACGCCGATGACCGCCGCCAGGCCCAGCACGCACACGACGCTCGCGGCGACGATCAGCGTCCGGCGCCGCCGGTCCGCGGCCTTCTGCTTCTCGCGCTCGACCGCCAGCCGCTCCCTGGCGGTGCGCTTCCCTTCACGATTCTTCTCGCTCACACCCCCAGAACGAACCGGGGAGGCGCACCGCGCCTCCCCGGTCCCATGTCCACCCGTTCGGGTGAGCCGTACGGTGCGTACGGAGATGACCGCCCCGGCGGCCGTCGGCTACGCCTGCCCGCGCACGCCCTTGGCGAGATCGCCCGCGAGCGCGCGGACGGCGTCCAGGCCGGCCGCGTGGTCCGGCGCGTCCAGCATCCGCTTGACGAAGGCGGAACCGACGATCACACCGTCGGCGAAGCCGGCGACCTCGGCCGCCTGCTCGGCGTTGGAGACGCCGAGGCCGACGCAGACCGGCAGCTCGGTACCGGTGGCGCGGGTGCGTCCGACCAGGTCCTGGGCCTGCGCCCCGACGGACTCGCGGGTGCCGGTGACGCCCATCAGCGAGGCGGCGTAGACGAAGCCGCTGCCCGCCGCGGTGATCTGCGCGAGCCGCTCGTCCTTGCTGCTGGGGGCCACGACGAAGACCGTCGCGAGGTCGTGCTTCTCGGCGTGTTCCCTCCACAGCGCCGACTCCTGCACGGGCAGGTCGGGCAGGATGCACCCCGCGCCGCCCGCCTCGGCCAGCTCGGCGGTGAAGCGCTCGACGCCGTAGCGGTCGATGGGGTTCCAGTACGTCATGACGAGCACCGGCTTCCCGGTGGCCCGGTAGGCCTCGCGGACCGTGCGCATGACGTCGGCGATCCGCACGCCGCCGCGCAGGGCGATGTCGTCGGCGGTCTGGATGACCGGGCCGTCGAGGACGGGGTCGCTGTGCGGCAGACCCACCTCGACGATGTCGGCGCCGCCGTCCAGGACGGCCTTGATCGCCTCGATGCCGCCGTCGACGGTCGGGAACCCGGCCGGGAGGTAGGCGATGAGCGCGGAGCGGCCCTCGGCCCTGGCCGCGGCGAGGGTGTCGGACAGCAGGTGGATGGTGCCGCTCACTTGGCGTCCCCCTCGATCTCGGCGGTGCCGGTGGCGTCCTCGGCGACCTCGGCGTCGGTGTCGTACAGGCCGAAGTAGCGGGCGGCCGTGTCCATGTCCTTGTCACCGCGGCCGGACAGGTTGACCACGATCAGCCCGTCCTTGCCCAGCTCCCGGCCGACCTCCAGGGCGCCGGCCAGCGCGTGGGCGCTCTCGATGGCCGGGATGATGCCCTCGGTGCGCGACAGCAGGCGCAGGGCCTGCATGGCCGCGTCGTCGGTGACGGCGCGGTACTCGCCGCGGCCGGAGTCCTTCAGGTAGGAGTGCTCCGGGCCGATGCCCGGGTAGTCCAGACCGGCGGAGATGGAGTACGGCTCGGTGATCTGGCCCTCGTCGTCCTGGAGGACGTAGGAGCGGGAGCCGTGCAGGATGCCGGGCTCGCCGGCGGTGAGGGTCGCCGCGTGCTCGCCGGTCTCGACGCCGTGCCCGGCCGGTTCGCAGCCGATGAGGCGTACGCCGGTGTCGGGGATGAAGGCGTGGAAGAGGCCGATGGCGTTGGAGCCGCCGCCGACGCAGGCGACGGCCGCGTCGGGCAGGCGTCCGGCGCGCTCCAGGATCTGGCGGCGGGCCTCGACGCCGATCACGCGGTGGAAGTCGCGGACCATGGCCGGGAAGGGGTGCGGGCCGGCGACGGTGCCGAACAGGTAGTGGGTGCGGTCGACGTTGGCGACCCAGTCGCGGAAGGCCTCGTTGATGGCGTCCTTGAGCGTGCGGCTGCCGGACTTCACCGCGACGACCTCGGCGCCGAGCATGCGCATCCGGGCCACGTTCAGCGCCTGGCGCTGCGTGTCGATCTCGCCCATGTAGATGGTGCACTCGAGCCCGAAGAGGGCGCAGGCGGTGGCGGTGGCGACGCCGTGCTGGCCGGCGCCGGTCTCCGCGATCACGCGTGTCTTGCCCATGCGCCGGGTGAGCAGCGCCTGGCCGAGCACGTTGTTGATCTTGTGGGAGCCGGTGTGGTTGAGGTCCTCGCGCTTGAGGAAGACCCGGGCGCCGCCGGCGTGCTCGGCGAACCGGGGCACCTCGGTGAGGGAGCTGGGCCGGCCGGTGTAGTGCACCAGCAGGTCGTCGAGCTCACGGGCGAACTCGGGGTCGTGCTTCGCCTTGTCGTACTCGACGGCGACCTCGTCCACGGCGGCGACGAGGGCCTCCGGGATGAACTTGCCGCCGAAGGCGCCGAAGTAGCCTGCGGCGTCGGGGACCTGACCCTCGGGGTCGGGGATGAAGAACTCGCTGGGCATGCGGATACCTCACGGTGAGTTTGTGAAAGGACACGAGTCGCCGTGGGGGCAGGGCTTGTCGACCGGCTTCAGGCCGTGTGTGGCTGGTCGCGCTCGCGCGGCGGCAGCCGCACGTCGAACAGGGCCCCGCGCCCCTGAGGGGCGCGCTGCCATCGACGTCCGTTGACCTGTCCCGGTTCGTCACCGATGACGTACCGCACCCTGCGGCCGTGCACCCGCCGCGCGGGCGCGCGGCAGCCACGGGGACGGCAGCCGCGCGCGAGGCGGGCGTACCGGTCCGTGGCCGGGGCGGGGGGCGTCGGAGTCATCGGGCCAAGCCTAGCGGGGGATCAGCCGCGGCCGTGCCGGAGTGCGGGGTGCTCGCCCGCCGCCACCAGGTCGGCGACCGCGGTCTTCGGGTCGCGGCCGGTGACGAGGGACTCGCCGACCAGGACGGCGTCGGCGCCGGCGTTGGCGTAGGCGATGAGGTCGTGCGGGCCGCGCACGCCGGACTCGGCGACCTTGACGATGTGGTCCGGGATCTCGGGGGCGACGCGCTCGAACGTGCCCCGGTCGACCTCCAGCGTCTTCAGGTTGCGCGCGTTGACACCGATGATCTTCGCGCCGGCGTCCACCGCCCGCTCGACCTCGTCCTCGTCGTGGACCTCCACGAGCGGGGTGAGGCCGATGGAGACGGCACGCTCGATCAGCGACTCCAGGGCCGGCTGGTCGAGGGCCGCCACGATCAGCAGCGCGAGGTCGGCGCCGTAGGCACGGGCCTCCCACAGCTGGTACGAGGTGACGATGAAGTCCTTGCGCAGGACGGGGATGTCCACGCGCGCGCGGACCGCCTCGAGGTCGGCGAGGGAGCCGCCGAAGCGGCGCTGTTCGGTGAGGACGGAGATGACGGCCGCGCCGCCCGCCTCGTAGTCCGCGGCCAGCCCGGCCGGGTCGGCGATCGCGGCCAGCGCGCCCTTGGAGGGGCTGGAGCGCTTGACCTCGCAGATCACCTTGACGCCGTCGCCCTTCAGCGCGGCGACGCCGTCCTTGGCGGGGCGGGCCTTCGCCGCGCGCTCCTTGAGCTCGTCGAGGCTCACCCGCGCCTGCCGCTCCGCGAGGTCGGCACGGACTCCGTCGATGATCTCGTCGAGCACACTCACGCGAGCGGCCCCCTTCCAGACGGTTGACAGTTGCGGCGACCGGTGGAAACCGGTGGTCACTGCGATGGTATCCGGAGGAGGGCGAAGGCCTCGCATCCGGTTGACGCCGGTCCCACCTCGTGGACGCGGCGCCCGGGGGGTCACGGGTGCAGCCAGCCGCCGAACGGCAGGTTCCGGACCACCGTGAAGACCAGCAGCAACGCGCCCAGCGACCACAGGTGCACCGGCCGCGGGTCGAGGCGCGGCGGGCGTCCGCGGGCCGCGCGGACCACCCAGACGGTCCACAGCACGGCGAAGGCCACGTAGGCGGCGACGGCCGGTGCGTTGGCGTGCAGGGCGGTCACGACGTCGCCGTGCGCGAAGGCGTGCGCGCTGCGCAGACCGCCGCAGCCGGGGCAGTACAGGCCCGTGACGCTCAGCAGCGGGCAGACCGGGTAGTGGCCGGGTTCGTTGGGGTCGACGGCTCCGACGTACGCGAAGGCCCCGGCGACGGCCGCGAGGAGGCCCACGGGCACGGCGAGCCGTCCCAGGACGGTCCCCGGGGCGGGCGGTGTCACGCTCTGGCGGTCGGGGTGCACGTCTCGCATTGTGCCCCGCCCGGGGCCGCACGCGCGCGTGGGGCGGCCGGTGCGCACCTCGCGGGGTGCGCCGGCCGCCCCACGGGCGTGGTCGTACCGGGGCTCAGCCTTCGGCGGCCGCCGGCTCGCGCGTGGCCGTCACCCGGAGCGCCGCCTGCGCCTGCTTCGACTGGCCGAGGCCCATGGAGCTCATCACGCCGCCGACGACACCGCCGAGCACCACGATGACCATGCCGGCCCAGAAGCCGAGCGGCTCGGCCATGACCATGAACGCGCCCGCGACGCAGAAACCGATGAAGGCGATGATGGCACCGGTCCAGGCGGCCGGGGTGTGTCCGTGGCTGCTGCCCGCCATGACTTTGCTCCTCGTTGCTGTCTGTGTTGCGTACGTGTGTACGTGCGCGAGCCGGAGGCTCGTGGTCCATTGTCCCGTACGGGGGGCGCGTGCCGTGCCCGGGGTGGTGTCCCGGGGGCGTCTGATTCACCACACCGTCTGTTTCACCACATCGTCTGATGCACGACATCGTCCGATGCGCCACATCGGGTGCGGGGCCGGTCGGCGGAGGGTCAGGCCGGGTCCGGGCCCGTGGGGTCCTCTCCCCGGTCCAGCGCCTTCCACATCTCCTCGGGCCGGTCGGGGTCGACGGGCCGGGCCCGGCGCCGGGGGCGGGGGGCGCCGCCGCGCTCGTACCGGCCGGACATGGCGGGCCACAGCCGGCCGTAGCGCAGGGCGAGCAGGCCGGCCAGGAGGATCAGGACGCCGCCCACGGCGGCGGCGTACGGCCAGGCGGTGTGGGTGAGCGAGGCGACGGTGGCGGAGGTGTCGCCGGAGGCCTGGGCCGCCTTCTCGTCGAGCGCGGAGCTGTCGGACGCGCCGAGCACGGCGGCGGCGGCGATGCCCGCGCCGGAGAGTGCCAGCAGGCCGGAGACGGCGAGGCGGCCGGCCCTGCGGACGGCGAAGACGGCGACGAGCGCGGCGAGGCCCACTATGGCGAGCGCCGCGGGGACGCCGGTGACGTCGCTGCCCTTGGCGGTCAGGGGGAAGGCGCCGCCGGCCACCGTCGCCGTGCCCGCCGACCAGCGCTGCCGGGTGGAGAGCAGGGCCACGGCCGCGCCCAGCGCACCGCACAGCAGGGCGAGGGCGAGGCTCCGGCGGCCGGACCGGGCGGGGGCGGCGGCTTGGGCACGGGGGTGAGGTACAGCAGTCACGTACTCCACTATCGCCTGAACCCCGGGCGAACCGTCACCCGGGGTTCACGTGACGCGCGCCCCATCGCCCCGGGAACACCCCGCCCACCGGCGTCCCCGGAGCGCCCTACCGTCCCAGCCGGTTGGCGGTGTGCACCGCGCGCAGGACCGCCGCCGCCTTGTTGCGGCACTCCTGGTCCTCGGCGGCCGGGTCGGAGTCGGCGACGACGCCCGCGCCGGCCTGGACGTAGGCGGTGCCGTCGCGCAGCAGGGCGGTGCGGATGGCGATGGCGGTGTCGGAGTCGCCGGCGAAGTCCAGATAGCCCACGCAGCCGCCGTAGAGGCCGCGCCGGGACGGCTCCAGCTCGTCGATGATCTGCATGGCGCGCGGCTTCGGGGCGCCCGAGAGGGTGCCCGCGGGGAAGCAGGCGGTGAGGACGTCGAAGGCCGTGCGGCCCCGTGCGACCCGGCCGGTCACCGTGGAGACGATGTGCATGACGTGGGAGTACCGCTCGATGGACATGAAGTCGACGACCTCGACCGAGCCGGGTTCGCAGACCCGTCCGAGGTCGTTGCGGCCGAGGTCGACGAGCATGAGGTGCTCGGCACGCTCCTTGGGGTCGGCGAGCAGTTCGTCGGCGAGGGCCTGGTCCTCCCGCGGGGTCGCCCCGCGGTGCCGGGTCCCGGCGATGGGGTGGACCATGGCCCGCCCGTCCTCGACCTTGACCAGGGCCTCCGGGGAGGAGCCGACGACGTCGAAGCCGTCGAAGCGGAAGAGGTACATGTACGGGGAGGGGTTGGTGGCCCTGAGGACCCGGTAGACGTCCAGGGCACTCGCCGAGCACGGCGTCTCGAACCGCTGGGAGGGGACCACCTGGAAGGCCTCGCCCGCGCGGATGCGCTCCTTGATGTCCTCGACGGCCCTCTGGTAGTCGGGGCCGCCCCACAGGGCGGTGTAGTCGGGGAGTTCGGAGGGCGGCAGGACGGCGGGGGGCTGGGCGACCGGGCGGGAGAGGTCGGCCTCCATGGCGTCGAGGCGGGCGACCGCGTCCGCGTATGCCTCGTCGACGCCGGTGTCGAGGTCGTTGTGGTTGATCGCGTTGGCGATCAGCAGGACGGAGCCCTCCCAGTGGTCCATGACGGCGAGGTCGCTGGTGAGGAGCATGGTGAGCTCGGGCAGCCCCAGGTCGTCCCGTTCTCCGGGGCCGATCTTCTCCAGACGGCGCACGATGTCGTAGCCGAGGTAGCCGACCATGCCGCCGGTGAAGGGCGGCAGGCCCTCCTGGTGGGGGGTGTGCAGGGCCTCCAGGGTGGCGCGCAGGGCGACGAGGGGATCGCCGTCCGTGGGGACGCCGACGGGCGGGGCGCCGAGCCAGTGGGCCCGGCCGTCGCGGGCGGTGAGGGTGGCCGCGCTGCGGACGCCCACGAAGGAGTAGCGGGACCAGGTGCGGCCGTTCTCCGCGGACTCCAGCAGGAAGGTGCCGGGGCGCTCGGCGGCGAGCTTGCGGTAGAGCGCGACCGGGGTGTCGCCGTCGGCGAGCAGCTTGCGGGTGACGGGGATGACACGGCGGTCGCCGGCCAGCTTGCGGAACGTCTCGAGGTCCATGGCGGCTGACCTTACTGATCCGAGGCCGGTGCGCCGGAACCGGAACCGGTGCCCGCGTCGCCCGTGAGCACGTCGGCGTCGAAGCAGGTGCGGGCGCCGGTGTGGCAGGCGGCGCCGACCTGGTCGACCTTGACCAGCACGGTGTCGGCGTCGCAGTCGAGGGCGACGGACTTGACCCACTGGAAGTGGCCGGAGGTGTCGCCCTTGACCCAGTACTCGCCGCGGCTGCGCGACCAGTAGGTGCAGCGGCCGGTCGTCAGGGTGCGGTGCAGCGCCTCGTCGTCCATCCAGCCGAGCATGAGCACCTCACCGGTGTCGTACTGCTGGGCGATGGCGGGGACGAGCCCGTCGGGGCTGCGCTTGAGGCGCGCGGCGATCTCCGGGTCCAGGCTGCTGGGCGGGGGCGTGCTGGTCATGTGTGCCATTGTGCCGCGCGGCACCGACAGCGCCCGGGCCGTGTCCACTGTCCGGACCTCCTACGCGGTCGTAGGCTGACTGCATGTCGACTTTCGCAAAGCGTGAACGGCTTCTGCTCGCCGACCTCTTGGAGGCGCTGGGCCCCTACGCCCCGACCCTGTGCGAGGGCTGGCAGACCCGTGACCTCGCCGCGCACGTGGTGGTGCGCGAGCGCCGGCCGGACGCCGCCGGGGGGATGCTGATCAAGCAGCTCGCGTCCCGTCTGGACAGGGCGATGGAGGAGTTCACCGCCAAGCCGTACGAGGAGCTGATCCAGCTGATCCGTACCGGCCCGCCGCGGTTCTCGCCGTTCCAGCTCAAGCAGATCGACGAGGTGTCGAACACGGTCGAGTTCTACGTCCACACCGAGGACGTCCGGCGTGCCCAGCCGGGGTGGACGGCCCGCGAGCTGGATCCCGTCTTCCAGGACGCCCTGTGGTCCCGGCTGGAGCGCACGGCCCGGCTCATGGGCCGGAACACGTCGACCGGTCTGGTCCTGCGCCGCCCGGACGGGCGTACGGCGGTCGCCAACCGCGGCACGCCGGTGGTGACCGCGACGGGCGAGCCGTCGGAGCTGCTGCTGTTCCTGTACGGCCGGCACAGCGCCGCCCAGGTGGACCTGGCCGGCGACGCGGACGCCATCGAGAAGCTGAGCAGCGGCAAGCAGCTCGGGATCTGAGGGTGCCGGGCGGCCGGTGCGGGGACGTACGCGTCTCCCGCGCGCGCGGGCGGACGGACGACGGAGCCGGGCCCCGGTCACCGGGTGACCGGGGCCCGGTTCGGGTCCTCGTCGCGCCGGCGGGGTGTCACCGCACCGGGCGGCCCGCCTCCCGCAGCGTCTGCTTGACCTCGCCGATCCGCAGGTCCCCGAAGTGGAAGACGGAGGCGGCCAGGACGGCGTCCGCGCCCGCCTCGACGGCCGGCGGGAAGTCCGCGAGCCGGCCGGCGCCGCCGGAGGCGATCACCGGGACCGTCACGTGCCTGCGGACGGCGGTGATCATCTCCAGGTCGTAGCCGTCCTTGGTGCCGTCGGCGTCCATCGAGTTGAGCAGGATCTCGCCGGCGCCCAGTTCGGCCGCCCGGTGCGCCCATTCGACGGCGTCGATGCCGGTGCCGCGCCGGCCGCCGTGGGTGGTCACCTCGAAGGAGCCGGACGAGCCGGTGCGGGAAGGGATGCGCCGTGCGTCCACCGAGAGCACCAGCACCTGGCTGCCGAACCGCTCGGCGATCTCCTTGATCAGCTCCGGGCGGGCGATGGCGGCCGTGTTGACGCCCACCTTGTCGGCGCCGGCCCGCAGCAGCTTGTCGACGTCCTCGGGGGTGCGCACCCCGCCACCGACGGTGAGCGGGATGAACACCTGTTCGGCGGTGCGGCGGACCACGTCGTAGGTGGTCTCGCGGTTGCCCGACGAGGCGGTGATGTCCAGGAACGTCAGTTCGTCGGCGCCCTCGGCGTCGTACACCTTGGCCATCTCGACGGGGTCGCCCGCGTCCCGCAGGTTCTGGAAGTTGACGCCCTTGACGACCCGGCCGTTGTCCACGTCCAGGCAGGGGATGACTCGGACTGCCAGGCTCATGACTGCGCGGCTCCTTCTGAATGTCCTCTGTAAGCTTCGAGTTCCACCGAGACCAGGACGCGCGGATCGATGAACCCCTCCACGACCAGCAGGGTCGCGGCCGGGCGTACGGCGTCGAAGAACTCCTTGTGGGCCCGGCCCACCGCGTCGACGTCCCGCGAATGCGCCAGGTGCATCCGGGTCCTGATCACGGACCCGGGCCCCAGACCGAACTCGGCGATCGCCTCGAGCGCGCCGGTGAAGGCCACCCTGGCCTGTTCGTACGGGTCGCCCTCCCCGTACAGCACGTCGCCCCGGAAGGCCGTCGTGCCCGCCACCAGCACACGGTCGCCCGCCGCGACGGCGCGTGCGAAACCGAAGGTCTCTTCCCAGGGATTTCCGCTCTGCACGCGCCGCACGGCTTCGGACGTCATGACGACACAGCCTCCAGGGCCTCTTCCAGGGTGAACGCCTTCGCGTACAGCGCCTTGCCGACGATGGAACCCTCGACGCCGAGGGGCACCAGCGCGGCGATGGCGCGCAGGTCGTCGAGGGACGACACGCCGCCGGAGGCAACGACCGGGCGGTCGGTCGCCGCGCAGACGGTGCGCAGCAGCTCCAGGTTGGGGCCCTGGAGGGTGCCGTCCTTGGCGATGTCGGTCACCACGTAGCGGGCGCAGCCCTCCTTGTTCAGACGCTCCAGCGTCTCGTAGAGGTCGCCGCCGTCGCGGGTCCAGCCGCGGCCGCGCAGGGTGGTGCCGCGTACGTCGAGGCCTACGGCGATCTTGTCGCCGTGCTCGGCGATGACCTTGGCGACCCACTCCGGGGTCTCCAGGGCGGCCGTGCCGAGGTTGACCCGGGTGCAGCCGGTGGCCAGGGCCGCGGCGAGGGTGTCGTCGTCGCGGATGCCGCCGGACAGTTCGACCTTGATGTCCATCGCCCCGGCGACCTCGGCGATCAGCTGCCGGTTGTCGCCGGTGCCGAAGGCGGCGTCCAGGTCGACCAGGTGCAGCCATTCGGCGCCGGACCGCTGCCAGGCGAGGGCGGCCTCCAGCGGGGAGCCGTAGGAGGTCTCGGTGCCGGACTCGCCGTGCACGAGGCGGACGGCCTGGCCGTCGCGGACGTCGACGGCGGGGAGGAGTTCGAGCTTGCTCACAGGGTTCCGATCCAGTTGGTGAGGAGCTGGGCTCCGGCGTCGCCGGACTTCTCGGGGTGGAACTGCGTGGCCCACAGGGCGCCGTTCTCCACGGCGGCCACGAACGGCTTGCCGTGCGTCGACCAGGTCACCTTGGGGGCCCGGATCGCCGGGTTGTGCGACTCCAGGGACCAGTCGTGGACGGCGTAGGAGTGCACGAAGTAGAAGCGCGCGTCCGCGTCCAGACCGGCGAACAGCTCGGTGTCGGCCGGGGCCTCCACCGTGTTCCAGCCCATGTGCGGGACGATCTCGGCCTGGAGCGGCTCGACCGCGCCGGGCCACTCGTCGAGGCCCTCGGTCTCCATGCCGTGCTCGATACCGCGGGCGAAGAGGATCTGCATGCCGACGCAGATGCCCATCACCGGGCGGCCGCCGGACAGCCGCCGGTCGATGATCCAGTCGCCGCGCGCGTCGCGCAGGCCCTTCATGCAGGCGGCGAAAGCGCCGACGCCCGGCACCAGCAGGCCGTCGGCGTTCATCGCCCGGTCGAAGTCACGGGTGATCTCGACCTCGGCGCCGGTCCGCGCGAGGGCGCGCTCGGCGGAGCGGACGTTGCCGAAGCCGTAGTCGAAGACGACCACCTTCTTGTTCACGGCGCTCAACTCCACACCTCCAGCCGCATGACGCCCGCCACGAGACACATCGCGGCGGCGATCGAGAGCAGCACGATCAGGCTCTTGGGCATCTCCTGCTTGACGAAGGAGATGATGCCGCCGACCAGGAAGAGGCCGACGACGATCAGGATGGTCGACAGACCGTTCACAGGGCGCCCTTCGTGGAGGGCAGGATGCCCGCCGCGCGCGGGTCGCGCTCCGAGGCGTAGCGCAGGGCCCGGGCCAGCGCCTTGAACTGGCACTCCACGATGTGGTGCGCGTTGCGCCCGTAGGGCACGTGCACGTGCAGCGCGATCTGGGCCTGGGCGACGAAGGACTCCAGGATGTGCCGGGTCATCGTGGTGTCGTACTCGCCGATCATCGGCGCCATGTTCTCGGGCTCGGTGTGCACGAGGTACGGGCGGCCGGAGAGGTCGACGGTGACCTGGGCGAGGGACTCGTCCAGCGGGACCGTGCAGTTGCCGAAGCGGTAGATGCCCACCTTGTCGCCGAGGGCCTGCTTGAAGGCGGCGCCCAGGGCGAGGGCGGTGTCCTCGATGGTGTGGTGCGAGTCGATGTGCAGGTCGCCCTCGGTCTTCACGGTGAGGTCGAACAGGCCGTGCCGGCCGAGCTGGTCGAGCATGTGGTCGTAGAAGCCGACCCCGGTCGCCACGTCGACCTTGCCGGTGCCGTCGAGGTCGATCTCGACGAGGACCGAGGTCTCCTTGGTCACTCGCTCCACGCGTCCCACGCGGTTCATGCGCTCTGCTCCTTCGGGGGTGTGGGGGTGGCCCCCACAAGGCTCGTCAGTTCACGGACCGCGTCGAGGAACGCGTCGTTCTCTTCGGGGGTTCCGGCGGTGACCCGCAGCCACCCGGGCACGCCGTTGTCCCGGACCAGGACGCCCCGGTCGAGGATCTTCCGCCAGACGGCGTGCGCGTCGGCGAACCGGCCGAACTGCACGAAGTTGGCGTCCGAGGCGGTCACCTCGTAGCCCAGCGCGAGCAGTCCGGCCACCAGCCGGTCGCGCTCGGCCTTCAGCTGCTCGACGTACTTCAGCAGCGTGTCGGTGTGTTCCAGGGCGGCCAGCGCGGTCGCCTGGGTGACGGCCGACAGGTGGTACGGCAGCCGGACCAGCTGGACGGCGTCCACCACGGCCGGGTGCGCGGCGAGGTAGCCGAGGCGCAGGCCGGCCGCGCCGAAGGCCTTCGACATCGTCCGCGAGACGACGAGATTCGGCCGACCTTCGAGCAGCGGCAGCAGCGAGTCGCCGTGGCTGAACTCGATGTATGCCTCGTCCACGATCAGCATGGACGGCTTGGCGGCCTGGGCCGCCTCGTACAGCGCGACGACGGTCTCGCCGGGGACGGCGGTGCCGGTGGGGTTGTTGGGGGTGGTGACGAAGACGACGTCCGGGCGGTGCTCCGCGATCGCCTTCTCGGCCGCCGCGAGGTCGATGGTGAAGTCCTCGTGGCGCGGCCCGGAGATCCATCCGGTGCCGGTGCCGCGGGCGATGAGCCCGTGCATCGAGTAGGAGGGCTCGAAGCCGATGGCCGTGCGGCCCGGCCCGCCGAAGGTCTGCAGCAGCTGCTGGATGACCTCGTTGGAGCCGTTGGCCGCCCAGACGTTCGCGAGCCCGACCTCGTGGCCGGACGTGTCCGTCAGGTACCGGGCGAGCTGGGTGCGCAGCTCCACCGCGTCCCGGTCCGGGTAGCGGTTGAGGTTGCGGGCCGCCTCGCGCACCCGCTCCGCGATCCGCTCGACCAGCGGCTCGGGCAGCGGGTACGGGTTCTCGTTGGTGTTCAGCCGTACGGGGACGTCCAGCTGGGGCGCGCCGTAGGGGGACTTGCCGCGCAGCTCGTCCCGTACGGGGAGATCGTCGATTCCGAAGCTCACTTGCTCATCGATTCCGAAGCTCACTTGCTCGTCGGTACCTTCCACCCGAACCGTGCCTTGATCGCCGCGCCGTGCGCGGGCAGGTCCTCCGCCTCCGCCAGGGTCACCACGTGGTGCGCGACCTCGGCCAGCGCCTCCCGCGTGTAGTCCACGATGTGGATGCCGCGCAGGAAGGACTGGACGGACAGGCCGGAGGAGTGACAGGCGCAGCCGCCGGTGGGCAGGACGTGGTTGGACCCGGCCGCGTAGTCGCCCAGCGACACCGGCGCCCAGGGTCCGATGAAGACCGCGCCCGCGTTCTTCACCCGGTCGGCCACGGCCGCGGCGTCTGCCGTCTGGATCTCCAGGTGCTCGGCGCCGTAGGCGTCGACCACGCGCAGCCCCTCCTCGATGCCGTCGACGAGCACGATCGCGGACTGCTTGCCCTTGAGCGCCGGCACGATCCGGTCGTCGATGTGCTTGGTGGCCGCGACCTGCGGCTCCAGCTCCTTCTCGACCGCGTCCGCGAGCTCGGCGGAGTCGGTGACCAGGACGGCGGCGGCCAGCGGGTCGTGCTCGGCCTGGCTGATCAGGTCGGAGGCGACGTGCACCGGGTCGGCCGTGGCGTCGGCGAGGACCGCGATCTCGGTCGGGCCGGCCTCGGCGTCGATGCCGATCTTGCCGGTGAAGTAGCGCTTGGCGGCGGCGACCCAGATGTTGCCGGGGCCGGTGACCATGTTCGCGGGCGGGCAGGACTCGGTGCCGTACGCGAACATCGCCACGGCGGTGGCACCGCCGGCCGCGTAGACCTCGTCGACGCCGAGCAGGGCGCAGGCGGCGAGGATCGTCGGGTGCGGGAGGCCCCCGAACTCGGCCTGCGCCGGGGAGGCGAGGGCGATGGACTCGACACCGGCCTCCTGCGCCGGCACGACGTTCATGACGACGGAGGACGGGTAGACCGACCGGCCGCCCGGCGCGTACAGGCCGACACGCTCGACGGGCACCCACTTCTCGGTGACCGAGCCACCGGGCACGACCTGGGTCGTGTGGGTGGTACGGCGCTGCTCCCGGTGGACGAGGCGGGCGCGGCGGATGGACTCCTCGAGGGCGGCGCGCACGGCCGGGTCGAGTTCCTCCAGGGCGCGGGTGAGGGCCGCGGCGGGCACCCGGACCTGGTCGAGGCGGACGCCGTCGAACTTCTCGGCGAAGTCGATCAGCGCCGCGTCGCCCCGATGATGCACGGCCTCGCAGATCGGACGCACCTTCTCGAGGGCGGCCGAGACGTCGAAGTCGGCTCGGGGCAGCAGGTCGCGCAGGGCGGGTCCCTCGGGGAGGGCGTCGCCGCGCAGATCGATTCGGGAGATCACGTCGTCAATTCTCTCAGACCGGCATCGGAGGTCGGTCGCGCGTATCAGTGGCTGATACACACCGTGGCCGGATTCGGAAGATCCCCTTCACCGTTAGCGTTCGTGACGTCACCCGGCGGGCATGGAACGGCTGTGCGAAACCCGTGAGCCGACGGGCGGCAGGAGGGACGGAACAGCGTGACCGACGGGGCCGGTGTCCGCACCGGGGACGTGCCGGAGGATCTGACCGCCGCCGAGGCCGGCATGTGGCAGGCCTTCCGCAACGGCAGCGTGTACGACCTGAGCAGCGGGGACACGGTCGTCGACGACCCGCACGGCGGGCATCCCTGGGGCGCGGCGCGGACCGTGCGGGCCCGGATCGTGGCCTGGCTGCTGCTGGACGGACCGCCCGCGCTCGCGGGCCGGGTCTCCTCGCTCAAACTGGTCGGCGTGCAGATCAGCGGCACACTCGACGTGGCGGGCGGCACGGTGGTGCCGTACGTCGAGATGAAGCGCTGCCGGTTCGAGCAGGACGTGCTGCTGCCGGAAGCGCGGGTGACGACCCTGCGCATGGTGGACTGCTCGGTCCCGCGGCTGGAGGCGGCCCGGCTCCAGACGGAGGGCGACCTGCACCTGCCCCGCTGCCGCTTCCACAACGGCGTCCGGCTCACCGACGCGCACATCGGCACGGACCTGCTGCTCAACCAGGCGATCGTCTACCGGGACCGCACCGGCCGCTCGGTCTCCGCCGACGGCCTGACCGTCGGCCAGGACCTCCAGGCCGAGCTGCTCGAATCGCACGGCGAGCTGCGGCTGCGCAGCGCCAAGATCGGCGTGTCGCTGAGCCTGCGCGGGGCGCGGCTGGTCAACCCGTACACCCGGTTCGCGCTCAACGCGCCCCAGCTGACCGTCGAGCGCTGTCTGTACCTCACCCCGGCGGGCATCGGCGGCCACGCGCTGAGCGGCACGACACCCGCGCGCGGGACACGCGTCCAGCGCTTCGAGTGCCGGGGCGGGGTCCGGCTGGACGACGGGCGGTTCGGGGACGCCGTCGACCTGGAGCGGGCCCGGTTCGACCTCACCGACGAGCAGGAGCTGTCGCTGCGCCGGGTGCAGACCCCCGAGCTGCGCTTCCTCGGGGAGGCGCCGCGGCGCGGCAAGGTGGTGCTGTCGGGTGCGCGGGTGGTCAACCTGGTGGACCGGGCGAGCGCCTGGCCGGGGCCCGGCAACCTGCACATGGGCGGCTTCGGCTACGAGAACCTGGTGCCGCAGGGCCCGTTCCCGCTGGCGGAGCGGCTGGAGTGGGTGGCCGCCGCGACCGCCGAGTACAACCCGGAACCGTACGAGCGGCTGGCGGCGGTGCTGCGGACGGGCGGGGAGGACGAGGACGCCCGCGAGGTGCTGCTCGCCAAACAGCGCCGTCGCCGCGAGACCCTGCCGCCGGCCGCGAAGCTCTGGGGGTACGCGCAGGACTGGACGGTGGCCTACGGGTACCGCCCCGGCCGGGCCGCGGTGTGGATGGCGGTGCTGTGGGCGGCGGCTTCGCTGGCCTTCGCGCACGCCGACCATCCCCCCGTCAGCCGCGAGGGCCATCCGCCCTGGAACCCGGCACTCTTCGCCCTCGACCTGCTGCTGCCCGTCATCGACCTGGGGCAGGCCGGTCAGTGGCGGCTGCACGGCGGCTGGCAGTGGGTGCAGGCGGCGATGATCCTGCTGGGCTGGACCCTGGCGACGACGGTGGCGGCGGGGGCGACGCGGATGCTGCGGCGCGGCTGACCGAGGCTGAGCCGGTACCCCGTGGGCACCGGGCGGCGGGCCCTGCCCGTAGGTAGCGGAGCCACGGTCGGTGCACGGCGGGGAACATCAGCCGGTGAACAGTTGCCGAACAGTTACCTTTTACCTGTCCTTGACCTGGGGATGCACAACTTTCCACAGGTTCGCCTTACCCCCTGGCGCTCTGCCCGCCAGCGGCTTTTCAATGGCGAAACCATGGCTCTGCTGCCCCCCTTCCACCGCGCCTCCCGGACGGCCGCGTCCCGGTCGGCGCGGTCCGCCGCCCCCCACCCCGTCGCGGGGCTCCCGGCCGACGACGAGGTGCTCCTCGACGTGCCCGACGACCGGCTCGGACCCGCGCTGGTCGAGGCCGCGCGGGGCGGGTACCAGGCCGCCGCCGCCCTGCTCGCCGGCACCCGCGAGCGGGCCGAGTGGGAGTACCGCGACCGGTACGCCACCCGCCTGGCCGCCTTCGCCGACGCCCGCCCCGAGTGGTTCGAGCTGTGGCGCGCCGCCGCCCCGCGCGACCCGGACGTGCTGCTGGTCGCCGCCCAGCTCGCGGTGGACCGCGCCTGGCGCTCGCCCGCCCGGGCGGAGCTGCTGCGCGAGGTCAGCCCGCTGATCACGGCGGCCGCGCAGAGCGACATCGGCGACCCGGTGCCGTGGCGGATCGCCCTGGACCACGCGCGCGGGGCGAACGCCGGGCACAAGTACTTCGAGGAGCTGTGGGCGGCCGCGGTGCGCCGCGCCCCGCACCACTACGGCTGCCATGTCGCCGCCAAGCGCTACCTGGCCGAGTCCTGGCACGGCTCCCACCGCGAGTGCTTCGACTTCGCCGACCGCGCCGCGCAGGACGCGCCCGCGGGCTCCCTGGTGCAGGCGCTGCCGGTGCGGGCCGCCTTCGCCTACCTCACCGACGGCTGCGGGCCCCAGGTGCCGCGCGAGCGCCTGGAGGCGGCCGCCGACCGGGCCGCCGACCTCTCCGCCCGCTTCCCGGCCGCCGACCCCTGGCCGGCGGAGATCCGCAACCTGCTGACGTACGTCCTGGTCCGTCTCGACCGGCGCGACGACGCCCTCGCCCAACTGCGGCTGATCGGCCCGTACGCCACGTCCTTCCCCTGGGGACGGCTGTCCGACGACCCGCTGGGACACTTCCTGGCGGTGCGCGAGGGCGTGTGCTCGGGGGTGCCCTGGCAGGCCCTGGGGCATCCACGGAACGGGCACGGGGAACGGGCCCGCCCCGGGGACCACTAGGCTTCTGCGCCGTGACCACCGTCCGGCTGCCGCTCTTCCCCCTGAACACGGTGCTGTTCCCGGGGCTCGTGCTCCCGCTCAGCGTTTTCGAGGAGCGTTATCGCGCCCTGATGCGCGATCTGCTCAAGTCCCCCGAGGAGGAACCCCGCCGGTTCGCCGTCGTGGCGATCCGCGACGGCCACGAGGTGGCGCCCAGCGCACCGGGCATGCCCGATCCGACGGCGCTGCCCCGGCGGGGGCCGGCGGCCGGCTTCGGCGACGACCCGGCCAAGGCGTTCCACGGGTTCGGGTGCGTCGCCGACGCGGCGACGATCCGCGAGCGGTCCGACGGCACCTTCGAGGTGCTGGTGACCGGCACGACCCGGGTGCGGCTGCTGTCGGTGGACGCCTCCGGGCCGTATCTGACGGCGGAGCTGGAGGAGCTCCCGGAGGAGCCCGGCGACGAGGCGGGCGCGCTCGCGGAGGGCGTGCTGCGGGCTTTCCGCAAGTACCAGAAACGGCTGGCGGGCGCCCGGGAGCGGTCGCTGTCGACGGGGGCGGACCTCCCCGACGAGCCGTCGGTGGTCTCGTACCTGGTGGCGGCCGCGATGATGCTGGACACGCCGACCAAGCAGCGGCTGCTCCAGGCCCCGGACACCGCCTCCCGGCTGCGCGACGAGCTGAAACTCCTGCGCGCGGAGACGGCCATCCTCCGTAGCCTGCCCTCGCTGCCCGCGGCCGACCTCACCCGCGGGCCCACCAGTCTCAACTGACGTCACCACCAGAAGGCCCGCATGGCGAAGAAGTCGAAGAAGCAGCAGCAGTCCGGCGGCACGCCCGCCACGGTGGCCCTGACGGCCGCGGGCGTGGACTTCACGGTCCACGCCTACGACCACGACCCGAGCCACCCCTCCTACGGCGAGGAGGCGGCCGAGGCGATGGGCGTCTCCCCCGACCGGGTGTTCAAGACCCTCGTCGCGGACGTCGACGGCACCCTGACCGTGGCGGTGGTCCCGGTCGCCGGTTCCCTGGACCTGAAGGCCCTCGCGTCGGCGGTCGGCGGCAAGCGGGCGGCCATGGCCGACCCGACCCTCGCGGAACGCACCACCGGCTACGTCCGCGGGGGCATCTCACCGCTGGGCCAGCGCAAGAAGCTCCCCACGGTCCTCGACGACTCCGCGAGCGCGCACGCCACCATCTGCGTCTCGGCGGGCCGGCGCGGCCTGGAGGTCGAACTGTCCCCCACCGACCTGGCCGCCCTCACCGCAGCGGTCCTGGCCCCCGTCGGCCGCCCCTGACCCCCGGCCGACACCCGCCACCCGGCCCGCCCTTGGGCCGCCGACTGCGGCGCGGGGCCCGGCTGCGGCGCGGCCCGGCTGCGGCGCGGCCCGGCGCGGCCCGGCGCGGCGCGGGCCCGGCTCCGGCGCGAGGCCCGGCTCCGGCGCGAGGCCCGACTCCGGCGCGAGGCCCGACTCCGGCGCGAGGCCCGACTCCGGCGCGAGGCCCGACTCCGGCGCGAGGCCCGACTCCGGCGCGAGGCCCGACTCCGG